>JACQHC010000153.1 GCA_016199245.1 Gemmatimonadota bacterium | reverse complement strand
GGACGAAACCGTGCAGGGCGCCGTGGCAGACGTCGGGGGCCACTTCGTCCAGGAGACCGCCGCGTACTGGCGCGACTGGGTCCGCTCCCTGGCCATTCCCTTCGAATGGCAGGATGCGGTGATTCGCGCGGCCGTCACCCTGCAGCTCAACGTGTTCGAGGATACGGGAGCGATCGTCGCGGCGATGACGACGTCGATCCCCGAAGCGGCCGGCAGCACCCGCAACTGGGACTACCGGTACTGCTGGCTGCGCGATGCGTACTTCGTGATCAACGCCCTGAACCGGCTCGGCGCCACCCAGACAATGGAGCGCTACCTCGGCTACATCCTCAATCTCGTCGCAGACAAGGAAGCCGGGCCGCTGCAGCCGCTGTACACCGTCAGCGGGCACCCGGTCACCGACGAGCGACAAGTCGATTCCCTGCCCGGCTATCGCGGCATGGGGCCCGTGCGGGTCGGCAATCAGGCGTACCACCAGGCCCAGCACGACGTCTACGGCGCCGCCATCCTGGCCGCGACCCACGTCTTCTTCGACCGGCGGCTGGTGCGCCGGGGTGACGAGGCCCTGTTCCAACGGCTCGAGCCGCTCGGTGAGCGCGCGGCGAAGTTGTTCGACCAACCCGACGCCGGCATCTGGGAGCGACGCGGCGCGGCGCGGGTGCACACCTTCTCCAGCGTGATGTGCTGGGCGGGGTGCGACCGGCTGGCGCGCATCGCGGCGCACCTCGGCCTCGCCGACCGCGCCCGGTACTGGCGCGGTCACGCGACCCACTTGCACGAGGTGATCGCCGAGCGCTGCTGGAATGCCGAGCTGGGCAGCTTCACGGCCGCGATGGGCGGCCACACCCTCGACGCGAGCCTGTTGCGGCTGCACGAGCTAGGTTTTCTAGCCGACGGCGATCCCCGGTTCGCCGGCACCGTCCGCGCGATCGGGCGCGAGCTGCGCCATGGGGACTTCATCTTCCGCTACGTGGAAGCGGACGACTTCGGCACGCCGGAGAATGCGTTCCTGGTGTGCACCTTCTGGTATATCAACGCGCTGTGCGTGCTCGGCCGGCGGGACGAAGCGCGCGCGCTGTTCGAGAACGCACTTGCCTGCCGCAATCGCCACGGTCTTCTCGCGGAGCACATCGACGCCGCGACCCGCGAGCAGTGGGGGAACTTCGTCCAGACCTACAGCATGGTGGGGCTCATCAGTTCGGCGATCCGCCTGTCCGTTCGGTGGGATCAGGCGTTTTGAAGCCAAGTCTGCAATTCAGCGCCGTCTCGCCCTGAGGAGTACCGCGATCTCATCCGGCCGCGGATTCTCGAAGTCGAGCCGGATCCGCCCGTCCGGTGTCTCGGACACCGCGGCGGGAATGGAACTGACGGTAAGATACCATCCGTAGGGTAGCACGACGGCGTTCCGCGGCCGGCCGAACGCGCGGTCCCACACCAGCTCATCGCCCCGGAGCCCGTAGCGGCTCGAGTCCGTATAGGTCTCCGAGATCCGCAGGCGCACGGATCGCCCCTTGCTCACCGCCGGGAACCGGATCACGACGACCTCGGTCTCTGGCCCGGCGGGCTGGCCTATGTCGATCCCGGCCTGGGTGATCGCGGCCCCGCGCAGGATCTCGGTGGCGAGCTTCTCTCCCGTGTCGAGAATCACCGCCGACGGGTTGGAGACTGTACTGCCGGCGCGCACGACGTTGAGGTACGTGCTCTGCCCTTCGCGCCACTCCGTGTAGTCGTGGTAGAGATCGAACGCGTGGGTCTCGGGCTGCCGGAGGAAGTACACGATCTCGCGATCCTGACGCGCCCGCTCGCTGAGACGGGCGGCTTCGCTCTGGGCTGCAAGGGGCGACACACCGGCGAGGCCAGCGCAGACGGCGATCCAGGTCCTCACGAAGGTAATCTCCGGCCGCGCAGGACGAGCGCCACGGCCCCCGGCCCGGGATTCATGAAGCTCACCGTCACACGCCCGTCCGGTTCGCTCAAGACTTGGGAGGGAACGTTGCACTCTACCAGCTCGTACCCGCGCGGGAGCACGACGGCGTTGCGCCGGATCCCGAGGGACCGCTCGAACACCACCCGGTTCCCCTCGACGCGATAGCTCAGGGGGTCGCGGTAGGTCTTCAGGATCATGAGACGCACCTCCCCGCCCGGCGGCACCGCCCGCGGGAGCTGCACCTTGATGTAGGACGTGAGGGTGTCCGCGGTGGGATGTCCCTCGAGCCTCGCCTGCTTGCCCGGCACAATCTCGAACCGCAACGACGCACCGGTCATGAGGTCGATGACTGATTCGTCGCTCGCTTCGCTGCCCCGCCGGATGGGGTTGAAGTAGAACCGCGCCCCGGGCGTGGTGGCGGTGACGTCGTAGGTGATGCGGAACTGCGCGGTGCCCGCGTCGAGCAGCTCGTAGCGCGTATACTCGTCTTCTTCAGTTTGACGCGGCGTGGCAACTTGGGGCGTTTGCCCCGCGAGCGGGACGCCGCAGCACGCAGCCGCGACTGAGAGCGCAACCACGCCGGTGATCGAAGTTGAGCGCACGGCGGGAATGTACCGTCCGGGTCGCCGACACGCAGCCCGCCGGCGGGAGCACACAAAGCCAGCAGGGTCCGCAGCGAGCGTTGGTTGCCGCAGTCTCGGCGGACACCGATGCCCGTACATCGACGGAGTTCTCAGCTCCGCCGTGTCCGCGCGCAACTGCAGCTCGCGGAGGGTCCTACTGGCTCTGTGCGCTCCGGATGCTTAACTCATGGCGGCGGGGCGTTTGTCTAGCGCTTCCTGCCGGAGATGTGTGCAGTGTACGGATCTCATGCGACCCCGACATCCGCGTGCCCGGCCCGCAGGTGGGGCTCGTCGCCGCTCGCGGCCGCGACGGTCCTCCTGACGGCCGTCCCCGCACTCGCCGCGGCACAGGTGGTGTCGGGC
>JACQHC010000154.1 GCA_016199245.1 Gemmatimonadota bacterium | reverse complement strand
GACGGCATGACGGCATCGTACAACCGCAGATCTACTCGCCGGAGGACTCAGTCTCCTCCACCTGAATCCCCCGCTTGCGCAGCTCCTCGACGTATGGTCTGTAGGGCATCATGTCGTATGCGGGCTTTGAGCCCCGCGGGATTCGACCCTGGACCTGCATCAGTCCGGTGATCGCCAGGGAATAGCCCGTCACCCGCATCATCGCCGAGATGCCGCGCTGGGTATCGAAGTAATCGAGCAGTTGGAACGAAACCGTGCGCGGCTGTCCCTGCCGGACGCCGCTCACCGTGACGCGCAGGGCAACGAGGTCGTGGACGTTGGGCTTGCGGAGGTGCGGGGACACGACGGAGATGAACGCGTCTCGCGGCGCGACGCGCGCGCCTTTTACGTCCACCGGTTCGGTGTCCAACAAGCCGATGTCCCGAATCGCCCGCATGATCCCGGCGTGGCCGGGATAGCGAAGCGTCTTGTACTCCATGCTGTCCACACAGCCGGTGAACCGCCACGGCATGGTTGAGATGCCGCCCGCCGTGTGAAACGCCTCTAGCTCACCCACGGGCGCCGGGAACGTCACAGGCTCGACTTCAGACAGCGCATCCATCTGCGCGGGCTCGCCCGCGCGCAGAATCCACGCGGGGGTCGTGTAATAATCCAGCACGCCCTCCAGCGAGTACACGACGGCGTAGTTGAGCGGCGGCTCCGGCTGCTGCGGGAGTCCGCCCACGTAGAGCCGCGCCGCGTGCGCGTGGTCCAGGCGCCGGAGCCCCTCGGCCGCGAGAATGTTCACCATGCCGGGAGCAAGGCCGCAGTCCGGCACGATGGAGATCCCCTTCGCGCGCGCATCCTCGTCGAGCGTTTCCTGACGGCGCACAATCTCCGTGTTGCCGCCGAGGTCGGCGAAGTGGGCGCCGAGCTCGAGCGCGAGGCGAGACATCTCGAAGTTGAGATAGTAGGGCAGCGCGCATAGGATCGCGTCGTGTCCTCGCACGACGCTCCGCAGATTGGGCTCGTCCCGCGCGTCCACCTTCAGCACCGACAGGCGCCTGCCGCGGAACGGCGTCAGGAACTGTGGCAGCTGTTCCGGGGACGCGTCCGCGAGTGTCACGAACGCGTCGGACATGTGGAGCAGATCGAAGGCGGCCGCCGACCCTTGCAAGCCAGAGCCTAACACCAATAATCGCACGAAGTTGGCTCGCCGTTAGTGTGGTTCAGGGGGCCGGAAAGATAGAGCGGCGCGCCCGGCACGCCAGACGGGGCATTCCGCTTGCGGGCGAGCAACGCCAGGGGCACATTCGTTCGGCTCCGGTCCAGTGGGAACCAAGGCGTGACATCCCGTCGCCTACCGTTCGTCGCCGCAGGCTCGGTCGCCGTGTTCGCGGCCTGCGTGTTCGGGGACTTGCTGTCTCCCCGGGCAGCCGAGGATCTCACGGTGGAGATCACCACGGACTCCCTGCTCACCGTGGGCGACACCGTGCGTCTCGTGGCGCGCGCCATGGCCGGAACGGACCAGGTCCGGGGCGTCCGGTTTCAGTTCTCCAGCAGCAGAGCTGCCGTCGCTACGGTGGACGACTCCGGGCGAGTCGCCGTGCTTGCGCGGGACACGTTCGCGATTCGCGCGACGCTGCGCTCCGGCTCGCTGGCAGGGGAGCCGCCCGAGACCACCGCCGCGTTCCGCGGGATCGTTGCGCGTGTCGTGGCGTCGCCGGACTCCCTGCGCTTCGAGAGCCTGGGCGATACGGCCCGACTGGCGGCTCAAGGACAAAAAAAGCAGGGCGACGCGATCGTCGGCGTGCCGATTACGTGGACGAGCGAACGGCCGACCGTGGCCAGCGTAGATTCGACGGGGCTCGTTCGAGCGCTCGCCAACAGCGGCCCCCCCCGGGTGAATGTCGTCGCCCGGGCGGACGGCCGGTTGGACACAGTGCGCGTGGGAGTGATCCAGATTTCGCGGAGCATCACGCTCAGCCGCGATACGGTCATCCTGAAGAATCCCGGCGACACCGCGCGCGTGCTGGCAGAGCCGAAGGATGCGCGGGGCAACCTGAACACGCGCTCGCCAGCCACGTGGACTTCCACAAACGCGGCCGTGTTCACGGTGGACGCCACGGGGCTGCTCGCTGCCACGGGCGAGGGCATTGCCGCCGTCGTCGCCCGGAGCGACGGCGTGGCCGATACGGGGAGTGTGATCGTCGCACGCGGACTCGCGTCGCTCAACGTGACGCCGGATTCCAGTATGCTCACGGCCGTGGGCGACCAGATCGTGCTGGCCGCCACTGGCGTCGACGAATCCAATAATCCCGTGCTGTCCCCCGTCATGCTGTGGCGGTCGCTGGATCCCGTCGTGGCCACGGTGAACGGTGCCGGCGTCGTGACGGCGACATCGAACGGCACGGCGCGCATCGTTGGGTCGTCGGGCGGGCGCGAAGACACCACAGTCGTGGTGGTGGGTCAACTGCTCGCGGCCGTCGGGTTCAGAACGCCGGCGAACGACACGACGCTCACAAGCCTCGGGGACACCGCGCGCTTCGTTGCCGAAGGCCGGGACCGCAACGGGTTCGCGATCCCGGCTGACCTCTGCTGCGTGTTCGCCTTCACCAGCGACAACTCGGCAGTGGCCAGTGTGGATCCCAGGGGGCTCGTCACGGCGCAGACGAACGGATCGGCGACGATCACGGTCAACGGCGGCGGCTTCGAGGCGAGCCGCGTCGTGAACGTGTCCCAAGAGGTGGCCAGCGTCACAGTCACGCCGCGGCGCGTGGGGTTGTTGCAGGGCCAGCGATACCTGCTCACCGGGGCGGCGTTCGACGCGCGCGGAAACTGGATCCAGGGGAGAGGATTCACCTGGCAGAGCCGGAACTCCGGGGTCGCGAGTGTGGGAAGCAGCGGGGCGGACAGCACCAGCGTCCAGGGCGGCAACGTGAACGATTCGACGTACGTCGTAGCCACGACTGCCGGTCGGTCGGACAGCGCGCTGGTGCGAGTGGGAAGCCTCGCCGCGCTTTGCCCCGGTGGGACACCGCGTCAAGGCGCGATCACGTCCAGCCAGACGTGGACGCGCGCCCAGAGTCCCCACTGCGTTGGTGGCGTCACGATTCGGGGCGGAGCCACCGTAACGATCGAAGCCGGAGCGACGGTCAAGTTCGCCGCAGGCACGGAAATGGCCGTCGGTGTCTGCTGCAGCACTGGCGATGCCGGACGCATCCGGGCCAATGGCACTGCCGCCCTTCCAATCACATTCACCGCCCTCGACGCTAACCCCACGCGAGGGAACTGGCGCGGGGTTCGCACGTACTGGGTGGCGCCCAACGACAGCCTGATCTTCCGCTACGTCACGTTCGAGTACGGCGGCGGCAGCGAGCCGTTCGGCGGGGGCGGCCTGGAAGGCGGCACGATCGCGAATGACAACACCTGCCAGGGCACGATCGTGCTCGACAACGTCACGATCCGCGAGAGCACGTTCGACGGGGTGAATACGGCCTGCAACCTCCGGGTCACTGGCTCGCAGATCCGCAACGTGAATCGGCGGGGTATCTGGTCCTCGGGGAACGGGACCACGAGTGTGACGGACTCGCGCATCGAGCGGGCCGGAGCGGGGCTGGCGGTGAGCCCGGGGACGCTCACGGCCCTCACCGGCACCGTAATCACGAACACCTCCGACCGCCCCGTGCGTGTTTCGGTCCCGGGACTGAACGCCATACAGGACGTGACGGCGGATAACCTGATGGGGAACGCTCTCGATGAGATCGCCGTCGAGGGAATTGGGGACCTCAAGACACGGGACCTGTTCATCGACCGCCGAGTGCCGTGGTTCCTCGACGGAGCCGGGATCGGCATTGGCAGTGGACGGACGCTCACCGTGGACGCGGGCACGACCATCAGGGCCGTGGGCGGCAGCACTATCTACGTGGGCGCCTCGAGCAGCGATGTGAACACGGACATCGGGGGAGGGCGGATCGTGGCGGACGGTCGGTTCGGCGAGATCCACTTCACCTCGGGCCAACCCAATCCGCAGCCGGGCGATTGGGGCCTGATTTGGCTCAAGCGGCTCTCCGACACAACGATTTTCCGCAACGTGGTGCTGGAATACGGGGGGCCGTGCTGCACCGGCGGGCACATTCTCGCTCAGCACACGGGCGCTCCGCTGGTGCTCGACCTCGTCACCAGCCGGCACAGTCGGTTGCAAGGGCTCCGCGTGGACGGGCCGCTGATCGTGCAGGGGCCGATCTACGCCGATTCCAATGCGACGGACGGGATGGAGTTGCGCGCGCGCGACGTAACCATTCCGGATTCGCGGTTCGTGGGGAACGGCGGGGACGGGCTGGTGGCATTCGCGTCGGCCAAGCGACTCGGCGTCAACAACGCGCTGATCGCCGGCAACGCCGGCGACGGAGCGGTGCTGTCGGGGGACAGCACTGCAGTTGACAACAGCGCGATTCGGGACAATGGGGGGGGCGGCCTGGCACTAACCCCCGATCGCGGTGGCAGCCCGCCGCCGCGCTACATGACGCTGCGGGGCTCCGCTGTCGAGCGGAATGGGGCGGACGGTGTCAACGTGAGCGTGCAGGATGACGCCGTCGTCGAGAACAACCTGATCGCGGACAACGCCGCGACCGGTCTGGCGCTCGGGAACGTGGGTGGTGCCGCAAGCCGCTTCGCGGGCAACCGGATTCGCGGCAACCAGTACCCGGCCCGGCTCACGTCGAACAGCCTGGGCCCGCTCGCAGCCCAGGACCCTGACAGCCTTCTCGGTAATAGTCGCGACACGTTGTGGATCACGTGCTGCGGGGACATCTCCGCGACGGACACGGTTCGGACCGTCGCCCGGCTTCCCTGGCGGTTCGACGCGCCCGGCTTCGTCTACCTGGTGAACGGGACCGTGTGGAAGCTCGAGCCCGGCGCGACGATCGTGATAAACGGGGGAGTGCTTGTTGTGGATAACGGCACCATGCGAGCCGAAGGTGAGGCCACCAATCCCATCACGTTCACCAGCGACAACAGGAATCCGGGCGCCTGGAGCTACCTCGATTTCCAGACCCGGGCTGACACGAACGTGCTGCGGCATGTCGAACTCCGGTATGGGGGCGGGGGCGCCGGATTCGCGCTGCGCGTGGCGGGGGCGCCGAGCAATCCGGTCGTGTTGGACAACGTGCGGGTGACGCGCAGCTCGGCCGCCGGAATCCAGATTGATAATGAGGCCCTCATCCCGACGCGCGTGGTGGCCGACTCCAACGCGGGCGACGGCATGCGCACGCAGTGGAGCGGGAAGCTGATCATCCCTGACGGCGATTTCAGCTACAACGGCGGGCACGGGTTCTTCGCCACGTCCGATCTCGCCGACAGC
Source organism: Gemmatimonadota bacterium (assembly GCA_016199245.1). Classification (GTDB taxonomy): domain Bacteria; phylum Gemmatimonadota; class Gemmatimonadetes; order Gemmatimonadales; family GWC2-71-9; genus JACQHC01. The sequence goes on along the minus strand of JACQHC010000154.1, from coordinate 15,272 downwards.
ATCCAGATCAACGGCGGTAGGTTCTCCGGCAACGGCCAGTCCGGCATCAAGTTGTGCGGCGACGACGCCACGATCCGGAACGCTACGCTCACACGAAACTTCGGCTCCGGGTTGGAGGTGGCGTTTGGGGGCTGCCCCGGCGGCGGCACAACGCTCACGAACTACCTGGTGGACGGTGTCCGGGCGGACTCCAACGGGAACGGCATCACGTATCTCGCCGGCTCATCCATGCGAGTCCGGAATAGCCGCATTGTCGCCAACGCCGGGAGCGGGCTGAACATCGGCGTGGGCCTGGAGGAGTTCACCGGAAATCGCGTCACCCTGAACGGCACCTACCCCATCAGCATCGGCGCCTACGGCCTTCAGGCGCTCGAAGACCAGGACGTGGACAGCATGCTGGGGAACGGGATCGATCAGATCTTCGTGCAGCAGGAAGGCGTGATCGCCAACCGCAATGTGACGATCCGGCAGCGCCTGCCATGGCGAGTTCAAGCATTTGTCACCGTGGGTGGCGGGCGCACACTCACCGTGGAGCCCGGTACCACCGTCGTCATGGACGGTGGCGGGGCGGGGCTCTGGATCGGCGGTGGCCCGAGTGGCGGCGAGGGTCGGGGCCGACTGCTGGCGGAGGGCACGGCGATCAACCCCATCCGATTCGTGGCGGCCAGTCCGACGAACCGCTGGCATGTGCTTGCGATCAGCGAGCAATCCGACACGAGCAAGCTGCGGCACACCAGGATCGAGTATGGCGGGAATTCGGGCTGGCCCGGAGCGTTGACCATTAGCGACGCCATCGGTCGGCCGGTGATCCTTGAGGCGGTGACGGTACGGCAGTCAGCGGGGGTCGGTATCAACGCGGCGAACATCATTGTCCAGGGTCCCATCTACGCCGACAGCAACGGCGGCCGGGGCATGTTGGTGTACGGCCGGGATGTCACGCTCGCAGATTCCCGATTCGTCGGCAATGGCGGCGATGGACTGTGGAGCTCCAGTACTGCCCGAAAACTGACCCTGCGGCGCTCTCTGCTCTATCGGAACGCGAACGCCGGCGCACAGCTCAATGGTGACTCGACCACAATCGACAGTACCACTATTCGGCGGAACGGAACCGGGATTTCGCTCTGCTGCGACGGCAACAACCCCGCGCGGCCGTCCCTGCTGCGCAGCGTGGTGGACTCCAACACGACCGACGGCGTCTCTACCTCGGGCGCCGTCAGCGGGATCGTACGGGACAATCAGATCATCGCCAACGGCGGCGTGGGGCTGACGCATCACAACGGCGGCCTGGTGTCCGGCAACCGCGTTCGAGGAAACGGTCGCTCGATCAACCTGAATCCGGGCGGCATCGCCGCCATCACCGGCCAGAGCATCGACAGTCTGCTGGGGAACGTCGGGGACACGCTCACGGTGGAGTGTTGCTCCGGCGAGGAGGTGATTGCTAGCGACACGATTCGCACGCGGCCCGAGTTGCCGTGGCGAATTGATGTGTCACTGCGTTTTATCGACCGGACCGTGTGGACGATCGAGCCCGGCTCCTCGGTATTCCTGAACGGCGGCCGGATACAGATCGGCCAGAATCCCTCGTGCAATCCCGCGACGCAGGGCGCCGTGCTGCTGGCCGAGAGTGACGATACCGCGCCCATCCGGTTCACCAGCCGCAACCAAACGCGTGGCGTCTGGGCGCAGATCCTGCTCGAGTGCCTGAGCGACACCACCAAGCTCCGTAACGTCGAGATCGCCTATGCGGGGGCGGGCGGTGACAATGCGGTTCGCATAGCGCCGGGAACGGCAGGCGTCCCGGTCATCCTGGACTCGGTGCGCGTGCGCCAGAGCGGCGGCACGGGTTTGCTGATTCAGAACGGCACCAACGTCGTAGTGCAGCGCTACCTGGCGGCCGATTCCAACAACAGCGAGGGTCTGTACGTCGAGCCGGACGGCATTGCGATCCCGGCAGGCCGGTTCGTGGGCAACGGCGGCCGCGGCGTGGCGGCATACGGCCGGCGATTCTCGCTCACTGGCGCCCTGGTGCGCGGCAACGGGGGCCGAGGAGTCGAGATCAATGCTGACAGCGCGACCGTCACCGGCATTCGGTCCGCGCTGAACCCGGTCGGCATCGTGATTCAGAGCAGTCAGGGTCATCTGATCACTGGATCGACGCTGGATTCCAACGCGGGGGCTGGCTTGGAGGCTTTCGGCGGGCCGCTGCGGTTCACCAATAACGGCGTGTTCGACAATGCCGGCGACGGGGTATTTGGCAACAACTACAGAACGTTCAGTGAGTTCAGCGGGAATACGATTTCGCGCAACGGCGGCTATCCTGTGCAGATGGACGGCGGCTCGCTCGGCGCGTTCGCGGCGCAGGATCCGGCCGCGTTGCTCGGCAACACGCGGGACACCGTGTGTCTCTGCCAGGGGCCACAGGCCGTCGTCGCCGCCGGGGGCTCACCCACGATTACCGCGCAGCTCCCCTGGAAGAATCAACTGAACGTGATCCTCGGGGGGGACCAGACGTTGACCATGAATCCCGGGGCCACGCTGGTGATGGAGAGCGGTGCCAGCCTCTCCATCGGCACCGTGGGAGACCCGTCCCACCGCGGGCGTCTGCTTGCCCTCGGCACCGCGGCGAGCCCCGTCCGAATCGTCGGCCTCAACACCAGCCCGGGGGCCTGGCGACAGCTCGCGATCGGGAACCAGACCGATTCCAGCATCCTGCGCCACGTAGAAATCGCCCACGGAGGTGGCTTCAGCGTGCAGCAGGGGCTTTACCTCGGCGACTACTCCGGCAACCCGATTCGCCTGGACACGGTGACGGTGCGCGAAAGTTTTACCAATGGGGTGTGGATCGCCGGGGACGCGCCGGTCCGCATTGCCAGCCTCCGAAGCCTCGATAATGTGCAGAGTGGCGTGGTCATCGCCGGGGGCACCGTGAACCTCGCGGGCAACCGCTACGAACGGAATGGACGGGACGGCGTGTACCTGACCGGCGGGCTCAATCACGTAATAAGTGGAAGCATTCTCGCCAGCAACGGGCGGTATGGGTTGTTCAACGACACGGCCAACAACTCGCTCGCGGAGAATAACTGGTGGGGCTCCGACCAGGGACCGGGTGCCGGCGGCAACAACCCGGTGAACGGGCCGGTGGACTTCACGCCGTGGCTCATGTTCGTTCCGATCATCCCGTAACCATGCCCGCCACCACCCCCTGCCCCAGCTGCAAGACGCCGATCCCGGCGGGCGCGCGGTTCTGCATGAGCTGCGGCGTGGACGTGTCCGACCCCTCGGGCGGAACGACGGTCGTGTACGCTGAGCCCAAAGCCGACGATCTGCACCGCATGGTGGCGGAGGCCACGAAGGGCATCTACAAGATCGAGCGCGAGCTGGGCCGCGGCGGGATGGCGGCCGTTTACCTCGCCACCGAGCTCGAATTGCACCGCAAAGTGGCACTCAAGATCCTGCCACCCGAGTTCAGCTTCGGCGAGGGACTGGTGGAGCGCTTCCAGCGGGAGGCCCGCACGGCTGCCCAGCTCGACCACCCCAACATCATCCCGATCCATCGGGTCGGGACCGCCGGCCGCCTGCTCTACTTCGCGATGAAATACGTGGAAGGCCGCTCGCTCGCAGACGTTCTGCGGGAACGCAATGCGCTGCCGATCCCCACCGTGACCGGCATTCTCGAAAGCGTCGGTGAAGCGCTGGCGTACGCGCACAGCCGCGGCGTGATCCACCGCGACATCAAGCCGGCCAACATCTTGATCGACCGCCAGGGCGTGGTGCTGGTGAGTGACTTCGGGATCGCTAGGGCCGCAGCGGACGACACCATCACGCAATCCGGCGCCGTGGTGGGGACGCCCCAGTACATGAGTCCCGAGCAGTGCGCGGGGAAGCGCGTCGGCCCCGCGTCCGATCAGTACTCGCTCGGCGTCGTGGGCTTCGAGATGTTGACGGGCAACACGCCGTTCGACGCGGAATCGGCGATCGCCCTGTTGCAGCAGCACATCTCCCATGCTCCGCCCCGGCTGGGACCGTTGCGGCCCGATGCGCCACCGGCGCTCGTGCAGCTGATCGAGCGCGCGATGAAGAAGCGGCTGGAAGAGCGGTTCCCCTCAATGACCGAGTTTAGCGAGGCGGTCGAGCTGATCCGTATCTCCGGCCAGCACGCGCCGGAAGGTCGCGCCCAGCTCAAAGCGTTGGCCGTGGGAGACACGCTGTCAGGGCTCAAGGTGGTGACCCCCGTGAGCGGCCCGGCTCGTCTCAAGAAGCGGAGTAAGGCGCTCCCCATTGCGGCGGGGACCGCGGCCCTCGTCGCCGCGGCGGCCATCGGGATAGCCGTCCTCGGCCCCCCATCCGGCTCACGGGCGCCGTCGGCCGCGCTCGACACGGCGACGCGCGGGCCCGTTGTTGCCGCGGCCGACTCAGCGCGACTCGCGAGTGCGCAGGCCGACTCTTCTCCGGTCGCATCGGCGGATTCCGCCCGGCGCGAGCCGCCTCCCGTCCAGCGCGCGGAGCCCGCGGCTCCGCGACCAACGGCGCCGACGACGGGCACCCTGACGTTCGCGCGCATCCCGGCGGGCGCTGCGGTGTCGGTGGACGGCGAGTCGGTGTCCGGCGGGCGCGCCACCGTGGCACCCGGGGAACACCTGATTGAAATCCGCGCCGAGGGCTACGAGCCGTTTTCGCAACGCGTCACCGTGACCGCCGCACAAACGCGCACCGTGAGCCCAACGCTCACGCCCATGGCGGCGGCGCCCGGCTTCCTCACCGTCGGGTCCATTCCTCCCGGCGCCCTGTTCGTGGATGATCAGCGCGTCGCCGAGGGACCCGTTCGGGGCCGGCAGGTCCCGGCCGGCCGGCGCAGGATCCGCATCGAGGCGACCGATCACCAGCCGTTCGACAGCCTTGTCACGGTCACGCCGGGCGACACGCTGAACCTCGGCATGAAGCGCCTTGTGCGGCGAGGCGCACCGTGAAGCGCGGCGCCTTTGTGCTGCTGGTGACGGCCCTCACACCCCACGTGGCGCACGCGCAAGGCGCGGAGCAGCTCCTGGCTCAGGCGCGCCAGGCCTTTGAGAACATCGACTTCGAGCAGGCGGCCCGCTTGTTCACGCGCGTGCTGGACGTCGCGTCCGGCGCCACCGCATCCCAGCGGGACACGGCACAGCTGTACCTGGGGGTGTCGTACGAATACGCCGGCCAGCGGGCGAACGCGGTCTCGGCACTCCGCTCGCTGATCCGCAGCAGTCCGTGCACACCCACTCCGGAGCAGTTCGGCTCGGGCGTGACCGCCGCCTTCATCGAGGCCCAGGGTGGCGTGTTCGCGGTGGGCGCCTGCGACGTGCCGCGCCAGGAGGCGACCCGGGAAACGGGGGCCGTGTTCCGCATCGCCGCGACGCGCCCGGCATTTGTCCGGGCGTTGCTGGCTGACTCCGCCGGACGCACGGTCGCGGATCTGGGCGAGGTCGACGCCGCGGGCGTCACGCTGCTCCGCTGGACCGACCTCCCCGATCCTTCCGGCCTGCCCCAGCAGCCGGCGCGGCATCAGCTGATCATCCGCGGCCGCGCGGCTCAAGGAACGGAAACCGACGAGCGGAGTGTCGCGATCACCCTGTCGGCACTGCCGGCGGACACGTTGGTGTCGCCACCCGCCCCCGCCACTGCAGACTTCCGCCCCGAACAGCGCCCCATGGGACCGGCGCTGGGCGACCTCGGGAAAGGGATCGCGGTCGGCGTGGCGGCGGTCGCGGCTTCGTCCGCGCTCGCCTACAAAACGCTTCAGGGTGAGACCGTCAAAGCCGTCGCGGTCGGCGGCGCCATCTCCCTCGCGGGCTTCGCGGCCTTCGTGTCAGGCTCAGGCCAACGCACCATCGTGGAGAACCGTGACTACAATGCGGCGCTGAGGCTGGGTTGGGAGGCGCGGCGTGACAGCGTGGTCGCGGTGAATCGAGAGCGCCGCGCCAACCGGCCGATCGTGATCGAGCCCGTGGAGACCCGGCGGTGACGCCGCGCCTCGTCCTCGGTCTGCTGCCGCTGGTCTTGAACGGCTCGCTCGCAGCGCAGGTTACTGTGCAGCTCAACGGTGGCTACCTCGACCGTCGCCTCGCGGACGGCGCCGCGATCGAGCGGCAGGCCGGCGTGGTCGGCGGCGCCGGCATTTCCGTTTCCCCGGGGGGCGTGGCCTTCTCCGTTGCCGCGGTCGCGGGCAGGCTGCGCGCCTCGACCGAACGGACTGAAGATGCCGAGTACGGCAGGATCAGCGGCGACGTGATCATGCCGTTCGCGTCGTGGGTCGCGGCCTCTGCCGGGGTCGTGGCCTCAGTGTTCGTCACTCCCATCGGCGCGCAGCGCTGGATCCTCCCCCGAATCACGCTGGAGCTCAGGGCCCCGTTCACCACGATTCCCGTCTCGGCCTACTTCGCGAGCTCAGCCTTCGTCGGACCGAGCGGAAACGTCGCGAACCGGCCGCAGGGAGGGATGTCGATCCACGCAGGGGTCGCGGGTCGAGGCTCACCCCTTGCTCTCTTCCTGGAGTACCACCTGGAACGCTTGACCTTCGAGACCGCGACTGGTCGGAAGGAGCAACGAGGCGAGATTCAGGCTGGCCTGCGCCTAACCCCGTAGCTGAAAAATGCGCATTGGGGCTCGCGACCGAGCGGACGCGAAGACCTATCGACAAGCGGAACATCGTCTTGTACTGTTGCGAGTGATGGCTCACACCCCGCCGCCCGAGCGGACGCCGAGTTCTCCAGTGACGCGACGGCGCGACCCCCAGGCCACGCGGGATCGCCTGGTGCGCTCGGCGCTGGAGCTGTTCACCAGCCAGGGATACCACTCGACCACCACGCCGGAAATCGCCCAGCGCGCGGGCGTAGCCGAAGGGACGATCTACCGACATTTCGATTCCAAGGAGCACTTGCTCAACGAGATCTACCGGGCCGGTGTCCGCCTGTTCGCGGGCGCGGTGCGCGAGTCTCCAGCGACGCTCGGTTGCCGCGAGCGCCTCGAAGGCATCGCGGCAGCCTGGCGGGAGGTCGCCGCGCGCAATCCCGCCATCGTCCGGCTGGTGTTCGTGAACCGTCTCGCATCCCTCCTGGACCAGAAGAGCCGGGACGCGTCCCGCGAATTCCGCGCGGACGTCGAGAAGCTCATCGCGTCGGGGAAGGCCGCGGGGGAGGTCCGCCCGGGCTCCGTGGACGTGTGGGCCGACGTGTGGCTGGAGCTCGTGGGCCTCACGCTGGAACGGATCGCAAACCGGGAGTGGACGCCGGAGCACGCCGCCCTGCAACACGTGAGCGACGGGGCGTGGCGAGCGATCGGGGTCAGCGCCCCCGCGTCACCACCGCTTCCATCAGCAACGTCCCCTCCGGATCCAGCACCACCGAGCCCGGCGTAGCCTCCACGGGACGTTTCACGACCTCAGTGCGGGCCGTGACCGGCACGACCAGGTCCAGCCGGCCTCCACCCACCAGCTCCGCGCGGACGGGCAGCGACAACGCAAACTGTCCCCAGGCCGCCGGTTGGGTCTGGGCGATCTCCAGCGTGACTTCGCCTTCCGCGTAGCGCCACGCGACCTCCAGGCGCGGATACCCCGGCTGCAACAGCCACTGGCGGAAGAACGATTCCAAGGGCTTGTCCGAGTAGCGCTCCATGATCGCCGCGAGGTCGGAGGACAACGCGGTCGAGTCTCGTAACGCGAGGTAGTACGCCCGCAGTCCGTCGAGGAACGCGGCGTCACCCATCTCATGGCGGAGCATGTGCAGGATCCACGCGCCCTTGGAGTAATTGTTGGCATTCAGAAGGTCGAACGGGTCCCGCACGGTGGTGTCGATGACCGGGCGATCCACGACGTCCGACGCCAGGTACACACGTCGCTTCCGTTCCATGGATGCTCGGAATGTCGTGAGCTCGCCGGCCTGCTCGAAGAACATCGGCTCGAGGTAACTCGCAAACCCCTCCGACAACCACAGATGATGCCAGTCGCCCTCCGTCACCGCGTCCCCGAACCACTGGTGGGCGATTTCGTGTGCCACGGTTCCTTCATCCAACGACCGCTGGGTGAACGAGCGCTCCGCGTAGAAGATCGCCGAGCTGTTCTCCATGCCGCCGAACCGCGTGGAGGCTTGCACGTGCGCGAGCTTCTCATAGGGGAACGGCCCGATCATCCGACTGTAGGCTTCCACCATCTCTCGCGCGCGGCGGAACGGACCCTCCACGGCGAACGCCGAGTCTCGACGGAAGGTCCACACCGACTGCTCCGCCCCCGCGACGTCGCCCAGTGACGTCACGGCCAACGGGCCCGCGCCGATCACCATGGTGTACGTAGGCACCGATCGTCGCGTTGCCCACGTCCATCGCGCGCGTCCGCTCCCGCCCGGCACCGTGTCTACACCGGCCAGCGCCCCGTTGGCGACCACTCGCCACCCGGCCGGCACCGTCACGTCGAAGGACACCGTTGCCTTGTCGGACGGATGATCCTCGCAGGGAAACCAGTAGCGGGCGCGATTGGGCCAGTTGTCGGCAAACGCGGTGCGCTCGCCGTACACGTTCGGCTGGATGAACAGCCCATCTCGTGGCCGGCCGTGATACGCTACGGTCACCTCGAGCGTGTCCCCGGGGTCCCCCCAATGTGGAATACGCAGCTCCCACCCGTCGGGGCCCTTCGCCAATCTCCAGCGCCCGACATTCCCACTCCTCGCCTCTCCGCGTCTCTCCTCGCCGCCACGGGAAGCTCTGCCATCTGTCACCGAGTCCACCATAAACACGCTGTCGAAATCGAGCACGAGCGGACCACGCCCGCCCCGCACCACGTATTGAATCCGCACGCTCGCGCTGATCCCGCGCCCCGTGTCCGGCACCTGCACGGCCACATGGTAATGCACGATGTCCTGGTCGGGCCGGACCCGGTCGTCCATCACCGCGAGGGCACTCGCGACCTGCAACAGGACGACCGGTGACAGCGACACGGGCGACTACCGACCCAAGTGCCCGGCCAGGAAGCTGAAGATGTCTTCCCATCCGTTGTCGGCCTGAGCCAGAACGTCACGGCTGCAGAGGAAGCCGAGGATGCCGCTGCCTCGCGGCAATCTCACTTTCCTTCCTCGTACGCCACGCGGAATATCCGCCGCCCCTCATCGTCCGAGATCAGCAGCGCTCCATCCGACGCCACGAGGACATCCACCGGCCGACCCCACGCCTCGCCCACACCGTAGCTCAAGGGGCGACGGTCTCCGGCAAGCCAGCCGCGCACGAAATCTCGTGCGTCGCCCGCGGGTCGCCCGCTTGCGAAATCCACGCGCACCACCTTGTAGCCGACGGGCACTGAGCGGTTCCAGGATCCGTGCAACGCAATGAACAGGTCGCCCCGATATTCCTCCGGGAACATCGCCCCGGTATAGAACGCCAGGCCGAGCGGCGCGACGTGGGCTGGAAGCGTTACCGTCGGTCCGATCGCGCGGTCGCATCCCGCGTAGTCGCCATACTCAGGGTTGGCGCGGCCCGGCAGGTAGCATTGCGGCCAGCCGTAGAACCCGCCCTCGCTGAGGACGTTCACGCGGTCGGGCGGCAGATCATCGCCCAGGTTGTCTCGATCGTTGTTCGTCGCCCAGATCGCTCCGGTCTCGGGATGCACCGCCAGCCCCACGGCATTGCGGAGACCGGTGGCGTAGAGCGTCTCGCCGCTTCCATCCATGTCGTATCGCACCACCGCCGCCCGCCGGGGATCGCGCTCATCGCAGATATTGCAGCTCGAGCCGATCGAGACGTAGAGATACCCGGCGTGAATCAGCAGCGTGCGCGTATGGTGGCCCCCACCGCCCGGCAGGCTGGGCACCAACACGACTGGCGGAATCCCCGGCGCGTCGAACCGTACCACGCGGTGGTTCTCGGCCACGTACAACGTATCGCCGCGGAACGCGAGGCCGTGTGGAGCGTTCAGGCCGTCCACTACCGTCCTGACCGCGTCGGCGACGCCATCGCCGTCCGCGTCCGGCAATCGCACGATACGACCGTCACCAGACTGGCTGGCGTAGACATCCCCACCGGGCCCCAGGGCCATCATCCGAACGTCTCCGAGACGCTCTGCAAAGACCGAGACCGTGAAGCCACGGGGCAACACCAGCGAACGTCCCAGGATTTGCTGCTTCACGTAGCCGAGCGGAACGGGATCGTCGAGCGGGGCATCCTCGCCGCAGGCGCAGGCCGCCGCAACGAGAAGGGCTGTCCCGAGCCGGCCGTCAGCTCGCAAAGACGTCCTCCACCGCGGTCTCCGGTCGAGGCATGTTGTTGGCGCGGCTCGCAAGCGCCTCATCCGCGGCACGATCGACTTCCGACGTCACAGCGGACTCGACGGCGGCCAGCTCTGCCTCATCTACGCCGTTGGCCCTGAGGTACGCCTCGTACAGTCCGATGGGATCGCGCTTGCCCCAGTAGGCGAATGCGTCCGCCGGAAGGACCGTACGGGCTTCCTGTTCGTCGTGAGTGGCGTGCCCGCCCATGCGGAACGTCGCGGCCGACAGGATCACCGGCCCTTCGCCCCGCCGGCACCAGTCGGCGGCGAGCCGCGTGGCCGCGTACGCGTCCAGGACGTTGTTGCCGTCGAACGACCACCCGGCGCACCCGTAGGCCACGTGCAGCTCGTCGAACGTTTCCGGCAGGTGCGCCCATCCGACCGGCGTCCCCAACGCCACCTGGTTGTTCTGCACGATGAAGATCACCGGCAGCCGGCGGACGGCCGCGAAATTCAGCGCCTCGTGCGTGGCGCCGACTTTGACCGTCCCATCCCCGATCCAGGTCAGGGCCACGGAGGGCTCGCCGCGCATCTGGAATGCGAGCGCAATCCCCGCCGTAACGGGCGGCATGTTGCCAAGGTTGCTGATGGGCTGCACGACGCGGTGAGCGAAGCTCCCCACGTGGCCGTCACGTCCCTTGGAAGGTGAGTCGAAGGTGGCGAGGTACCCGCGCAACATGTCCGCCACGGACAGGCCCATCTCACAACACGCGGCCGCATTCCGAATGACCGGCGCCACCACGTCACGAGAGCGGTCCAGGGCGTGTACGGGACCGATCGTCGTGGCTTCTTCCCCCGTACCCAGCCAGGCCTTGGAGATCACCCCCTGCCGGACCCACCGCTTGAGCATGGTGTCGTGCAAGCGCGCGCGCAGCATGCCGGCGTACAGCGCGAGCCGATCGGCACGACCCAATCCGTCGACGAGTGCGCGCCGCGCCGGATCACGGTTCCAGGCGTCGGGATACGCGCGCACCAGCTCGGGATCGAGCTGCCAGTTGACGTATTCCGGTGGATCGAGGGCGGGAAGACGCTTCATGGACCCTGCGAGACCGCTGGGCCCGCTATGCCAGCAGGACCCGAAGCCGAGAGGCTTTGCTGTCCAGCGTCCCGAGCAGCGCGAGGCCCAGATCCCGGGCGGTCGCGTAGCGATTGACAGGCTCTGTTTCCATGGCCTTCACCAGCGCCTTCTCCAGCTGAGGGGACAGCTCCGGCCGGAGCTGTCGTAGCGGCATGGGCTGGCCGCGCAGCCGCGCGATCATCATCTCCTGCGCGTTGCGTCCCTGGAATGGCAGCTTCCCCGTGAACATCTCAAAGGCCATGATGCCGAGCGCGTAGACGTCGCTGCGAGCATCCAGGTCTTTGCCGCGGATCTGCTCCGGACTCATGAACTCCGGCGTGCCGAGGATGATGCCGGTCGCCGTGAGCTTGGCCAGCCCTGACCCGGCCCGATTCTCCTTGGCAAGACCGAAGTCCATCACGACCGCCCGCTCCGAGGCGTCGGGCAGTGGCACCAGCATGACGTTTTCAGGCTTCAGGTCCCGATGGACAATGTGGAGCTGATGCGCGTGGTGCAGGCCGGCGCAAATCTGTACCAGGAGGTCCACGCCGAATTCCGGCGCCATCGGGCCGCGCTTCACTTCCCGGTCGGACAGCAACTCCCCCCGGAGATAGGGCATCACAAGGTAGATCAGCCCGTCTTCGGTCTCGCCCAACCGGAGGATCCGACACACGTTGGGGTGGTCCAGTCGCATGGCGAGGCCGGCCTCGCGGCGCAGTCGCTCCACCGAACTGGAGTCCCGGACCAGTTTGGGGCTGAGCACCTTGATGGCGACCGATTCGCCGCTGTTGATCTCCCGCGCCTCGTACACGTACGACATCCCGCCCTCGCCGAGCTTGCGCAGGATCGAGTACCGGGTGTCCAGCACCTGGCTGGAGAGCGTCGCGGCGGGATCGATGCTTTTCGACGGCGGCGGCGTGACCGCTTTTCGAACGGTCGTCTTGGCGGCTTCGGCCACGCCGCCCGCCGGGCCACGGCTGGCCGACGCCGGTGGACCGGACATCTCGACCAGCGGGCTTCCGTCCTTCGGACAGAACCGCGCGTCCCCTTCGAGCGTGTTCCCGCAACGCGGGCATCTTCGCCAGCTCATAGCCGCACCAAGCTACGGCCGTCGTGCTTGGCCCGGTAGAGCGCGGTGTCAGCACGGGACAACAGGTCCACCAGGCTCTGCAGACCTTCGCCGGGGAACGCCGCGACCCCGATGGAGACGGTGACGCGCAGCGTCTCCTGGCCGATCGCGAACGGATGGTCCGCGACTCTCTGACGCAGTCGTTCGGCAAACACGAGACCGCCGTCCTCGGCGGTATTGGGCAGGCCCACGACGAATTCTTCACCGCCGTAGCGGCCCGCGATGTCCACCGAGCGGACCTCCTCGCGCAGCAAGGCGCCCACCTGCCGCAGCACGGCATCCCCCGCCAGATGGCCGCGGGTGTCGTTGATGTGCTTGAACCGGTCCAGGTCCAGCAGCAGGATGGTGAGACTGAACGCGTAGCGCTGCGCCCGGTCCAGCTCCAGTTCGAGCTTCTCCTGCAGGGCGCGCCGGTTGAGGCAGCCGGTGAGCTGATCCACCGTGGCGAGCTGTTCGTAACGCTCCTTGTCGGACAGCGCGGCGGCCATATCGTAGCCCTTCTCGATCGCCGCCACCGCCTTCTGAATCACCGAGTTCGCGAACTGGGCATCCGCCTCGGTGAGCCGCGCCTCGCCCTCGTTGTTCCGCAGGAAGAACACGCCGGACGTGCCACCGCGGAGCTGGAACGGGACGGCGATGGCCGAGCGCGTGGGCACCCGGGTGCCCTCGCGCTCCCAGCGCTGCCGGATCAGGGCGTACAACTGATCCGTGGCGACGTTGGCGACCAGGACTGGCTTCTTGATTTCGAGGGCGCGACTCATCTCGGGATACTTGGTAAGATCGATCTTGAGGTCCCGCAGGGCCGGATCCTCGTAGGCGGCTACCACCACACCCGTACTGCTCCCCTCCTGTGCGAGCACCATGGAGCACCGGGCGAGGCTGAGCAACCGGCCGACCCGGCGCGTGAGGACCTGGAAGATCTCGTCGGGGCGGGTGGCGTCGGTGATCTCGTGTAGAATATCCACCATGGCCACGCTCGATCGCGCCTGGTCCCGCGCGCGGCGCAGCGCCTCGCCCGTGCGGAGGTGTGCCTGCACGCGGGCCAGCAGCTCCCGCACGCGAAACGGCTTGGGTATGAAGTCCGCGGCGCCGAGGCCCAGCGAGCGCACCGTGGCCTCCTCGGGAGGCATCGAGGAGATCATGAGCACCGGCAGGTCGCGCCACCGCTCGTGCGCCTTGAGCCGCGCCAGCAACTGCAGGCCGTCCACTTTCGGCATCATGATGTCCAGCATGAGCAGGTCCGGCGCGGTCTCGTCCAGCCGCTCGAACAACGTGCGCGGCTCCGGCACGGCCACGACGTCATAGCCGTTCTCGCTCAGGATCCAGGTCAGCGTGCGCAGCAGGGTCTCATCGTCGTCGGCCACCAGGATCCTGGCCGACGTGACCGGGGCAGGGGGCGCGGTCACTGGGATCAGGCGGCTGGCAGGCGTTCGATAGCGGCACGATCCACGTTGCCTCCGCTCACCACCAGCACGGCAGGGCCACGAGGCACGTAGGCGCGAGACCGGATGGCAGCGGTCGTGACCGCGCCGGAGGGCTCGACCACGAGTCGCTCTTCGAAGTACAACCACCGCGTGGCTTCCACGATCGCGTTTTCCGATACGGTCACGGGACGGGCCCGGTCGCGCAGGTGGGCGAACGGGAGCACGCCCACGGCCAGTGGCAGCAGCCCGTCCGCCACGCTCGCCGTGCGCTCCAGCCGTACGATCCGCCCCGCGCGCACCGCCGCGGCCAGCGCCGCCGATCCTTCCGGCTCTACGGTGATCAGCCGCGCCCCGGGCTTGACGGCCGCGAGCGCCGCCGCGATACCGGCAGCCAGCCCTCCGCCTCCCACCGGCGCAGCCACCTCCTCCACATCGGCGAGCTGCTCCACGATCTCCCATCCCACCGTGGCCTGGCCCGCAATGATATCCGGATGGTCAAACGGCGGGATGATGGCGAGTCCCTGCTCCGCGGCGAGCGCTTCGGCTCTCGCGAGGCGATCCTCGGAGGTCCGGCCGGCGAGCACCACCTCCCCGTTCCACCGTCGCACGCCGTTCACTTTGGCCGCCGGCGCCGTCTCCGGCATGACGATGACGGCACGCACACCCATGCGCTGGGCCGCGAAGGCCAGCGCCTGGCCGTGATTCCCGCTGGAATACGTGATGACCCCGCGCGCCCGTGCTGCGGGCGCGAGTCGGCGTAACGCCGTCCATGCTCCGCGCAGCTTGAACGCGCCGGTGGGCTGTTGGCTTTCCAGCTTGAGGAAGACGGGCACGCCGGCGATCTCGGCGAGCCGAGGGACCGCCACGAGCGGCGTACGCACGGCCACGCCTTCGAGGCCTGCAGCCGCTTCCCGGATGCTGTCCGGCGTGACCAGTTGGGCCGCCGTCACCGGACGCGCCCGCCAGCGCGCGGCACTAGACCGACAGCTCGCGCTGATCCTGTCCCTCGGCCGCCACCGGACCCTCGTCACCGGTGGGCTCCTCCTCGCCGCCCTCCTCCTCCTTCACCACGCGCGCCACGTCCACCACCGTGTCGCCCTCGTCGAGCTGCATCACCTTCACCCCCTGGGTGTTGCGCCCGATGACTCGGATCCCGCTCACGGGCACGCGGATGATCACGCCATGGCGCGAGATGAGCATCAACTCGTCGTCCGGCAGCACTTCCTTGAGGGCGACCACGGCCCCGGTCTTGTCCGTCACCCTGACGGTGATGATGCCCTTGCCGCCACGATGCTGCACGCGGTACTCCGACAATTCCGAGCGCTTGCCCATCCCCTTCTCAGTCACGACCAGCAGCGTGGCGTCCCGCCGGATCACCACCAT
>JACQHC010000009.1 GCA_016199245.1 Gemmatimonadota bacterium | reverse complement strand
GGCCCGGCCCCGCAGGCGCGTGAGCTCTTCTTCGAGCTGGTTTCGCTCGCGTCGGATCTCGTCGAGCCGTTGCGTGTTGTCCCGGATCTGCCGGTCTACGTCCTGGCTTTCGCCGCGCTCCGCCGACAGCAACGCAGCGAGGAGCGCGACTCCCGCCGCGGCGCCTCGCCGAGTCACGACGTGGGGCTCCCCAGATGGCGCCGAACACTCGCCGCGCTGGCGAGGAGACCCAGGGCCGTACCGAAGAGAACGATGAACGCCACCCAGGCCGGGTCGAAGAATGCCGCGTCGAACAACAGCCGGTCCACCGTGAAAAAGGCCGCGTGATTCAAGCCGACGGCGGCGGCCCCCCCCAACGCGCCCTTGAGCGCGCCCTCCAGCAGGAACGGCCGCCGGACGAAGCCGTCCGTCGCGCCCACCAGGCGCATGATGGCGATCTCGCGGCCGCGGTGCAGCACGCCCATTCGGATCGTGGTCCCGATGATGATGACCGAAGCGATGGCGAAGGCGGCGCCCACCGTGAGCCCCACCAGCGCCGCGACGTCCCGCAGCCGGTCGAGCTTCTCGATCCACTCGCGTCCGTAGCGGATGTCCTCGGCGAAGCGGAAGCCGCGGAGGCGCTCGGCCACGGCGTTCACGTGCTCCGCGCTCCGAAACCCCGGCTTCAGTCGCACCTCGATGGATGCGGGCAACGGGTTGGCCCGCAGGTCCGCGAACACGCCCTGGAACTCGGCCAACTCACGGCGGGCCCGCGACAGCGCTTCGTCCTCGCTCACGTACGTCGCGGTCGCGACTTCGTGGAACGTTTCGATGTCGGTGATGGCGAGCGTGGCCGTCTCGACCGGCGTGCCCCGCCGCAGGTACACGATGATCTCCACGCGCTCCTCGAGAGCCGCCAGCGCGCCGCGCAGGTTGATGGCCACGAGGCCGAACAGCCCTACTACGAACAGGGCGAACGCGATCGTCGTGACCGACAGCACCGAGAGCAACGGCATCCGCCGAAACGCCAGCAGCGCCTCACGCAGCGCGAGGTTCACGAGGCCGCTCCGGCCCCGGCATCCGTCTCCGGTCCTCCGTCCGCCCCGGAGTCATACACCAGCGCTCCCTGTTGCAGCTCGATGACCCGGTACGGCGCCTGCCGCACGAGGTCCAGATCGTGCGTCGCCATCAGGACGGCGGTGCCGGCGGCGTTGATGTCGCGCAGCAGCTGGAACACGCCACGCGTGGCCCGCTCGTCCAGGTTGCCCGTGGGCTCATCGGCGAGGAGCACCAGTGGATCGTTTACCAGGGCTCGCGCGATGGCCACGCGCTGCTGCTCGCCGCCCGACAGCTCCTTGGGGTATGCTGCGGCCTTCGCGGCCAGGCCCACCTGCGCGAGCACGCGCATCACCTTGGGAGCGATCGTGGCGCGCCGGGCTCCCGTGACCTCCAGGGCGAAGGCGACGTTCTCTTCCGCCGTGCGGTCCTCCAGCAGCCGGAAATCCTGGAACACGATGCCGAGACGGCGGCGCAGCCTGGGGATCTCGCGCGACGTCAAGTCAGCCGTGAGGAAACCGGACACCCGCACCTCGCCCGACGTGGGGAACTCTTCGGCATGAATGAGGCGGAGGACCGTGGATTTTCCCGCTCCGGAGTGTCCCGTGAGGAAGGCGAATTCCCCCTTGGCAATGTGGAACGACACATCCTTGAGCGCGAGCGAGCCGCGGGGGTACGCCTTGAACACACCGGCGAACCGAATCACGGAGAACTACAGGGCGCTGAGGGCGTGCTCGAAGTCCGCGATGATGTCGGACACATCTTCAATGCCCAGGCTGACGCGAATGAACCCGTCGGGGATCCCCTGGGCCTCGCGCTGCTGCGCCGTGAGCGCCGCGTGCGACGTGAGCCGCGGCTCGGATACCAGAGTCTCGACGCCACCCAGGCTGGGCGCGTGCTGGGCAATGCGCAGCCGCCTCAGCACTTTCTCGGCCCCGCGGGCGCCGCCGCGGACCTGGATGCCTACCATGCCGCCGAACCCGTCGAGCACGCGCTTCGCGAGCCGGTGATCGGGATGGTCTTCGAGGCCCGGGTACGCGACGGCCGCGATCTTGGGGTGTTCGGATGCCCACCCCGCGAAGGCGAGCCCGTTCGCGTTGTGCCGCTCCATGCGCACGGCCAGGGTCTTGAGCCCGCGGTCGATCAGCCAGGCCGCAAACGGATCGAGCGCCTGACCCCACACCTGCATGAGATGCCGGACTTCTTCCACCAGCGCCTCGGAGCCGGCGACCGCGCCGGCGATGACGTCCGAGTGGCCGTTGAGGTACTTGGTGGCGCTGTGAATCACGACGTCGGCGCCGTGCTCCAGCGGGCGGAAGTTGATGGGCGATGCGAATGTGGAATCCACGATCAGCGCCACACCCTCGGTGCGACACAACTTGGCCAGCGGCTCGAGG
This sequence comes from Gemmatimonadota bacterium, assembly GCA_016199245.1. Classification (GTDB taxonomy): domain Bacteria; phylum Gemmatimonadota; class Gemmatimonadetes; order Gemmatimonadales; family GWC2-71-9; genus JACQHC01. The sequence goes on along the minus strand of JACQHC010000009.1, from coordinate 8,316 downwards.
TCGAGCACGCGCATCAGCGGATTCGTGGGGGTCTCGAGAAAAATGGCGCGTGTGTTTTCCCGCAGGTGGCGCTTCCAGCTCCGCGCGGTTGCCGGGTCCGCGAAGGTCACGTCGATCCCGATCCGGCCGAACTCCTGCGTGAACAGCCGGTACGTCCCGCCGTAGATCCACGCGCTCGATAACAGGTGGTCGCCGGGCCGGAGCACCGCGAGATGGGCGAGCGCGGTGGCACCCATCCCGCTGCCCACGAAGATGCCCTGATCCGCCCCTTCGAGCAGAGCGATGCGTTTGCCGATTTCCACCTGATTCGGGTTGTTCCCGTAGCGCGTGTACAGCACCTCGTCGGTGGAGCCCACGGGATTGATGAACGTGGAGCTCTGAATGATCGGGCGCGCCACCGGTGAGCGGTCCGGCTTGGCGTGAGGGCCGCCGTGCAGCGCGATGGTCGAGAATCCCAGCGCGCGGCGCTTCACGCGGCAGCCCCGGCGCCGGCGGCGCGGGCGACCTGCACCAGGCGACGCCGGTGCAGCTCGTCGAGCGCGGCCTGCGCGGTCTCGGGCGCCAGCTCGAGCCGGGCGGCGATCTCGCCGGCGCTGGCGTCGCCGTCGTGCGTCACGAGCCGGAATACCCGGCGCACGGGATCGGAGACGGAGCCGACGACATCCGTCGAGCCCGCGGGGTCCCGCACCACCACGGCCAGCTGATGCCGCTCGAGCACGAACTCCAGAGACTCGCGGTGCGACGGCGTGACGTTCAGCAGCACGAAGTCGCGCGCGTCGCCGTGCTCGCGCAGCAACCGGCCCACGATTTCGTCCGCACAGGAGAGGTCGAGACAGCCGACCGTGCCGAAATCGATGGCTGCCGGCTGCTCGTGGGACAGCGTGGCCAGCGTGTCTTCGATGACCTGTCGCACGGCCTGCCCGGTGCGCCGGGTCACGAGGTCGCCATAGCCGTCGGCCACGGCCTGGCGCAGAGCATCTCGGAGGCTGATTCGCGGCATGGTCCTCACTGGTGTTGCGACGGAATGATCATGAGCACCTGGCTCCCGGGGAAGTCGGGGAGACTTTCCGCCAGCGGCACGTCGTCGTCCCAGGACGGGATGATCGCGATGCGCGCCGTGCCGCTCCGCACCGATAGCTTGCCCGACCAGCGGCTGAGGTAGCGACGAATCCCGGCCAGCCCCTGGCCGCGCCCGGGATCGCGGAAGCGGCTCACGCCCTGGATGAGCGCTGCCTCGAGCGCGCTCGCGTCCCCCCAGCGATCGCCGAACCGCTTGGCCTGCGTGGGCTCGAGCGACCGCCGGAACCCGACGCCGGCGTCGGCGACCGCGATCACCACGACGCGCCGCTTCAGCGTGCGGCGCCAGTGGTACGTTTGCACGGCGACCCAGCCGCCGGTGCCGGCGTGTTCCACAATATTCTGACACGCCTCCGAAAGCGCCATAGCGAATCCCATCGTGGCTTGCGCCTCGAGCCCCAGCTCGTGCGACAAAATCGCCGCGGCCCGCTCCTGGATGCGCTCCACCACGCCGTGCACGTCGTCGGCGCCTCGCACCGGGGTGACTTCCAGCAGCACGTCCGACTCCCCGGCCGCCGCCACGCGGGGCGCTTTGCCGTGCAGCTCGAAATACTCGGGCGCGTAGCGCAGGAATCCGGCGCGCGCCCAATAGTGCGCCACGTCGCGATCCGTAGGGAGCGTGAGCAAGGCCCGCTCCCCGCGCCGCTCGGTCTGAGCCTGGCCCGCCGCCAGCAATCCCACCAGCCCGTACGGAGAGGCCCACTGGGTCGCGTGGGCGTCGAACAGCAACCGGTCGCTGTCGGAGGCCGCGTAGTCGCGGACGAACTGATCGAACGTGCGGTCATCGAAGTGGGCAGGGACCTCGACCACTCGGGTCATCCGGGAACCAGCTCACCGCGCAGGTGGTACTGCAGGTCCGTGGCGCCGTGGGCAGTGACGTTCCGCGCCGCCAGGCGGTTGGCCTCGGCGAGCGCGACGTCTGGAGAGGCCCCGTCCAGCAGCCACGCGAACAGGGTGGCGCCGAACACATCGCCACAGCCCGTGGGGTCGCCGGCCGGAGTGCTCGGCGCCGGCACGCGCGCGGTCTGAACGGGTCCCGGCGGCATCGCCTGGCGGCCGCGGAGCCGGAAATTCGGGAACGTGAAGTAGATCGCGCCGCGCGGGCCGACCGTCACCACGAACAATCGCACGCCCGCGGCCAGTGCCCCTGCCGCCACCTCCATCGGCTCGCCGCCCACGCGCCCCAGCTCGTCGTCGTTGAGCTGCACCACGTCGAAGCACGCGAACCACGACGCGATGTCGGGCACGCCGGTGGGTTCCAACGTGCCGTCGGGGGCCTGCCGCAAGAACAGCGAGTGCAGGTCCGCGTAGACGGGGCCGCCGTATCCGCGCCGCAACGCGGCGGCCGTTGCGAGATCGATCTCGCGTCCGGAGATGAAGTTGACGTAGAGGGCGTCGAGGTCCCGCACCATGGGTCCCAGCTCCTCCCAGCTCCAACTGGGCACGCCACCCTGACGTGATTCCGTGCGCCGGCCCTCGCTCACGTATCGCAGGGTGACGCGCATGTTCGGCTCCGGCACCTCGATCAGCCGCGCGGCGCCGGCCCGGCGGGTGAGGCGGTGGAAGAAGACGTTCGCCCTCGCGCTGAGATCGCGTCCGACCTTGATGAGCGGGACGATGGTCCAGTCGGAGGGCAGCGCGGCCTCGAAGGCGGCGAGCGCATACGAAACGCCGCCCCACTCCTGCACCGCCGGGCCGCCGCCCCAACGATAGATGGTGTCCCACACCATCGTTCCCATCACGCCCAGCCGCTTCACGCAGAGCCCCAGCGCTGCACTTTGAACGTCGCCACGGCGCCGTAGACCCCGGCCGTCCCGGACAACGTACCGGGGACGATGCGGCAGGCCGCATGCGCCGGCTTGAACGCGCGCCGGCGCACTTCTTCCCTGAGGGGCGCGAACAACTGATCCCCCGCGAGGGTCACGCCGCCGCAGATGACCACGACGTCGGGATTCAGCATGTTGACGATGTTCGCGACCGTGGCGCCAAGGAACCGGGCGGTGTCGCGCACCACCTCGCGGGCGAACTCATCACCGTCGTGCGCGGCCTGATAGACCACCCCCGCGTCGATCTGCGACAGATCGTTGCCGACGTACGAGGGCAGCGTGGAGGAGGCGCCCGCCTCGACGCCCTCCACGGCGCGCGCCGCGATGGCGGGGCCTGAAGCGTACGCCTCGATGCATCCGTAGTTGCCGCACTTGCAGCGCCGCCCGTTGAGATCGACCGTGGTGTGGCCGATCTCGCCGGCGATGTCCGAGGCGCCGTGGAACAGCTTGCCGTCGATCACGATGCCCCCGCCCACGCCCGTCCCGATCGTAATGCCGGCCACGACGCGCGCCCCCCTGGCCGCGCCGCGCCACCACTCGCCGAACACCGCGCAATTGGCGTCGTTGTCCAGCGTGGCCGGCAGACTGACGACCTGAGACACGCGGTCGCGCAGCGGCATGTCGCGCCAGCCCAGGTTGGGGGCGAGCAGCACGATGCCGCGCGCCGTGTCGAGCGGTCCCGGGGCGCCCACGCCCACGCCGGCGATCTCCACGTCGCCGCACGTGGCGTGCACATCGGCAATGCAGGCTTTGACCATTGCGGCGATGAGGTCGACGACGGCCTCTGGACCGTCGGTCACCGGTGTGCGGCGCGTGGCCAGGCCGTACAGTGCGCTGCCGTCTTCCGGCACCGCGCCGACGACGATGTTCGTGCCGCCCAGATCGACGCCGATGATCGTTCGCATGTCGGCCGTCACTCGACCTGAAGAACGGCGAGGAAGGCTTCCTGAGGAATCTCCACCACGCCAACCTGCTTCATGCGTCGCTTTCCTTCCTTTTGTTTCTCCAGGAGTTTGCGCTTCCGGGTGACGTCGCCGCCATAGCACTTGGCCGTGACGTTCTTGCGCAGCGGCCGGACGCTCTCCCGCGCGATCACCTTACTCCCAATGGCCGCCTGAATCACGACCTCGAACAGCTGCCGCGGGATGAGCTCACGCAGCTTGCTGGCGAGCTTCTTGCCCCACTCGTAGGCCTTGTCCTCGTGAATGATGACGCTGAAGGCATCCACCGCGTCGCCGTTGATCAGCATGTCCAGCCGCACCACGTCGCCCGGACGGTAGCCCAGGAACTCGTAATCCAGACTCGCGTAGCCGCGGCTGATGGTCTTCAGCCGATCGTAAAAGTCGAGGATGATCTCGGCTAACGGAAACTCCCACGTGAACTTGACGCGGGCGGGAGCCACGTACTCCATGTCGACGTACACGCCCCGGCGCTCCTGGCCGAGTTGCATGATGGGCCCGATGTAGTCGGACGGCGAGGTGATGTGCGCCTTGATGTAGGGCTCCTCGATGCGATCGACGGTCGAGCCGTGCGGCATGGCCGTGGGGTTCTCGACGACCTGCATGGTGCCGGCCGTGAGATATACATGGTACTCCACGTTGGGCACGGTGGTGATCAGGTCCAGGTCGAACTCGCGCTCCAGCCGCTCGCGCACGATCTCCATGTGCAACAGTCCGAGGAACCCGCAGCGGAAGCCGAAGCCGAGCGCCACGGACGTTTCCGGCTCGTAGCGCAGCGCCGCGTCGTTGAGCTGGAGCTTGGCCAGCGCGTCGCGCAACTCTTCGTACTGGTTGGGTTCGGTGGGGTAGAGACCTGCGAAGACCATGGAATGGACTTCGCGGTAGCCGGGCAGCATCTCCGTGGCCGGCCGGGCGGCATCGAGCACGGTGTCCCCCACGCGCGTCTCCACGACGCCGCGGATGTTGGCGACGACGTAGCCGACCTCCCCCGCCTCCAGCAGTTCGGTGGGTTGGTGCGACAAACGCAGATAACCGACCTCGGCGACTTCGTAATGATCGGCGGGATGGGAGCCGAAGGCGATCTCCATGCCGGGTCGGATCGCGCCGTCCACGACGCGGATGCTGGGAATGGCGCCGCGGTAGCGGTCGTAGTAAGAGTCGAAGATGAGCGCCCTGAGCGGGCCCCGCGCGTCGCCGCGAGGGGTCGGCACGCGCCGGACCACGGTCTCGAGCAGCGCGTCGATCCCGATACCCTCTTTGGCGGAGACCCGAAGGATGTCATCGGGATCGGCGCCCACCAGGTCGTGCAGCTCCCGGGCGCGCCGGTCCGGCTCGGCCGCGGGGAGATCGATCTTGTTGAGGACCGGGATGACCTCGAGCCCGGCCTCGAGCGCGAGGTAGAGGTTGCTGATGGTCTGCGCTTCGATCCCCTGGCTCGCGTCCACCACGAGGATGGCGCCCTCGCACGCGGCGAGGGAGCGGGAGACCTCGTAGGTGAAGTCCACGTGTCCGGGGGTGTCGATCAGGTTCAACTCGTAGGTCTCGCCGTCCTGCGCGCGGTACAGCATGCGCACGGCGTTGAGCTTGATCGTGATGCCGCGCTCGCGCTCGAGGTCGAGCGTGTCGAGCACCTGCTCGCGCATCTGGCGCTTCTCGAGCGTGCCGGTGGCTTCGATGAGGCGGTCGGCCAGGGTGGATTTGCCGTGGTCAATGTGGGCCACGATGCAGAAGTTGCGGATGCGGTCCTGGCGCATGGGGGGAGAATATACTCGGCGGTCCCGGCTGCCCCGCGGTGTGGCGTCGCGGTATGCGGGTTTCGCCGGCTTGTCGATCGGGCCGGGTGTGGCGGAACTGGTAGACGCCGAGCATTGGCAGTGCTCGGGGCGCAAGCTGCGCTCTTTTGTTCATCCCTGCGTGGTTTTGGTTAGGTCGCCGCTCCTGAGGACCGTACTGTTGGCACGTTCGAGGCCTGATCTCGTCGTTGACGTTTTGTATGGTATGACGTATTGTCATACCCATCATGGCAAAAGCGAAGATCGCTATTACCCTGGACGGTGATATCCTGATCCGCATCGATCAGCTGGTTCACCAGGCTCGGTTTCGTAACCGCAGCCAGGCCATCGAAGCCGCGCTGCAGGAGAAGCTCGAACGCCTTCGCCGCACGCGGCTGGCCGCCGAGTGCGCTCGACTGGACGCGCGTGAGGAACAGGCCCTGGCAGAGGAGGGCCTGACGGACGAATTGGGTCGGTGGCCCGACTACTGAGAGGTGAGATCCGCTGGGCCGACCTCAGCCCGACCCGGGGGCGAGAACAGGCAGGGCGTCGGCCCGTCCTGATACTCAGCCAGGACGTTTTCAACGAGCGGTCGGGAACAGTGATCGCCGCTGCCGTGACGAGCCAGCCTCAGCGGGCGGGATTCCCGCTCACGCTCGAGCTGGCCTCGGCGAAGCTCCCCAAGCGGTCCTGGGTCAAGATCAGTCAGGTTCGAACGCTTTCGGCCGAGCGAATCGGCAGGCGACTTGGCGTCGCCAGTCCTGAAGAGCTGGCCCAGGTCGTCGAGGGCTTGTTGGAGATCGTCGGAACGTAGGGATCCCACGCCCACTGTCGGAATGGCCGCTGCTTCATCGGCTAGCCGCCGGCCGCGCGAGCGCGTAACGTTGCAGACCTGCGTCTCCCCCGGAGCACGACATGGTCTCCCGTCGCGAATTCCTCCAGCACTCCGCCTTCGCGTCCGCCGCCGTGCTTGCACCGGCCGAGGTCGGCCGCGCGAACACGCCCGACCAGGGAGAATCTCTCCCGCCCTCGATCGCCGCGCTGCAATCCATGCGCGACCGCGCGCGACCGATCACTACGGACGAGCGTCGTGCCCGCGTGGAGCAAGCCCGCCGCCTCATGGCGGAGCATTCGGTGGATGCGCTCATGCTCACCGGCGGCACCTCCCTCGATTACTTCACGGGCATTCGCTGGGGCCTCTCCGAACGGCTGCTTGCCCTGGTGATCCCGAAAGACGGCCGGACGTTCCTCGTCTGCCCGGCCTTCGAGGAGGAACGGGTGCAGGAACAGGTGGCGGGTAGTCCACTGGCGGGCGACGTCGACTTCATGACGTGGCAGGAAGACGAGAGCCCCTACCGGCTCGTCGCAGACGGAATGCGGAGCCGTGGCTTTTCCGGCGGACGCCTGGGCATTGAGGAGACGGTGCGGTTCGTCTTCAGCGACGGCGTGCACCAGGTGGCGCCCGGTCTCACGGTCGCAAGCGGGACACCGGTCACGGCCGGCTGCCGCGCCGTGAAGGACGTGCACGAGATCGAGCTGATGCGGCTCGCGTCTGAAGTGACGCTCAAAGCGTACGAGGCGGCGTACAAGGCGCTCGTGGACGGGATGACGCAAGACCGGTTCGCCGAGCTGGTGTCGCTGGCGCATCGGCGGCTGGGATTCAGCGGCGGAGCCGGCGTTCAGGTCGGTGAGTACTCGGCGCTGCCGCACGGCTCGGCCACGCCGCAGACAGTCCGGGAAGGCAGCATCCTGCTGATTGACGGGGGCTGTGCTGTGGAGGGATATCGCTCGGACATCAGCCGCACGTTCGTGCTCGGCAAGCCGACCGACAAGATGAAGCGCGTGTTCGAGATCGAGTTCCGGGCGCAGTCAGCCGCGCTGGCCGCGGCGCGGCCCGGCGTCGAGTGCCAGGCCGTGGACGCCGCCGCGCGCAAGGTGATCACGGGCGCGGGCTTCGGGCCGGACTACGCGTACTTCACGCATCGTGTGGGGCACGGAATCGGCATGGACGGACACGAGTGGCCGTATCTGGTGCGCGGGAACACGCTGAAGCTCGAGCCCGGCATGACGTTCTCCGATGAGCCGGGGATCTACATCCGCGGGGAGTTCGGTGTGCGCCTCGAAGACGACATGGTGATCACCGAAACCGGCGCCGAGCTGGTGACACCGCAGAGCCCGTCGCTGGAGGATCCGTTTGGGAGAGTAAGTAGCGAACAATGAAAGAGCTCTGCATTCAGCAGTCAGTGATCAGCACTCAGCTACACGGGCGGGCCCACTGAGTTCAATTCCCGACTGCTGACTGCTACCTGGAGACTGCTGATCGCTCGAAGTCTTGCACACCAACCTGAGCTGACCATGAAACTGCGTTCTCGCTTTGTCACGCTGTGCGCCTTGCTGACGGCGCCGATGAGGATTCTTGCGCAATCGGAAGACCCGCGTTCCCCCAACTGGGCCAAGTACCACACCACTGCCGACGCCTACGCGCTGCTCGACGGCTGGGCGAAATCGTTCCCCAACCTCACCGAGCTGTACTCCATTGGCCGGACCCTCAAAGGCACCGAGCTCATGGTGCTCGAGATCACCAATGAGCAGACGGGGGTGGTGTCAACCAAGCCCGCGTACTACTACGACGGCAACATTCACGCGGGCGAGCTCACGGGTGGGGAGGTGGCGCTGCATTTC
>JACQHC010000138.1 GCA_016199245.1 Gemmatimonadota bacterium | reverse complement strand
GTGTTCCGCGGTCTCGTGTCGCCGACCACCTACTACGCGCGCCGCCGCACCATCTACGTGTTCCACGACCGCGGGCCCGAACGCGGCGTCGAGCGGCTCGCCCTGGGTGGGACGTCCCAGGGCGGCTTGTATGAGGCGTTGCGCGAAACCGAGCGCGCCCCCGACGGGCGGCCGAGGGAACTGTGGGGCCGGGCCCAGTGGGACGTGCTCGCCCGCATCATCCGGGAACGGAATCCCCGCACCATCGGCGTGAACATCTCCCACACACATGCCTTCTCCGACGGCCTGTCCGCCGGAGAATGGGAGCAGATGGAGGAAGCGCTGGGGCCGGACCTTGCACGGCGGGTCGTCCGCGCCGAGCGGCTGCCGCTCGACTACATGGCGGTCCGCGTGCCCGGCATGAACGCCACGTACCGCAGGATGGAGGAGCAGGTTCACCAGATCATCTCCACCGCGTTCTCCAATCAGGTGATCACGCCCGGCGTGACCACGACCGACGACGTCGTTTGGTGGATGCTGCAGCGGGTGAACGACCTGGGCCTCGGGACGTGGTTCCAGACGTCGGTGAGCGTGCAGCGGCGCGGTGTGAACATGGCGGACTCCACCGCACCGGTCATTCGGCGCGGTGACGTGCTCCACTGCGACTTCGGTATCACGGCGCTCGGTCTGAATACCGATACCCAGCACATGGGCTACGTCCTGCGGGAAGGCGAGACGGAGGCCCCTGCCGGCCTCAAGCGAGCGCTCGGTGTGAGCAACCGGCTGCAGGATATCCTGCTCGCGGAAATGCGGCCGGGGCGAACCGGCAACGACGCGCTGGCCGCCGCCCTGGCCCAGATGAGCCGGGAAGGGATCAATGGGTCCATCTACACGCACCCCATTGGCGACCACGGCCACGGCGCCGGGGCCATCATCGGGCTGTGGGACCGGCAGGAAGGCGTGCCAGGGCGGGGCGATGTCCCGCTGCTAGCCAACATGTGGCATTCGATCGAGCTGCAGGCCACGACCGCCGTACCCGAGTGGGACAACCAGCCCGTCCGAATGGCCCAGGAAGAAGAAGCCGAGATGACCGCCGAGGGCACGATGCGCTGGGTGTTCAGGCGCCAGTCCGAGCTGCACCTGGTTCGCTGACCGCGGGAGGACAGACATGGTTCACTTTGGTTCGCCAGGCCGCCGGTGGGTGATGCCCACGGCGGCCCTGGTGGTTTTCGGTTGTGTGTCCCGCAGCCAGCCCGGTGCGTTGGTCCCGACGATCGTGGGTACCTCGTCGCGAGACACGGTGGTCGTGATGGGCGAGTCGCGGGCCGTCGAGATGCTCCCGGCCGTGGAGCCGGGCCGGTTCGACACCGGAAAGATGTGGACCTTCGAGAATCCGCCGCTCGATTACTTCGCCGAGGCGTACGCGTTCCGTCCTTCAGAGACATGGCTCACCCGGCTGCGCCTCGCCGCCCTCCGGCTGCCGAACTGCACGGCCTCCTTCGTCTCTCCCGACGGGCTGGTCTTGACCAACCACCACTGTGCGCGGGAAGGGGCGACCGCCGTGGCGAAGGAGGGCGAGGACCTGATTACGAACGGCTTCCTGGCCGCGTCGCGGGCGGAGGAGCGCCGTGTCCCGGGGCTGTACGTGGACCAGCTGGTCGAAATCCACGACGTCACGGCGGATGTGCAGGCCGCCGTAGACCCCACGCGGGACGAAGAGCAGCAGGTTGAGGCGCGGGACTCCACCATGGAAGAGATCCAACGGCGGCTGAGCGGTAGCCGGGGGCTGACGTGCGAAGTCACGTCGCTGTACCACGGAGGGAAATACTCCAGCTATTGCTATCGGCGACACGAGGACGTCCGCCTGGTGTTCATCCCGGAGCTGGCCATTGGCTATTTCGGGGGGGATCCGGACAACTTCACCTATCCGCGCTACGTGCTGGACATGTCGTTCCTGCGCGTGTACGGCCCGGACGGACAGCCCGTGCGCAGCGAGACGTTTCTGGCCTGGAGTGACTCGGGGCCGGTCGTGGGGGAGCCGGTGTTCGTCGTGGGCAATCCCGGCTCCACGAGCCGACTGAACACCATGGCGCAACTCGAATACCGCCGGGACACTCAAGAACCGTTCCTCGTGCGCTTGCTGGAAAGCCGCGTGGCCGTTCTCGGGAAGTACATGGCGGATAACCCGGCGACACGCGACACCTACATCAACGACTACTTCTCGCTGACCAACGCGCTGAAGGCGTACCGCGGCCAATTAGAGGGGCTCCGGACCCCCGCCTTGATGGCGCGGAAGGCCGGGTTTGAGCGGCGGTTCCGCGAGGCCGTGGAACGCGACAGCGCCCTGTCCCGGCAATACGGCGGCTTGTGGGATGAGATTTCCGATATCCGGAGGCAGATCAGCCTCATCTCGCCTACGCTCAACGCGCTCAACCAGGGCGGGATGCTGCGATCGCGCACGCTGGAAACGGCCGCCCGCATGTTCCAGTACGCTCGCCTCGCGGGCGGGGGACTCGTGCCGGACTCCGTGCTTTCCTCGATGCGCTCCGAGCTCGAAGGGACGAGCATCGATCCCGTGCTCGACCGCCGCATCCTCGCGGCCCAGCTCGAGGACGCCGTGGCGCTCCTGGGCGCGCGGGACCCGTTCGTCACGGGCGCACTGGGAGAACGGACGCCGGCGGCAGCCGCGGCGGCCGTGATCGAGGGCTCCGCCATACCGGATTCGACACGCCGATCAGCCCTCCTGCAGGACCCGTCGGCTATCCTGGCCGGTACCGATCCGGCCCTGCAGTTCCTTCAATCCGCCCTGCCCCGCCTTCAACAGGCCGCGCAGGAGTACCAGTCCTTGACCGCAGCGGAAGAGCTGCGAACCAGCCGACTTGCCCGGGCGCTGTTCGACGTGTACGGGACGAGCATTCCGCCCGATGCCACGTTCACGCCGCGACTCGCCGACGGCGTGGTGCAGAGCTACCAGTACAACGGCACCGAGGCGCCGGCGCTTACCACGTTCTACGGTTTGTACGACCGGCACCACTCGCACGCCGGCCGCGAGGAATGGGCGCTCCCCGACCGGTGGCGGAATCCCCCTGCGGCGTTCGACCCCGGCACGCCGCTCAATTTCGTGAGCACCAATGACATCACCGGGGGGAACTCCGGTAGTCCTGTCGTGAACCGGGACGGCGAGCTGGTTGGCCTGATCTTCGACGGCAACATCGAGAGCTTGCCCGGAGAGTTCATCTACACCACGGAGACGGCGCGCGCCATCGCGGTGCACTCTGCCGGGATCCTGGAAGCGCTGCGCGACATGTATCGGGCAACGGGAATCGTGGCAGAGCTGACGGGCAGCCGACGGAACTGACAGGGGACGGCAATTGTCGATTGTCAGTTGTCGATTGACAACTGACAATTGGCAATTGGTCAACGGTCATGTGAATCTCGACGATCTTCCCACCCCCGCCCTCCTGCTCGACCTCGATCGGCTGGAGGCCAACGTGGCCCGCATGGCCCATCGCGCCCGCGCGCTGGGCGTCCGTCTTCGGCCCCACATCAAGCCCCACAAGTGCGTCGAGATCGCCGAGCGGCAGCGCGCCACCGGCGCCGACGGCATCACAGTCTCCACGGTGTACGAAGCCCGCGTATTTGCCGACGCCGGGTTCACCGACATCACGTGGGCGTTCCCGTTCGTGCCGTCACGGCTCGGCGAGGCCGCGGAGGTGGCACGACGGGCCCACCTCGGCGTCGTCGTGGACGACGCCCGAGCGGCAGACCTGCTGGCTTCCTCCGGGCACGCGTGGGACGTGTGGCTCAAGGTGGACTGCGGATATCACCGGGCAGGCATCGACCCAGAAGACCCGGACGCCGTGGGCCTCGCCCGAACGCTCACGCGGTCCCCAGGGATCACGTTCCGCGGCATTCTCACCCACTCGGGACACGCCTACCACGGCCACAACCGAGACGAGATCGAGGCGGCGGCCCTGCAGGAGCGGGATGTGATGACGGCGTTCGCAGCGAAGCTGCGGGCGGCTGGCGTGGCCGTGCCGGCCGTAAGCGTGGGGTCCACGCCAGCCCTGAGCGTGATCCGCGACCTCACCGGCGTGGACGAGATACGCCCGGGGAACTACGTCTTCCACGACTACACCCAGCTGCGGCTGGGATCGTGCGGCTCCACCGACGCCGCGCTCACCGTACTCTCGAGCGTCGTTTCGGCGTCCCGCCGTCGAAACCACTGCGTGATCGACGCGGGCGCGCTGGCGCTATCCAAGGACCGCGGCCCGGAACACCTGGGCGCTCGAACGATGGGCGAGATCATTGCCGACTACCCCAGCGGCCGGCTCCACCCGAGCCACCGGGTCGTGTCCGTCAGTCAGGAACACGGCATCGTCAACGCTCGCCTGGACGTGGGCTCGCGCGTCCGGATCCTGCCGAACCACTCCTGCCTCACTGCGGCGCAGTTCGACACCTATCACGTCGTTCGGGGAAACCAGCTGGTGGATTGCTGGAAGATCTGGCGCGGGAGATAGCCCGAGCGGTCAGCGCCGCTCGTAGGCCACGCTGCCCTCCACCATCGTCAGGTCCACCTTCACGCCTGCAATTCGCACGGGATCGATCGTGAGAATGTCCTCGGACAACACCACAAGGTCGGCGTACTTTCCCACCTCGATCGTGCCGATCTCACCCTCCAGGAAGTTCGCGTAGGCGTTGTTCACGGTGTAGGCCACCAGGGCGTCTTCCACTCCGATTCGCTGCTCCGGTACCCAGCCCCCGGGCGTCGCCCCGTCCAGCGTCCGGCGGGTCACCGCGGCGTAGATCCCCTGGAGCGGGTCGATTGGCGCGACCGTCCAGTCACTGCCGAACGCGAGCCTGGCCCCTGCGTCGAGCAGACTTCGGAACGCATAGGTCGTCCGGACCCGCTCAGGGCCAATTCGCTTCTCCGCCCATCGCCCATCGTCAATGGCATGGTACGGCTGCACGGACGGAATGACACCCTCCGCGCCAAAGCGGTGGATCGCCCCCGGCGTGAGGTGCTGCGCGTGCTCCACCCGGAATCGGCGATCCCGGGGCCCGTTGAGCGAGCGCGCGTCGCGGAAGGCGTCCAGTACCCAGTCGTTGGCCCGATCCCCGATCGCATGCACGATGACGTGCAGCCTCGCGCTGTCCGCGGCCACGATCCAGCGCCACAACTCCGTCGTGTCCGTCACCACCAGGCCGCGCGTGTCGGGGGCGTCATCATACGGGCGGTAGAACCACGCGGTCGTGGAACCGAGCGAACCATCGACGAACGCTTTGAGTCCACCCCAGGACAGGCAGTGGTCGCCGCGGCCCTCGGCCCGAACCAGGTCCGCAAGCCGCCGCCAGCTCGACAGTGGCACGATACTGTACACTCGCAATCGAAGCTCACCCTGGGCCTTCGCGCGCCGATACGTCTCCAAGTTCGCCCAGGACCCCATGTCCACCACTGCTGTCACGCCGTACGCGAGCGCATGGTCCGTTGCGGCGCGAAGGGCCCGGTCTCGCTCATCGTCTGACCGGTCGGGGATGACCCGCTCCACCAGCCCCTGGGCCGCATCCTTGAGAATCCCGGTGGGGCGGCCACTGACGTCCCGCACGATCGTGCCGCCCGGCGGGTCCGGTGTGGTCGCTTGGACGCCGGCCAGCTCAAGGGCCCGGCCATTGGCGAGCCCCATATGCCCGTCCAGCCGCTGCACGAACACGGGGGTGCGCTCCGTCGCCGAGTCGATCCAGTCGCGCCGGGGCAGTTCGCCGCCCCACAACTCATGGTCCCACGTGCCGCCGAGCACCCAGGAGCCCGGATGCGCGGCGGCTTGGCGGGCCACGCGACGGATGAATTCCTCAGGTGTCGCGGCGTCCCGGAGCTGGACGCCGGCGAGCGTGAACCCGCCGGAGAGGAAGTGCGTGTGGCTGTCGATGAAGCCTGGCACCACGCGTCGCCCGTTCAGCCGAACCCGCCGGCTTCTGGCACCAGCTAGGACGAGGATGTCGGAATCCGAGCCCACGGCCAGGACCCGGCCACCTCCCACGGCCACAGCCGTCGGTGCGGGGCCCTCCCTCACTTGCGCCGGACCGGTCCAGATCTTCCCATCGACTAGGACCACGTCCGCAACTTGAGCGAAGGCTTGTCCGTTGCCTCGAGTGCTTGCAAGCATCAAAGCGAGAATCCCCCAGATGGCGCGCGTAACTCCCCTCGATCTTGCGTTGACCGGGCTGAAGGTCGCGAAAAGGCCGTGGCCTCGCCACAGTGAGCGGTTGATCCAGCAATGCGAGTGATCGCTCGCATTTGCATTGACGCAACAGTCGACTGGTGTCATTCCACGTTCGAGAGCAAGTTTGTGCTACATTTGGCAACATAAGTTGTTGATCTTCAACAAATTACTGGTGCTTGCAAAGCCGGGCACCAAGACTATGGTTCACACCAAGCAATCCGACGTGGGGGAGCATCTGCACGAGGTCTACGGGCACGAGCGACTGTTGAGCCGGCTGGCGGCGTCGTTGACGGATGGTCGCTTCCCTCACGCTACACTGTTCGTCGGACCTCCGGGTGTCGGGAAGCAGCGCATCGCGATTTGGGTGGCTCAGGGACTGCTGTGTGACGATGGCCCCGGCGCTCCCTGTGGCAAGTGCCAGTCGTGCCGTCAGGTGGCTGCCTTGGGCCATCCCGATTTGCACTGGTTCATTCCCGTGCCGCGCCCCAAGGCAACGGACCCGGACAAGCAGATCGATGAGGCGCGGGGGCTGTTGGCGGACGCGGTAGCCGACCGTCGAGCCAGACCCCTGTACGACCGCCCGGCTGGCACGGCGAGCCACGCTCTCGCTTCCATCCGGCTGCTCCACCGGATCGTGCACGTTCGCCCGTTCCAGGGGCCCAGAAAGGCCGTGGTGCTGGGAAACGCGGAGCGGTTAGTGGTCCAGGAGGCATCCCACGAGGCTGCCAACGCCCTGCTCAAGATCCTGGAGGAGCCGCCGGCGGACACGTACGTGATGCTGACAACGTCCGAGCCGCAGTCGCTGTTGCCGACCATTCGGTCGCGGCTGGTACCCGTACGGATCGGCGGCGTGGGGGACGAGACCGTGAGGCGTTTCCTCTCCCGGGAGCTGAGGCCTCCGCCCGCGCGGTCGGCGATGGAGCAGCGACTGCTCAAGGCCGAAGGAAGCATCGGGCGCGCAGCGCTGGCCAGGGGGTGGGAAAACGGAGCCGAGAAAGCCGCTGACGGTTTCCTGGCGGCGGTTCAGGGAGGAGCGCGCCGTTGGGCGCCCCTGGCCCTAGCTCAGGCGCCCTGGGCCGCACGGGGGGACTTTACGGCCATGCTGGACGCCCTGGCCTTGCGGCTCCGGGCCGGCCTGTTGAAACGGGCACCCTTGGACGCTCAGGGAACTCGGCGGATCGCTGCCGCGATTCGCCGGGTAGAGGAGACCCGAGCGGCGGCGCAGGGCAACGTAAACCCTCAACTCGCGCTCGCGGTGTTAGCCCGGCGGCTCGGCGAATTCGCGGCGTGAAGCTGTCGCACGTGGGAACGGACGGCCGAGCCCGGATGGTGGATGTGGGAGGCAAGGCGGTGACCGAGCGGCGGGCGGTAGCCGAGGGGGCAATCCGCATGTCCCGAAAGGCCTTCGAGCTGGTGGAGCGAAATGCCGGCCCCAAGGGCGACGTCCTGTCCACGGCGGAGCTGGCGGGAGTGATGGGGGCGAAGCGGACGGCGGAGCTGATCCCGCTGTGCCATCCCGTTCCGATGGACCACGTGACGGTTGAAGCGTCGCTGGACGAGACCCTCCCCGGCGTGCGGGTGCGGGCCGTGACAAACGTAACGGGGCGCACGGGCGTGGAAATGGAGGCACTCACGGCGGTGAGCGTGGCCCTGCTCACCGTTTACGACATGGTGAAGGCGGTCGATCGAGGAATGGACATCCAGGACATTCGCCTGGTCGAAAAGGCGGGGGGGCGGTCCGGCGCGTGGCGCCGAAAGGAGGCCACATGATCCGCACAGCCACACCAGGGCGCCGCGAACGGCGTCTCTCGGCGACCCAGGGGCTCATGGTTCGCGGGATGGCGGTACTGCTCGCCGCCGTGCTGGTCGTCGGTTCCGTACGCGCGCTAATCGCGCGCTCGGACGGCGGGCCCGCGGAGCAGCACTACACAGGCACGGCTGTCCTGGGCGAGTTGTCCAGCCTTCGCACGTCCCTGGACCGCTCAACCGGGGAGCTAGAGATTCTCGAGCTCGAGCTGCAACGCAGCCGCGCCATTCTGGAATACTCCGCTCGTTACCAGATTCCGGCTGACCTGGCGACGCTGATCTACGACATCGCATTGCGCGAGGGGATTGGCCCGGAGCTGGCGTTCCGTTTGGTCAAGGTCGAGAGCGGGTTCAATCCGCGCGCCCGGAGCTCCATGGCCGCCTTCGGCCTGGCACAGGTGCAGCTGCGGACCGCCCGCTACTACAAGCTGGGCGTCACGCTGGATGATCTGTTCGATCCGGCGACCAACTTGACGATTGGGTTCCGATACCTGCGGGATCTGCTAGACACCTACCACGATCTGCGGCTGGCCCTTCTGGCGTATAACCGCGGGCCCGCCAAGGTCAATCAGCTACTGGGAGACGGCCGGGAGCCCGGGAACGGGTTCGAGACGAGTGTCCTGCAAGGGTATCAGCGGCCGACGTCGTCACCGTGACTCAGGTGAGTCCGCGGGAGGCGCAACGCGCAGCCGCTGACCCACCCGAATCAGGGTGGAATCCTCCAACTCGTTCCACACCTTGATATCGCTCACGCGCACGCCGTAGCGCTGGGCGATGAGCCACACGGTTTCTCCCCGCCGCACCACGTGGAACGTGGCATCGCCCGCAGGCCGCGCCGCCGCCGGGCTTGCGACTGGAGCCGCACGGGCGACTGCGGGTTCCCGGCCGGACCGGAGGAGCGCTCCGCGCGTGCCCGGGCCCACGGGGATCGTGAGCCGCGAGCCGACGCGCAGACTTCGCGCGTTCACGCGTGGATTGGCGGCCTGGAGGAGTTGCACGCTCACGCCGTAGCGTTTCCCGATGCCGGACAGCGTCTCACCCCACCGCACCACGTGATCCAGGAACGTCACGCGCTCGTTCGGGGGCAGGTCCGCGTACCGCCGGGCCACTGTCGCCCCTTTGCCGCGAGGCACGCGCACAATGGACGCTCGGTTCGGCGGCGTCACGCCTCGGAAATAGTGCGTGTTGAGCTCCACGAGCGCGGCCGTGGTCGTGTCCGCCAGGCGCGCAAGGACATCCAGGCCTGTGGCATCCGGGACCGTGACCTCGTCGAACGCCAGCGGCTCGAGCCAGGGAACGGCGCGGAGATCGTACCGCCGGGGTTCCTTTGCGATGAGCGCTGCCGCGATCAGCTTGGGCACGTAGTCCATCGTCTCGCGCCGCAGGTATCGCCGGTCTGCCAGTGCAAAGAACGTCTCATCGCTCAGCTCGCCATCGTCTCCCGGTAGCCGCCGGATGCCTCGGCTGACCCGCCCCGGCCCGCCGTTGTAGGCCGCGGCTGCGAGGTACCACGACCCGAACATGGCGTTCAGGTCCAGGAGGTGACGGGCCGCGGCGTCCGTTGCTTTGAACGGATCGCGCCGTTCGTCCACCCAGTCGCTGACTTCCAGGCCGTAGCGCTGGGCCGTCGAGCGGATGAATTGCCACATGCCCACGGCCCGCG
>JACQHC010000140.1 GCA_016199245.1 Gemmatimonadota bacterium | reverse complement strand
GCGATGCCCCCGGCCAGCCGGCCCACGGCTTCCATTTTCTGCGATTGCTGGAGCTGCGCTTCGAGGCTCTTCTTGTCCGTCACGTCGACCCAGGCGCCAATGACCTCGCGCGGCTCGCCCGCCGCGTCCCGCACCAGGCGCTTCTCGTCCAGCACCCAGCGGTAAGCGCCGTCCTTGTGACGCAAGCGGTATTCGGATCCCACCAGGCCCTCGCGGAACAGCGCCGCGCGCTTGGCAATCGCTTCTTCTCGGTCCTCGGGATGGATGTGGTCGGGCCACCAACTGGGGCCCAGGGTTTCCTCCGGGCTCCACCCCAGGATGGACGCGATGTTCTCACTAACCCAGGTAGAGATGAACTCCTCGCCGCGGACCTCGAGCACGTAAATCACGGCCGTGCTCGCGGCCACCACCTGGGCCAGGCGCGCCTGCGTGGCCCGGAGATCCTGCTCGGCCCGCCGGCGCTCCGTGATATCGACCAGGCAGCCCTCGAAATAGAGCGCTCGCCCCTCAGCGTCGCACACCGCCCGGCCCGAGTTCTCCACCAGGATCTCGCGGCCATCGGCCCGCCGCAGCCGCACTTCGAATCCCATCACCTCGCCCTCGCGCTGCACCCGCGCGGCCCAGCGCCGGCGGTCCTCCGCATCGGCGTAGTGTTCCGAGGCCAGTCCCCGCACCAGCGCCTCCCGGTCCGGATACCCCAGCAGCCGGACGAGGGCCGCGTTGGCGTCAACGATCTCGCCGCTCGGCAGCGTGCGATACAGCGCGATGGGGGCGTTGTCGAACAGGTCGCGGAAGCGAGCCTCGGATTGCTGGAGCGCCTCCTCCGCCCGCCGCCGCTCGCGTCGCAGCCCGGCCTCGCGCAGCTCACGCTCGATGGCCGGCGCCAGGCGCGTGAGATTGCCCTTGAGCACGTAGTCCTGCGCACCCGCCCGCATCGCGCCGACGGCGATGTCTTCGCCAATCGTCCCGGATACGAAGATGAAGGGCGTTTCGGTGTCCCGCTCCCGCAGCAGGGAGAGCGCCGCCGTCCCGCTGAACTGCGGCATCCGGTAGTCCGCGGTGACCAGGTCCCAGGGACCTTCATCGAGCGCGGCGCTCATCGCGGCGGGCGTGTCCACGCGGCGAGCGCGCGGCTCGTAACCGGCCCGGCGCAGCTCGCGCACCAGCAACTCGGCGTCCTCCTCCGAGTCCTCCACCGCCAGGAGCCGCAAGGGGATGGCCATCTACGCGGCGTTCCACGCACGCATCAGGTCTCGCTCCCCCGCGGCCCGCGGGTGGCTTCCGCCCAGTGCTTCGCGACGACTTCCATCATGACCCCGATGAGATCGGAGTCCAGCTCGGACTTGACCACGAATCCATCCGCTCCGGCGGCGAGCGCCGCTTCGCGGTACTCCGGGTCGTCATGCATCGTCACGATGATCACCGGCGGTGCGCCAGGCGTCTGTTTCAGGCGGCCGGTCGCCTCGATGCCGCTCATGCCCGGCAGCGAGATGTCCATGATCACGAGGTCGGGTCGTAGCGCCGCCACCTGCTCCAGTCCGTCTTCAGCGGAGGAGGCGCTGCCCAACACCGACGCGACGTTGGACTGTTCCAGCAATCGGGTCACCGAGCGGACGAAGGACGGGCTATCGTCCACGACGAGCACAGCGATGTCGGCCAACGCGCCTCCCCGCCCCGGCGCGCGGCGCCACCGCTGCACTATGGTGGGTGGCCGGCCGCGCGGTAGGGTGTTTTTGGGACTTCGAGGGGCGTTCCTGGGACATTCAACGCCCGTCAAGCCCTCGATCGATCAGGACAACCTTTGTTGGGCTTGCGCGGGACGCTATCGGGGAGAGCCTGACAGGATGGCGGGAAAACCCTTAGTGTGCTGGAAGACCGCTGGGCGATCCGGCCAGCGGCCCGTACGACTCCAGGGGGACCAGGCCGGATCGGATGGCGAGGCGCACGAGGGCCGGCACGTCGCGCACGGCCAGGCGTTTCATGATTTGACTGCGGTGGGCTTCGACCGTCTTGACGCTGATTTCCAGCTTCCGCGCGATGGCCCTGGTCGAGTGACCCTCGGCGATCAGCTGGAGGACCTCGCGCTGCCGGGGGCTCAACCGATCCAGCGCGCGGGGACTCGTCACGGCCTGCTGCATGTACTCCTCAATGACGGGCTGCGACACTCCCGGGCTCAGGTAGCGCTGACCGCGGGCCACGGCGCGCACGGCGACCTCCAGTTCCGCGTTGCTCGAGTCCTTGAGCAGGTAGCCGGCGGCGCCACATCGCAGCGCCTGAGCCACGTACTCCTCCTCCGCGTGCATCGAGAGCACCAGCACCCGGCAGTGTGGGACCTCCTTGGCGATGCGGGCCGTGGCGTCCAGCCCGTTGAGATCTGGCATGGTGATGTCCATGATCACGACGTCGGGACGCGTCGCCGCCGCGAGGCGCAGCGCTTCCCGTCCGTCACCGGCCTCTGCAACGACTTCGATACCATCCAGCGCGGACAGCAACGCGCGAACGCCGGCTCGCACCAGGGCATGGTCTTCCGCCAGCAG
>JACQHC010000136.1 GCA_016199245.1 Gemmatimonadota bacterium | reverse complement strand
GCCCTTGGTTTCTCGGCGGCCTCCCCGGAATTCCTGACCGGGCTCGCCACGCAAGGCGTGGTCAAGACATCGAGTCCCGACCCTTCCCTTGTGCGACGCGGGGAGAATATAGGGCGCTGGAAAGACGACGCAAGTGCCGATGTTTCTTCGGGTTACGAGACTTTCGTGTGTATCGGTTGTGGAAGACTAAGTCACGTCAGGCGCACGCGTTTCGCATGCTTGTCCACTCAAATGTGGAGTTGTGCACCGCGCCGTGAACAGCCTTGCTCAACTCTCGAGGCCGACTTCCTCGTACACGTAGGGTTCAGTCGGCGTCGTGGGGAGGAACAGGAACCCGCCGCCGGCCGTCGCCGCCCACGTCGCGAGCAAGCTCGTGGAGATCGGCGGCGTACCGTGGGCGAGCAATGCCTGGAGCCAGCGGCGCAGATGGCGCAGTTCCGGCGCCCGCCGCGACAACGCGGAAACTACCGCGCCTGCTCCTTGCGTCGCGCGCAGGAAGTGCGCGATAGCGTGGACACGCTGAACGAATATGAAGGCGCGCACGCCAGGCTCGTCGAACAACAACGAGCCTTCGTACGGATCCGCTGGCGGTGCGTCCATCCGGGGCCCCATGTACACGAACACCCGCTGGCCATCGTGGCGCCGCTCGACCACCACGGCTGCGGTCTCGCCACCCAGCCTGGCGGCATGGATGAGGTCACCGTCCACCAGGATGCCCACCGCCTTGGTCCACTCGAGCGCGGCCAGGGCCGACAGAAGCGGGCAGCCGACCTCGTCGTCGTAGGCAATGAGGCGCGGCGCCTCGCCCGCGCGCCTGAAGAAGTGACCCAGCGCCTCCGCACGATCAGCGAACGTGGCCGTGCTGCGGGAGACTACGGGAGATGGAGCCGACACAAACCCAAGATAACGAAGGCAAGTCCCCTCGGTAGGGAACCGATGGCCCTCCCGGTGGCGCTTGCTGGCCGCCCGGCGGCGGGCCATCGTTCCCGTCGCGGCGGGCGCCGCTCGCCCTTCTCTCTGGGGCCTCTCGGTGGCCGGAGCGGACCCGGACTTGAGCGTGCGTGTACTTGAATTGGGGTGACAAGTCCTGATGAAACACGCGACCGGTGCGCTCGTTCTCCTCACGTCCCTGCTCGGCCTTCAGGGCGGCACCCTGTCCGGCCGGTGGGTCGGCTACAACGGGGGGCAGACGCTACACCTGGAATTCTACGGCGACACCATGCTGGTGGTGAACGACGTGTACCCGCTGAGCTATCGCGTGACGCCCGAATCACTCATCGCATCAGGAGACACGGCCATTCAAGTCCGCTACTGGTTCGCGCTGGGCCGATTGCTGCTCGAGACGCCGAGCGGCACCGTTGTCACCATGGCCTCGCAGACGGCATTGGCCCGACCCATCACCGGCCGCTGGCTGGGCGAGCTGGGCACAGCGGAGGTCGCGCAGGCAGAGCTCCGATTGGCGCCGGGCGGCGTCGCGCGGTGGCGTCTGTTGCCGGACGGCCCGTGGCAGGACGGTGAATGGGAGCGCCAGACACGAGTGATCACCTTCGTTTGGGCGGCGGACTCTACGGACTGGACCGGTCACTACGACGTGGACGGCAACTCCCTGCTCTTCGAGCACACCGTCCCGGACAGCAAGCCCGCGATCTTCCAACGAGTGTTCCGGCCGTAACGATAGCAGCGGAATAAGCGGCGTGGGCGGCCTGTCGCCGCTCTGCGGCCACGGCGTCCGATCCGAGGGCACTGCCGCCTCTGCCGCTCCTGCCGCCTCTGCCGCTGGGTGGTGGGAGGGGCTGGGCTAGATCACCTGCACCGGGCTGAGCACGCCCGCCTTCCGGTCGTACCGCTCCTCGGCCAGATCCACTGCCTCCTTCACTCCCGCCGCTGACGGGTCCGCGTACTTGCTGCTCTCTTCCAGGCGACCCGTGAAACGGCGCACCATGACCAGTGCGCGGGTCACTTCACAGAACATGGGGTCCGCATCCGTGAACCCGGCAGTCAGCAGCCCGCGGAAGAACGCGAGTGTCGTCGGCTCCGAGAGGACGTGCAGGGACCCCAGGATGCGCGGGCTCAGGAACGCCCGCAGATGCAGATCACGTCGCACGGCCTCGAACAGCTGGACCAGACGCCGGGCCGCGACGTCCCGCGGGTAGAAGCGGGCGACCTCCGCCGCGGCGCCGAGGAAGGCGTGGTGCGCGTCGGGCACGAGATACCGCTCGAATAGCGACCACTCGGTTGGCGGGTGCCGGATCGCCAGAGCGAGGAACGCGAAGTACCGCCGGGGCAGCGGCGCGGCGTCGTCCGCGATTACCGTTCGCAGCCCTGCGACGCCGTAGCGCTGTGCGACGAGGGCGGCGGCCGTTGCATGCTGCAGCCGTTCCAGCGCGGGCACGCGAAACGCGCGCACCCGAGTGGCGCGCGCGTCGCCCCCCGCCGCGAGTACCGGCAACCGGTCCAGCAACCGCAGCAGCAACCCGTCGCATTCGTCCAGCACTCGCTCCCACATCCGACCGTCGAGTTGCCATGCCCGGCGCAGCGCACGCCAACCGAGTTCGTCGGGACGGCGCCGCGCCCACGCGCGCTCGACCTCATCGGCCGTGTGGACCTCCAGCAGGCCGCGCAACGTTTCGGCAAAGCGGAATAGGGGCTCGGGCATCGATCTCCCGTGGAGGCCCGAAAGAGGCATGCGCGGGCAGACGAGCGCAAGACTCCCGCCACCGAAGCGGCAAGCCGGCGCGAGATGGCGACCGTGCGGACACGCTCGCCGAAGCGATGCTCTCCCAGCCGCCTGCTAGTGGCGCCGCGAGTGGCTGGATGCGGCTTTCTTGGAGCGGGCGGGCTTCCTCGCCGGCCGAGGGCGGCGATTCTTGACGCCGGGTCGGGCCGCCTTCTTCGGGCGGGCCCGACGGACCTCTTCAAGCAGCCGCTCACCCTCATCGGCCCCTATGAGGCTGCGGCGGATGGCGTATTGCACGAGCTCCTCGACGTCGTCCATCTGGAACTCCCCGATGCCGGCGGCCGTGCGGATCATGTTCACCATTGCATCCGCGACGGGGTTCCTGAGCACACTGGCAATGCCGGGAACCGCTTCGAGAAGGGCGGAGATCTGAGAGCCCGCGAGCTCGCCACGCATCGAGGTTTACGTCCTAAAGGTTGGGGCTGCGAGCGAAGCTAGCGGCCCTGTGCCCGGGAGTCAAGCGCTGACTCGATGGTGTCAGGACAGTTAATCTATTGTATTACAACGACTTGGACAATGAGTATTGCGCGGCGCGTCACGCCGTCTGAGCCCCGGGACGAGCCCTAGTCTGGTACTTCGGCTTGAGCGGCTGCCTCAGGCGCCGCCAAATGCGCCATTCTGACTGGCTCAGGAGCTCACCAAGGACGGTTTTCGTCTTCCCATCGACTGGCATGTCGAAGTGCACGTCGAGCACGTAATCCGCGGCGTCAGCACCCTGGCCCGTGAGCCGGAATCCGCCCCTCGCCGGCTCCACGGCATCTACTTCGATCTCGGCCACGGGGAGATAGTCGTCGCCTGGCTGATTGTTCTCGGGCATGCGTCCGGTGCTCCGCAAGGGGCCCTGGAGACGGTACACCTGGCGGACGGGCCGTCAAGGGCTGCCCGTTTGCCACCGGCTTTAAGCGCGGCTAGATTCCGCCGCCTAGTCACGCAGAGGAGTCGTTGTGGGACGTCGGGGTATCAAGGAGTACCGCGCGCATGAGGCCCTTCAACTCATTCTCGCGGATCGAGACCGTGAGCCGCTGGCTTGTCCGTCCTGTGGCAACCGCAAGATCGAGCGGACCCCCCGGCGGCGCCTCGCGCTCGCCCTGCGGGATCCCTACCGGCACGTCACACTCAAGTGCACGAAGTGCGGGCGCCAGGCGGCCTATGTGCCGCGCAACGTCACGCAGCCGTCGGATGCACAGCTCATGATGAGCTGAGGAGAGACGACCGCGAGTGGCCGGTGACGCGATCCAGATGATGGGGACGGTGAAAGAGGTACTTCCCAACACCACATTTCGAGTCGAACTGGAGAACGGACACGAGGTACTGGCCTACGTGTCCGGCAAGATGCGGAAGAACTACATTCGAATCCTCCAGGGAGACCGCGTCGCCGTCGAACTGTCGCCGTACGATCTGACCAGGGGCAGGATTACCTACCGGTACAAGTAGCCGGATAAGAGATGTCCGATGTCCGTCGTTTGAGACCGACAGCGGATAACGGATCACGGAAGGCGGATCACGGTTTCATCCCACGGTCCATCTCTCGAACTCCGTCTCCAGCGCGATCTCCGTCCGAACCGCGCAGCCGGCCCGTCGCACGGCGTCTACCAGCTCGACGAGGTCAGCCTGACTCCCGCACCGCACCTTGAGCAGGAACCGATCCGTGCCACTCAGCCGGTGGCATTCCTGGATGGCCGGTGTCTTGTGCCAGCGCCGGAGCAGCCCCTGATCAACCGCTCCGTCCGGTACGGCCTCGATAAACGCTAGGACCGCCCGATCGAGCGCTGCCGGCGCTACGCGCGCGTGATACCCCGTGATTGCGCCGGAGGACTCGAGCTTCCGGACGCGTTGGAACGCGGCCGGCGCGGAGAGCCCCACGGCCTCGCCGATCTCCTGGTAAGACAGCTTGCCGTCGGATTGAAGCAACCGGAGAATCCTGCGGTCCACGGCATCGAGCGTCATGGGGACACAAAATATTGTGGAACGAGACAATTGACAACTGCCAATTGTCAACTGTCAATTGACGATTAATGGTGTTTAGTCCGGTGTGGAGAGGATCCTCCCCCATCGAATGGCCGTCACGAACGGCAGCGGTAACAGGCCGTTCCGGTCAAAGCTGTAGTAGATGAAGAGCGGACGACCCCGGATGCGGTCCCGCCCGAGGAAACCCCAATAGCGGCTGTCGTATGAATTGTCGCGGTTGTCGCCCATCACGAGGAACGAGTCGGGTGGCACGAGTAGCGGGCCCCAGTTCCAGAGCGTCGGGCGGTACGTCTCGCGGGCGCGGTTCACCAGATAGCGCACCTGCCAGGCACGCATCCGTGGGTCTTCCGAGTCCGCACCCGTCCGCAGCACGTAGGGCTCGTCGAGCGGGCGCCCGTTGACGTAGACCACGTTCCCTTCCATGGAGATCGTGTCGCCGGGCATCCCGATCACCCGCTTCACGACGTTGACCGGCTCTTCGACCGAATCGAACACCACCACGTCCTGACGCTGCGGCTCCCGGAACGAAGGCAGCCGAGCCCTCACGATGGGCACCTCGGCGCCATACAGCGCCTTGTTGACGAAGAGGAAGTCGCCGATCAGGAGGGTGTTCTCCATGCTGCCGGACGGGATGCGGAATGCTTCCACCAGCAGCGCCCGCAGGAAAAACCAGATCACCAACGCCGCGGCGATGGACTTCACCCACTCCCAGGTGTGCTGCGACAACGACTTGCTCTTGTGGCCTTCTGCGTTCACGGTCAATGGCCCTCTTGTCTAATGCCGCGGCTCGCGCCATTCCGCGATGAAGATGTTCGTCTCCCCCGGAACGGCGCCGAACCGGTTGGACGCAAACACGAGCTTCGTCCCGTCGGGAGAGAACATCGGGAACCCGTCGAAATCGCCGTGCGTGGTGACCTGTGCCAGCCCGCTGCCGTCCACGTTCACGAGGTAGAGATCGAAGTTCCGTGAGCGCGGGTCCTTGTGGTTCGACGCGAAGATGATTCGCTGCCCGTCCGGATGGAAATACGGCGCGAAGTTGGCCCCGCCGAGGTTCGTCACCTGCTGCTGATTGGCGCCGTCCGCATCCATCACCCACAACTCCATCCGACTGGGCCGGACCAGCCCATCGGCCAATAGCACGCGGTAGTCCGCGGAGTCCTGGGCCGTAGCAGGGTGGAACGACCGGTACACGATCCGCCGGCCGTCCGGCGAGAAGAACGGCCCGCCGTCGTAGCCCAGCATCGTCGTGAGCCGGCGTACGCCGGTGCCGTCCACGTTCATCGTGTAGATGTCGAGATCCCCGTCCCGCGTGGACGTGAACACGATCGCGCGGCCATCCGGCGACACGGTGGCTTCGGCGTCGTACCCTGGAGCCTCCGTGAGACGCGTGGTGCCGCTGCCGTCCGCCAGAGCGGTGTAGATATCGTACTCGTGGAGCGGCCACACGTACCCGCGCGAGAAGTCAGGCCGCGGGGGACAGGCCTCGCCTGCATGCACCGTACTCGAGTACAGAATCCGCTCGTCGTTCGCGTAGAAGTACCCGCAGGTCGTGCGGCCCAGGCCGCTCGACACGCGCCGGAAGCCGGTCCCGTCCGTGTTGATCACATACTGCTGGTCGCAGGTGGTGTCGCTCTCCTGCCGCTGGAAGATCAGCCGCCGCCCGTCACGCGAGAAATACGCCTCCGCGTTCTGTCCGCCCTGCGTAAGCTGCTGAATTTCGCCGAAGAACG
>JACQHC010000150.1 GCA_016199245.1 Gemmatimonadota bacterium | reverse complement strand
GCGCAATCCGCTGCGCAAGCTCAAGGAGGCCGTGCTCACCAGACGGCTCGAGCGCCATCTCTCCAAGCGGCGGATTCTCGAGCTGTATCTCAATGTCGTGGAGTTCGGGCGCGGCGTGTACGGCGCCGAGGCGGCAGCGGGGACCTACTTCGGCAAGTCGGCCGAATGGCTCACGGAGGACGAAGCAGCGGAGCTCGCGGCCGGTCTGCCGCGCCCCTCCACGTGGCATCCCGGCGTGAGGACGGCTGGCTACCGGCGGTACGTGAGTGAAATCCGGCGCCGGATGGACGCGGCACCGTTTCTCTGGCGGGCGGTAGGTGAGGCGCCCGGTGCACTGTCACCCGCTGACACAGTCGGGCTGGCGACGCCGGACCTGGACTCGCTGCTGCGTGTGGTGCGGGACTCGATCGTGATCCGAGATTCAACGCGGATCGATACGGGAGCGGGTCCGGCGGATTCCCTTCGCCCGCGCGTGGACACGCCCGCCGTCCGGTCCGACACCATCCCATGAGCGCAAGCTCGGTGTGGACGCGGGGGCCAGGCGCACTGTACTTTCGCGGCGCGGCTGTAACCGGCAGCGCGTAAAACTCACCCGTCCCACGGAGTTGCCCTGAGCCCAACCGCCCAGGTGGCAGAGCGGGCCGTCACCACCGATTCGCCGCCCCTGAAGCCCGGGTTTCGCGAGCGCGCGGCGCGCTGGGCTCTCGTGCTGGGCGTCGGTCTCGCAATCGCCGTGGCGCCCAGGCCCTCCGGAATCACCGCTGACTCCTGGCACCTGTTCGCGGTCTTCGTCGCGACGGTGCTTGGCCTCACGGTGCAACCACTGCCGGGCGGGGCCATGGTGCTGCTGGGCGTGGGCGCCACGGCGATCCTCGGCATCCAGCCGGTGGCGCAGGCGCTCGCGGGGTACGGCGATCCGATTGTGTGGCTGGTGCTGGCGGCATTCTTCATGTCCCGCGGCATGATCAAGACGGGATTGGGCCGGCGCATCGCGTTCTGGTTCATCCGCGCGCTGGGGAAGCGCTCTCTGGGCCTGGGGTACTCGCTCGCGCTCACCGAGTTCGTGCTGGCGAGCTTCATCCCGTCCAACGCGGCGCGGTCCGGCGGCATTGTCTTTCCCATCGCAAAGAGCCTGGCGACCGCGTATGACTCCGAGCCCGGCCCCACCGCGGGCCGCCTGGGCGCCTTCCTCATGATCCTGCTGTACCAGTGCTGCGTGGTGAACTGCGCGATCTTCCTCACGGGACAAGCCTCCAACGCGCTCATCGCGTCCTTCGCCATGCAAACGGCGAGTATCGAGCTGTCCTACAGCCGGTGGTTCGCGGGGGCGATCGTGCCGGGCCTGCTGGGCCTCGCCGTCGCGGGGCTCCTGGTGTATCGCCTGTCGCCGCCCGAGATCACCCACACGCCTCGCGCCGCCGAGATCGCGCGTGAGGAGCTCGAGCGGATGGGGCCCATGTCCCGCTCCGAAAAGCTGATGATGCTGGTCTTCAGCCTGGTGGCCGCCCTGTGGATGACCACGGCCCTCCACGAGATCCACTATGCCGCGGTGGCGCTGCTCGGGATTTGCGTCCTGCTGCTCTCCGGAGTGATCGATTGGGAAGATGTGAAGTCCGAACGGGGAGGGTGGGACGTGTTCATCTGGTACGGGGGGCTGGTGCAGCTCGCGGGCGCGCTCGCCGGCACGGGCATCACCGACCGATTCGCGCAGGCGACCGCGGGGTTCACACAGGGGTGGCCGTGGTGGGGCGCCCTGATCGGCCTGCTCCTGGTGTACTTCTACGCGCACTACGGCTTCGCCAGCATCACGGCGCATGCCACGGCCATGTACACGCCGTTCCTCGCGGTCATGCTCGCGGCGGGAGCGCCGGCGGGAATCGCCGTCTTCTCGCTCGCCTATTGCTCCAACCTGATGGCCGGGCTCACGCACTACGGCACCACGCCCGGGCCGATCTACTTCGGGGCGGGCTACGTCACGCAGGCTGCGTGGTGGCGCGTCGGGCTGATTGCATCCGTGGCGAGCCTGGCGATCTGGATGACCGTGGGCGTCGCGTGGTGGCGAGTCTTGGGGTATTGGTGAGGCAGGATTCGCGATGAAACGGGGGTTTCGCGACTTCAGTCGCGATTACCTCGCCACCTCGAACACGATATACGGCACGTCGTCGGCGGCGATCGCCTTCAACCACGTGATCAGCTCGCCGATCCGCTCGGGCGGCTCCACGCCCTTCTG
This sequence comes from Gemmatimonadota bacterium, assembly GCA_016199245.1. GTDB lineage: Bacteria > Gemmatimonadota > Gemmatimonadetes > Gemmatimonadales > GWC2-71-9 > JACQHC01. The sequence continues at coordinate 48,505 of JACQHC010000150.1, read as the reverse complement.
GCCGGTCACCAGCCGTTCCACGCGGAGCGTGCGACCGTCCTGCGCATACGTCGACCGGTAGCTGCCGAACCGGCTCGTCGCGTCCACGCTCGCCGGCAGCCGAGCACGCCAGCCTTCGGGAACAACGACCTCCAGCGCCCATTCGATGGTGGACGGTCCGAACAACTCCTCGACATCGATGGGATACCGGCGCGATGAACGCGATTCCAGCTCCGCCACGAGCTGCGACAGCGGGTAGCTCGGGATCGGCAGCTTGAAGATGTAGTCCGGTCCTGACCGCGTCGCCGCGCGGGCGGCGTTGATCTTGAGCGAGATCCGCGGCACGGCATCCAGGTCCCGTCCGTCGAACACCGACAGGCTGTCACCGCTCGCGCCCTCGAACACGCCGCCCGCGAGCGCCCGGGTCATCCGCTCTCGCTCGCTCGCCGTCAGGTTGCCTACGCTCGACAGTGATTCGCGCAACTGGTACTGGGTGGAACCGCTCACCGTCTGCGAGTAGTGTCCCGTGAACGAGCCGTCGGTCCCGAGCTCTCCCCGCAACACGGTCGCGCTGCCGTTGGCGCTGGGCGGCGTTTCCGGCAGGGTGAGGAGCTCGCCGTGCCCGTCCTGGTGGACCAGGAGTCCGAACTCGCCCTGGAGCCCGGGTGCCAGCTCGCCGAACGGCGCGAGCTCGGCCGTGGGATCGGCGAAGGTCCGCTTGCCGTCCTCGTCCACGGCCACGATGACGTGATCGAACGCGCCGGGCGTCGGGATGGCGCTGTCCGGGCGGCCCGCGAGGCTCACGATCACCGGGTAGGCGGTCACGTTCATCCGGGCGGCGAGCGCGATGAGCAGCGTCGCCTTGTCCTTGCAGTCCCCGAGCTTCGTGCGAATCACGTCGCTGGCCAGGCGGGGCTGATAACCTCCGCGGCCGAGTGACAGCGAGACGTAGCGGATCTCCTGCGCGACCCAGCGGTACAGGGCGCGGAGGGAGTCGGCGCGCGTGCGAGCGCCCGCGGTTGCGAGGCGGAATACCTGCTCCAGATCGGGAGTGACGGCGTATCGGTCGCGGGCCAGACCCCAGTACCACCGCGCGATGTCGTCCCACGTGATCGGAGAGCCCACCGTGACCGAGACGTCAACGTCGTTGGGCCAGGCCGCAAAGGGTTCTGGATCGTTGACCGGGACATCACGCGTGGCCCACACGTGCACGCGGCGGCCGCGCTCGGTGTGGGTTTCGCGCGAAAACCGCACGTTCCACTCCTGAATCCGCGGGGTGAGCGAGGCGGGCACGTCCACGATGAGGCGGGAGCGGCGCACGGGGGTGCCCGTGGTAACGCTCCAGGAATTCCCAAAGCTCTTCGGCATGACGGGCTCCAGCACTTCGGTCGTGTAGCTGAAGTCCACAATCGTGCCCGGCGCCACGCCGCCGAGCGTGACGCGGCGGATCTTCGTGTCCGTGTACACCGGGTACTGCATCGGCACCGGCGCCGAGGTTTCCTGCTCGTGGGTCGGGCCGTCGCTGATCACCTTGCCGTCGAGCCCCACCACGCGCACCCAGTTCACCGTGAGCCGTTCCCGCTTGTCCACGTAGGAGAACGTGTGCTCGCCCCAGCGCTCGGCGGCTTCGCGCGTGAGGATCTGAATGACCTGGCGGTAGGTGCTGCGGCCCCGGCCGTCCGCTTCGTGCACCACCACGCCGTCATCGAGCAGGAACACGAACGACTCATCGGGATGATCGGCGGGACTCACGGCGAGCCGGTAGATCGTGTCCGACCGGACGGACGGATCTCCGGCCGGCGTGATCACGGGGGCCTGGGCGAGGAGCGGCGCCGCCAGCCAGGGGGCGGCGGCTACGAATAGACACCAGCGCATCGGGTCGGTTGTCGGGATGGTGCGCGCAACATGGCATGGGGCGTGCGCCCGGTCAATGGGCGTTTTACCTTGGACGCATGCCCGAGGCGACTCCCGCAGCCCCGCGACCCCCGCAGCGACGCTCGGTGATGGATCGGCGCACGGCGCGCACGCGCCGATCGGGGAAGGACCGGCGGCAGGGCGAGCGCCGTGGGGTCTCGCAGGCCGTCGCGCGCGCGGCGTGGAGCGGCCCGAATCGCCGCGTGGCGGACCGGCGCCGGCTCGCCGAACGGCGGCTGATGTTCGACCGCCGGCTCCGCCGCCGGCGCGACACGCCCATCCCGTACACCGCCGAAGAGGTGATCCGCATCCAGCGCATGTTCCACACGCCCGGGCACCGCGGGACGTGCCCGGCGTGCGCGGGCAGCTTCGTGCTCTCGCCCGAGCGGCACCGCGGCGCGGACAGGGTGAGGAAGGTCAGCTGCTCGCGCTGCGGCAAGGCCGCGGTGGTCAGCAACACCTGGATCGCGCGGGTGCTCGTCGTGGCGGGGACGGAGGCGATTCGGAGCGGACTGCGGTCGATGCTCGCGAGCGCGGGTCACGACGTGACCGATGCCGGTGACGTTGAGAGCGCGCTCCGTTCCTATGGAGCGAGCCCCGCTGACGTCGTGATCGTGGACCTGTCCGCGGCCGCCGTGCTGGACGGCCAGGACGCCATCCGGCAATTGCGGGCGAAGTTCCCGGACGCAACCGTCGTCGCCATGTCTCCCAGGACGTCATACGGCCTCGCCGATCCCCTCGCCGCCGCCCGGCAGTTTGGGGCGGTGCGGACGGTGCGCATGCCGTTTTCGGCGAGCGAGTTGCTGGCGGTGATCAGCGAGGCGCGCAGGGAGTCCTCGCTGGCTTAGATCCTGCCGCGGGGGCATCTTTCCCGCGCGGCTTCCCGCACCACGGCATGTCCGAGCCTCTCGACCGACTCAACGCCGCGCTCGCGGGCCGCTATCGGGTCGAACGGGAACTCGGTCGCGGCGGCATGGCGGTGGTGTATCTCGCCGAGGATCAGCGACACCACCGCAAGGTCGCGCTGAAAGTCCTGCGGCCCGAGCTGGCCATGGCGCTCGGACCCGAGCGCTTTCTGCGCGAGATCGACATCGCGGCCAAGCTCAGCCATCCGCATATCCTGCCCCTGCACGACTCGGGCGAGGCCGCCGGCTTCCTGTACTATGTGATGCCCTACGTGGAGGGAGAGTCGCTGCGTGGCCGGCTCGAGCGCGAGGTTCAGCTCCCGCTGGAGGACGCGCTCCAACTCGCCCGCGAAGTGGCCGACGCCCTGGGTTACGCGCACAGCCTCGGCATCGTGCACCGCGACATCAAGCCTGAGAACATCCTGCTGACCGCCGGACATGCCGTGGTGAGCGACTTCGGCATTGCGCGGGCGCTGGACGCCGCGGGTAAAGAGCGGCTGACGGGGACCGGCGCGGCGATCGGGACTGCGGCATACATGAGCCCGGAGCAAGCGGCGGGCGAGGCGGAAGTGGACGGTCGGAGCGACGTCTACAGTCTGGGCACGGTGCTGTACGAGATGCTGGCAGGAGATCCGCCGTTCGCGAGCTCGACGTCGCAGGCGACCCTGGCTCGGAAGCTGGTAGAGGCGCCGCCGGCGCTCAGGACCGTGCGAGCATCCGTTCCCGTCGGCGTCGAGCGAGCCATCGAGAAAGCGCTGGCGACGTCGCGCGCGGATCGGTTTGCCACCGCGGCGCAGTTCGCGGAGGCAATTCGGGCCGGCGAACAGCTCTCCCTGGCCGGCGAGGCCCGGCCACAGCCTGGTGTTCGGACGCCCGTGTTGCGCCGCTGGCGCCGGCTCAACGTGGCGACCCGAGCCGGGCTGCTCGCCGTGGCCGGCCTGGCCCTCGTGATGCTGGTATTCCGTCCGTTCGGGCCGGCGCCACTCCTGGGCTTCGAACAGCGGGACTGGGTGTTGGTGGCCGACTTCCAGCGCGGCGAGCGTGAGGCCGAGCTGGTGGCGGCATTGTCGCTCGCGCTGAACGTGGGGCTGCAACAGTCTCGCCACGTCAACGTGGTTCCCCGATCCCGCATCGAAAGCGTCTTGCAGCTGATGCAACAGCCCGCACGCTCGCCCATCGACGAGACCACAGGGCGCGAGATCTGCCAGCGCGCGGGCGTGAGGGCGCTGCTGGTACCGGAGATCGGGGCGGTGGGCGGTGCGTACGTGCTCACGCTGCGCCTGGTGGATCCGGCAACCGGCATTGCGGCGGTGAGTCTCGTGGAGCGCGTTCCAGGCGAGGCCAGGCTGCTCGATGGGCTCGATGCCTTGATGAGGGAGTTGCGCAAACAGATGGGCGAGTCGCTGCGCGCCATTCGCTCAGGCAGCCAACCACTCCCGGCGGCCACGACCGGTTCTCTGGAAGCGCTCAAACTGTACGCCGCGGGCACGGAGGCATGGAACGCCGGCCGGCACCGGGACGCCGTGAAGCTGCTGGAGGACGCGCTGAAGCTCGACGCGGACTTCGCCGGCGCACACACGGCGCTGGGCAACGCTTACGCATCGTTCATCTTCCACGAGGTGGACAAGGCGCGGCAGCACTTCGACGCCGCGCTGGCCCGGCTGGATCGGATCAGCCCGCGGGAGCAGTACTTCATTCAGGCGCAGTATCAGGGCTACTTCGGCCAGCGGGACGAAGCCATTCGTTTTTATCGGTTGCACCTGGAGCGTTATCCGGACGACCTGCGCGCGCGCCATAACCTGGGCAGCAACTACCGTGACGCCGGCGATTGCCCGCGGGCCATCGCCGAATACGCGGAGGTGCTGCGCATCGACCCGCGCGATGCCGGCGCGTTGATCAATACCGCCACCTGCTACATCACGCAGGCTCAAGTCGATTCGGCGCTTGCCTACTACCGCCGGGGGTTCGACGTGCGGCCTGAATGGGCGGCAGCGGGCAACCTCAATCACGAATACGGCATGACGCTCATCCGAGCAGGGCGACTGGCCGATGCGCGTGCCGTGTTCGAGCGCCGTCTGGCGAACGGGGACCCCAATGAGCGAGGATCGGCGCGGCGCTCCCTCGCCCAGCTCGCGCTGTATCAGGGACACGCGGCGGAGGCCCGGGGAGAGCTGGAACAAGCCGCCCTGTTGCACCTCGCGGGCGGGCAGCCGGCCAGCGCGGCGCGCGATCGCCACTGGTTGGCCATGGCGCAGATCGCGCAGGGGAATCAGGACCAAGCCACGGCGATCCTGGACCAGGCGCAGCGCGAAGTGCCGGACGAAAGCGGCTGGATGTGGCTGCGGGCGCGCATTGGCCGCAGCTACATCGCGGCGGGACGCACCGAAACCGGCCGCAAGATGCGGGACGAGCTCGCTGCGTGGGCGGGCAGCAGCGAAGAGCGAGACAGCGACCGCATGGAGCGCCAGTTGCTCGAAGGCACCCTGGAGAGCGCCACCGGGCGACCGCAACGCAGCGTGGAGATTCTGGAGCCGCTCAGCAAGGTCCAGCCCGGGACGCGCGACGACCTGGCCCAGGCCCTGGCGGAAGCGTACCTGGCGGCGGGGCGCTGGAACGACGCAGCCGAGATGCTGCGTGGCGTCATCGACCGACAGTCCATTGCCTACGAAGGCCTCCTGCCGTGGGTGCTCGCGCATCGGCACTTGGGCGAGGTCTACGAGCGGTTGGGTCAGCCGGAGGACGCGGCGTCCTCCTACGGTCGCTTCGTCGAGTTGTGGAAGGACGCGGATGAAGGGTTCCGGCCGCTCGTAGCCGAGACGCGCGAGCGGCTGGGTCGGCTAACCGCGCGGTAGGTCTCGGTCCTCGCCCGGAAAGAGCGAACGCCTTTCGGCCGACGGCGGGGCCGCTCGGCTCGGTGCTCCGGCGTTGAAACCTCGGCTCGCTGCCCCCAACGCGCACGCTCTTCAGAACATCCGCCGCCGAGCTGGGTGTTCAAGTCCGGAATGTGAGGCCAATCGCGTGTCTCATCTGGACTACCGGACGACTACTCCTCGCCAAACAACTCCACGAGCGGAAGGGTGAATCCCGGCAGGACATCTGCACCGTCGAGCACGTCACCGATCGAGAGCGCGCGCGGCACGAGGCCCGGTTGGTGGATGTGGATTGCTTGCGAGGGCGGATCAACCAGCCACACCAGGCGCGTGCCAGCTTGCAGGCATTCCGCGGCCTTGGCCTGGAGTTCGGCGAACGTCTTGTCGGCCGAGCGGACTTCGACCGCCAGGTCAGGAGCGCCAGGGATAAACCCGCGGCGCCGACCGCCGAGTGCCGCCAAGCGCTTGCGGGAGATGAAGGCCACGTCCGGGCCGCGAACTGTGTCGGGGCTTCTGGCCAGAATGTAGCCGGCTCCAACGTGCACCACGCCGAGGTGACGCGGCCGAACGAACGCGATGAGCGCCGCAGCCATGAGGGCCGCAAGGCTGCCGTGCCGGTCGCCGGCGGGACTCACGGGGACCAGTTCGCCGCGGACCAACTCGTACCCGAAGTCCTGATGGCCCATTCGCTCGAGCTCTTCGGCCGTGACAAGCTGGTGGGCGGCCATAGGCTGCGCTCCTTGTTTCGAACCTGCACGCAAAACGTACCCTCGGCTCGGCGGCGGCGGCAACCTACCGGGAGGGTGATTCGGGGACGTCAACTTTCTTCGCGTAGTGGATCGAAAGAGCGATCCGGCCGATGAAAGTGCTGCTGGCTCCGATCCAGCCGCATCTCGGGTCAGCGTGTTCCTGCTGGCCGCAATCTCCGGCCCCCGGCATCTTAGAGGGTCGCTTTCCGGACCCCCGGGCATGCCCGATTCGCTCGACCGCCTCACCGCCACCCTCGCGGGCCGGTATCGGATCCAGCGGGAACTAGGGCAGGGCGGGATGGCGACGGTGTATCTCGCCGAGGATCTCAAGCATCACCGTGACGTGGCCATCAAGGTCCTGACGCCGGAGTTAGCCGCCGTGCTGGGCCCCGAGCGGTTTCTGCGGGAGATCGAGACGGCGGCCCGGCTCAACCACCCCCACATCCTGCCCCTGCACGATTCCGGTGAGGCGGGCGGCTTGCTGTACTACGTGATGCCGTTCGCGGCGGGGGAGTCCCTCCGCGACCGGCTGAAGCGCGAGAAGCAGCTCGGCATCGAAGACGCGTTGCAGATCGCCCGCGAGGTGGCGGATGCGCTGGACTACGCGCACCGGCAGGGCGTGGTGCACCGCGACATCAAGCCCGAGAACATCCTGCTGGAAGAGCGGCACGCGGTGGTGGCGGACTTCGGGATTGCCCGGGCGATCAGCGTGGCCGGTGGCGAGAAGATCACCGCGACGGGAGTCGCCATAGGGACGCCGGAGTACATGAGCCCGGAGCAAGGGAGTGGGCGGGGAGAGGTGGACAGGCGGAGTGACGTGTACGCCCTGGGGTGTGTGCTGTACGAGATGCTGGTGGGCCATCCCCCGTTCACGGGGACCACGGCGCTCGAGATTCTGGCGCGGCATGCGCTGGACCCGGTGCCACCGCTCCGGGCCGCGCGCGGGACGGTGCCGCCGGGCGTGGAACAATCCATCGAGCGGGCGCTGGCCAAGACACCGGCGGATCGGTTCAGCACGGCCGCGCAGTTCGCCGAGGCTCTGGGGCAGTCGGGATCAGTTGCGATCTCAACCGCGGCGCCTCCATCGGCAAGCCATGTGTCCCGTCGGGTCAAGCGTCTTGCGCTGCTGGGTGGCGTGGCCGTTGTGGTCCTCGGCGGCGTGCTCACCGTGCTCCGCCTTGGGCCGGACGGGCCGAGTGCTGCCGAGCCCGTGTACGAGCGGACGGCCATCGCGGTGCTACCGTTCCAGAATCTGAGCGCCGAGGGGCCGCATGCGTATTTCGCGGGCGGGCTGCACGAAGAGCTCTTGACCCAGCTGTTCAAGGTGGCGGCCCTCAAGGTGATCAGCCGGACCTCAGTGATGGGCTACGCGGGCCCCAATATCCCGCCGCTCCGGCAGATCGCGAGCGATCTTGGAGTGGGGAGCATCGTGGAAGGGAGTGTGCAGGTGGTGGGCGGGCGGTTGCGGGTCAACGTGCAGTTGATTGACGCGGCGACGGACGCGCACCTCTGGGCGGAGCGCTACGACCGCACGCTGGACGAGGCGTTCGCCATTCAGAGCGACGTGGCGCAGCGGATCGTGGCCGCGGTAAGTGCGATGCTCACCGGCGCCGAGCAACGGGGCTTATCCGCAGCTCCCACGACGAATGCGGAGGCATACCAGCTCTACCTCCAGGGCCGTGAGTACTTGATCCGCCCGGGCTTCCTCCACGAGAACTGGCAGATCGCCCAGCAGCTCTTCAAGCAGGCGTTGGCGCTCGATCCAGGCTTCGCGCTGGCGCGTGCGGCGCTCTCGGAAGTGCACGGACAGATGTTCTGGTTTCGCTACGATCCCTCACCGGCGCGGGCGGCACTCCAGCGCGAGGAAGCGGAGGCGGCGCTGCGGCTCGCGCCGGACCTGCCGCAGGCGCATGTCGCCTTGGGCCTGGTGCATTTCTGGGGCCGCCGCGACTACCGAGGAGCGTTGGACGAGTTCGCGATCGCGCGCGAGGGGCTGCCCAACGACGCCCGGGTGTGGCAGTTGATCGGGGCTGTGCACCGCCGGCTGGGGAACTGGAGCGAGGTGTTGGCGGCGTTCGAGAAGGCCACTCGGCTCAACCCGCGTGACGCGCAACTGTTCTTTGGTCTCGGTGGGTTAACGTACCAAACCCTGCACCGCTACGCCGATGCGGTGCGCGCGTTCGACCGGGCCTTGAGCCTCGCGCCCGACCTTCACGGCGCCGCAGTCGAAAAGGGATGGACCTACGTCTTCTGGCAGGGGCAGCTCGACACGCTGCGAGCGGTACTGAGCCGCCTGCCCAGGGATACGGACCTGGGATTCCTCGGGACCAGAGCCTCTCAACACGTTCAACTCCTGAAGTGGGAACGGCAGGGCGACAGCCTGCTGCAGGTCCTCAAGGTGGTGCATGTCGCCGTCTTCCAGGGGCAAAACTTCGTCCTGCCCGCTTCGCTGTACGCCGCTTGGGCGCACCAACTGCACGGCAACGGTCCGGCCGCCCGCGCGGCGTTCGATTCGGCCCGAGTGCTCCTGGACTCCGTGATCAGGGAACTCCCCGACGACTGGCGCATCCACGCGGCCCGCGGCCTGGTCCTGGCCGGGCTGGGTCGTCGAGACGAGGCGCTCCGTGAAGCCCGCTGGCTAGAGCAGTCGGTGGTGTACCGCGATGACGCCATTCAAGGCCCGAAGGTGGCGGAAGATCGCGCCCGCATTCTGGCGCAAGCGGGCGAAGCCGAGACCGCCGCGGAGGAGATCGAGCTGCTGCTGGCGGGGCCGTCTAATCTCAGCGTGCACACGCTGCGGCTGGACCCGCTGTGGGACCCGATCCGGAACCATCCCCGCTTCCAGGCGCTGCTCACCAAGTACGGGGGCGATCCGCGCCGCTGACCGGCGCTCTCGGCCCGCGCGGCGCGGCCTTAACGCGGCCAGTCGAAGATCTTGGATAGTTGAATCTCACCGACCTGGCGGTCGCGGAGCCGCACCGGCGGTCTAGGCCGTCGCCGTCTCCTCCCGATACAGCCAGCACCCCGCCTGCGCTGCGATCAACAACTCGGCCAATCCCCAGACGGCCCCGATCGCGGCCAGATTGTTGGGGATGATCCCCTGGGTCGCGTAGCCGACGGTCGGAAACAGATACGCGAGCAGCCACACAGCGAGCCCGGCGAAGACCGCCGTCTTCGGTCCCGGCCCAAATCGCGGCCGGATCGCCGCGTACAGCCACACCGTGGCGATTCCCCCTACGAAGCCCATCACGATGTACACCGCGATCGCACCGCCGCCGGGCATTTCGAGACCTAGCCGCTGCATGGCCGCTTCCATCTGCTCGCCAAACAGGAAGAGGTTGAACACCGTCTCGCCCAGGTTGAACACCAACCCGGCCAGCAGGCCGCCCAGGATCACACGACCCATGTTGATGGTGCCCATGCTCACCGCCTTTCAGAGGTGTCTGCGAACGCGCCGGCCTGCTAGTGGGGGGCCGGACCGGCTGACGATGGTGGACGGGCCGCAGCAGCGCAAGACGCGTGGCCTCTCCGAGCGCGTCCGCTCGGTCGCAAGCCCCGTGGGCCGAAGGCACCGGGTAGCTCGGGCGGGGGCGTGCGCGACCGTCTGCGGCGGTTGGGGTGGTGGCGCCGCTGGACCGCCCCTACTCGTACCGCAACGACTCCACCGGGTCCACGGCCGCCGCGCGGCGCGCGGGCAGAATCCCCGCGGCCAGTCCGATCCCGATAAGCGTACCCACACACGCCAGCACGATGGGCCAGGAGAGCTTGGGGTTGGCGATGTACTGCATGGCCGGGTTCTCCTCGGTGGGGATGGCGTCCACGCCCAGGATCACCGCCGTGGCGAATGCGAGACCGATGAGCCCGCCCGTGAGCGAGATCAGCATGGCCTCGAACACGAACTGGCTCACGATGTGCCGCCGGCGCGCGCCCACCGCGAGCTTGATCCCGATCTCGCGCGTGCGCTCCTTCACGACGACGTACATGATGTTCGCGACGCCGACACCGGCTACGAGCAGTGTGAAAACGCCCACGAGGCCCATGAAGATCTGTATGCCGAGCCCGATCTTGGTGACTTCCTTCTCGTTCTCGATGAAATCCCACATGGACAACGCGCGCTCGTCCGCGGGATCGAACCGATACCGCCGGCCCAGTACCCGGTAGAGCTCGCTCTTGACGGACGCCGCGACTGTGAGGTCCCGCGGATGGATCAGCAGGTGGCTCACGAACCGGGGACCGTAGATCGCGCGGAGCGTGGACGCCGGAATGATCGCGCGGTCCTCGTCCGGGCCGTTGTTGCTTGAGTCCTGGAACTTCTCGGCCATCACGCCGACCACCACGAACGGCAGCCCGTCGAGGATCACGGTCTTGCCGACCGGTAGTTCGTTCGGAAACAGCCGCTCGGCAATCTTGTTACCGAGGAACAGGACCCGACGTTTCTGCTCCAGGTCCTGCGCGTTGATGAACCGGCTGCCGTCTGCTGGAAACATGCGACGCAATTCTGCGAACTCGGGGTGTACGCCCTCCATGTAGGCATTGGTGCGGATGTCCCCCACGCGGAGGCTCGTGCTCCCGCGGCCGTAGGAGGGACTCGCCATGTCCACCTCAGGGATGGACCGCCGGATGAGGCCCAGGTCCTCCTCGGTGAGCCGTATGCGACGTCCGCGCGGCAACCCCTCGAACACCTCGCCGGTCTCGCCGCCGTACACCATGAACATCCGTTCGCCGGCGTTGAGCAATCCGTCCTTCGCCGTCCGCTTGAGACCCTCGCCGAAGCCGAGCAATAGGACCACGGCGATGGTCCCCCACGTGATGGCGAACATGGTGAGGAAGGCGCGGGTCTTCTGGGCCCGGAGGTCGCCGAGGAATTCCTCGAGGAGGATGCGCCACATGGTCAGACCGGCGGCATAAGCGGCATGAGCGGCATACACGACGTCAGCTGCATACGCGGATTGAGCGGCATACGCGGCATGAATTGCCATGAGCGAGCCATGCCGCCCATGCCGGTGATGCCGCCCATGCCGCTCTTCAGTATCGCAAACATTCCACCGGATCCAAGCTCGCCGCCTTCCGCGCGGGAAACAGGCCGGCGAGAAAGCCGATCCCGGCGAGCAGCGAGACGGTGACGAGCGCCACGGTGGGCGAGAGCACGGGCTGGCCCACGATGTCGTTCGTGGGGAACAACCCGGCCACTCTCACCATGGCAAGCGAGATACCGAGGCCCAGTGCCGCGCCGATCCCCACGATGAAGAAGGTCTCCGTGAAGAACTGGAGCAGGATATGGTTCCGCGTGGCCCCCACGGAGCGCCGGATCCCGATCTCCAGCGTCCGCTCCCGCACAACGATGTACATGATGTTCGCGACGCCGATGCCCCCCACGGTGAGCGTGAAGCTTCCCACCAACCCGAAGAAGATGTTGAAGCCCAGGAACAGGTAGCCGAACATCGTCTCCCATTCGCTGGTGTCCCACACCATCAGCGCGTCCTCGTCGGTCGGATCGAACTTGTACCGCCGTCCCAGCAGCTCGTACACACGCCGCTCGACGTCCTTGGTGATCGTGGCGTCGCTCGTGCGGTAGATCATGTTGGCGATGTTCCGCCCACCGAAGATGGATCGGTGCGTGGAGGCCGGAATGAAGATCCGGTCCTGGTCACGGGTGTTGTACGAGGAATTCTGGATCTTCGGGGCCATCACGCCGACAATCGTGAACGGAACGTCCCCGACGAACACCTGCCGGCCCACGGCCGCCTCCTCGCCGAATAAGACCTTCTTGAGCTCGTTACCGACGACCGCGACCCGGCGCCGCTCGTCCACGTCGGGCTGATTGATGAACCGCCCGCCCTCCTCGGGGATCACGTTCCGCATGTCGCCATACACCGGCAGCACGCCCGTGATGTTCGGGTTCGCGCCGTTGGCGCCGCGCCGGACCGGCGTGGTGCGGCTGGAGTATTCCGGGCTGATCTGGACGATTTCCGGTATTTCCGCGTCCAGCAACGCTACGTCGTCTTCCGTGAGCCGGATGGGCCGGCCCTCGGGGAACCCCTGGTGCGCCTTGGTCGTGCGGCCGCCGAACAGAATGACAATCCGGTCGCCGAGACCGTGGAACCGTTTGCGCGTCTGGCGCTCGAGCCCGGTTCCAAACGCCAGCAGCACCACCACCGCCACCGTGCCCCACGTGATGCCGAGAATCGTGAGCGCGGTGCGCAGGCGCTGCGCCTTGAGGTCGGCCAGGAACTCTCGGAGCACTGGCCCCCCTTACCCCTTACTCCTCACCCCTCACGCCTTTGGCTTTTCACCGTATCTGTCTCGGCGGCGGCTCCACGACCTTCTCTCCCTCGGTCAGTCCAGAGAGCACCTCGACGTTGAGCGCGTCGGACAGGCCGGTGGTGATCTTGCGCAACTCGGTCTTCCCGTCCGGCAGCAGCACCGTGACGGTCGCCGAGTCTCCGGCGAAGGTCACGAGCCGCTCGGGGATCGTGAGGGCGGAGTCGCGCCGCGCGATGATGATGTCGGCGTTGGCCGAGTAGCCCGCGCGCAATACGGCACCGTGTGCGTCCACCAGCGCGATCTCAACCGGGAACACGGTGGCATTGTCCTGCTTCCGGGCCTTGAGGGAGATCTTCGCCACGCGACCATCCACCTTCGCATCCGGCAGCGCACCGACCTTGATCGTGACGGGCATCCCTTCCTTCAGCTTGCCCACGTCGATCTCGTCCACCGTGCCGCGAAACAGCAGATCGCTCATCGCGGCCATGGTGAGCAGGACGGTGCCTTCTTGATACGTGCTGAGCGGCACCACCGGGTCGCCGATCTCGACCGTCTTTTCCAGGATGAACCCGGTAATAGGGGAACGGACGACGGTTTCGATGTTGTCGTCGGCGATCCTGACCTTGCCGCTCTCCAGCAAGGAGAGGCGTTCTGCCGCCATCTGGACCTGGACCTCGACCTCGGACAGACGCCGCTGGGTGCCTTCGTATTCCTGGTCGGAAACCAGGCCTTGCTGCTTCAGCGTGGAGAGCCGGGCCACATCGCGCTTGAGATTCTCGAGCTCGAGCCGGCGCAATTCGACTTGCCGCCTCGCCTCGGCCAGTTCGAGCGGTGTGGGATTCGGCTTGATCTCGAGCAGGGGATCGCCGGCCCGGACGAAGTCGCCCACGTCCGCGAAACGGGCCCTGACCACACCCGAGGTCTGGGATTTGACTTCGATCTCGATCTCGGGCTCGATGGTGCCGACCGCCAGGGCCTTGTCCACGATCTCGCCCCGCGTGACGGTCACGGTCTTGGTGGTGCCGTCGTCTGACCCGTCGGCCTTGGACCGCACGACGGCCACGACGCCGAGCGCGCCGAAAACGATGACGGCCCCGATGATAGCCCTCGTGCGTCGTTTCATGAGCCCGCCGTCTGGAAGCTGGTAGGATGTCTCAGTTTGCTACGGGACCTACGGGGAGGGCGAACAGGGGGTTTCAAGTGGCTGGGCGGATAGGCGGTGGGGCGGATAGCGACAACGAATACCCACTGCGCTTCTCGTTGGACCATCCGTCGATCCGCCTATCCTCCCACGCCCATCCAATCCCGTCCGTCCACCAGCTCCTGGCACACGTCGTCGGCCGAGCGCCCGGCGGCCTCGGCGGCGAAGTTGGCCACCACGCGGTGGCGCAAGACGGAGAGGGCGACGTTCCGGAGGTCGTCCAGATCGGCCATGGGCCGGCCGTCGAGGGCCGCCCGGGCCTTCGCGCCCAAAACCAGGAATTGGGAGGCCCGGGGGCCGGCTCCCCAACTGACATACTCGCGGACGAACGCTGGTGAAGCGGGGTCGGGCGGCCGCGTCATGCGGGCCAGCGACACGGCGGCCCGGACCACGACCTTCGGCGCGGGGATGCGCCGCACGAGGTGCTGCATTTCCATCAGGTCATCGGCCTTGAGCACGGCCCGGACCGGGTGGTCTTCGTCCCCCGTGGTCTCCTCCACGATCCGCTCTTCCTGGTCCCGGTCCGGGTACGGAACCTGGAGCTCCAACATGAAGCGGTCGAGCTGGGCTTCGGGGAGAGGGTAGGTCCCTTCCTGCTCGATGGGATTCTGTGTGGCCAGTACGAAGAACGGCCGCGGCAGAGCGTACGTATTCCCGGCCACGGTCACTTCGTGCTCCTGCATGGCCTGAAGCAGCGCCGCCTGTGTCTTGGGAGGCGTCCGGTTGATCTCGTCGCCCAGCACGATATTGGCGAACACCGGACCGTGAACGAACCGGAAGCTACGCCTGCCGGTCGTGAGATCCTCCTCGATGATCTCGGTCCCAGTGATGTCGCCCGGCATGAGATCCGGCGTGAACTGAATGCGGTGGAACTTGAGGGCCAGCGACTCGGCGATGGTCTGGACCATCAGAGTCTTCGCGAGCCCCGGGACGCCCACGAGGAGCGCGTGCCCGCCGGACACGATCGCCGTGAGGATCCCTTCCAGGACGTCCTGCTGGCCGATGATGCGGTGGCGCACCTGATCGAGCAGGTCGCGCCGCGCCTGGGCGAGCCGGTCGAGCAATTCGACATCGGGATCCTGAACGCGGACGGGTTGGGCCATCGGAGACAATCTCCCGGCACGATTCTGACTTGCGGCTCGGACGGCAGGACGGCAGCCCAACCCCAACCACTCCCTACCGCCACGGCAGGAAACGGCATGCGGTCATGCCGTGTTGCCGTTATGCCGTTGAGCAAATCGTATCCTCTTCGACGGCTTTTAGCCACCGCCGACTTGCTTGCGAAACTTTTCACAAGGCGAGACATTTCGCGCGGCCCATGGAGCCTCCCGCCCCGGCAGGTCGCGAGCTCGGTCTGGGCTACAAGTACGTTGGCCTGGGTTGCACATTTGCGGGCGGCGTTGTGCTGTTCGCGGCGGCCGGGTTTGGGCTCGACCGTTGGCTGGGAACGACGCCGCTGTTCACCGTGGTGGGCACGCTCGCGGGAGCGGTTCTCAGTTTCCTGAACGTCTACTGGAAGCTCAAGGCCGAGGCGGAGCAGGACGCGGCCGATCGGCGGAGGAAGACGGGTCGTCGGACCGGTGGACCGGCGGATCGGTGACCGAGGCGGCGCTGGGACTCGGGTTGACCGCAGTCGCCACGTCCATGGCCTGGTTGTTTTGGGGGCGTAGCGCGATTCCCGGCGCGCTGGCGTTCGGGCTGCTCGCGACGGCGATCCAGGTGGCGGCCGGCGCCGCGCTGCGGCCGGCGCTTGCCAGGCCGTTTCCCGAGCTGATGAAGCGGTGGGGCCTCGGGATCGGCTTGCGGTTGCTCGGCGTGGTGCTGTTCGCCGTCGCAGTGACCGTGGATCGTGAGCTGTTCCATCCGCTGCCCTCGGCGCTCGGGTACGTCGGCGTGGTGATTCCCTTGTTGATCATGGAGACGCGGCTTCTCAGATGACGCAAGCACCGAACATCGGTGAAGTGGTGATGCACCATACGGCCGATGCCTACGCGATCGGCATCGATCCGTTCTTTTCCATCTCCTGGCATCGCTGGCCGGACGTCCATCTGGGGCCGTTGACGGTCAACCTGACTCCCACCAAGCACGTCATCTTCCTGATCATCGCCGCCGTACTCGTGTTTCTCACGATGTGGATCGCGGGGCGGAAGCTCGAGCGGCAGCGGGCCGGTGAGCGCGCGCCGCGGGGCTTCGCGAACGCGATCGAGGCCATGGTGCTGTTCGTGCGGGACGACATCGCCATCGCGAACATCGGGCACGGGGGGGAGAAGTTCGCGCCCTACATCATGGCGCTGTTCTTCTTCATTCTCTACTCGAACCTGCTCGGCCTCGTGCCGCACGGCTCCACGCCCACGGGCAACGTGGCCGTCACGGGGGCACTCGCCATCACGGCGTTTCTCACGATCGAGATCAGCGGGTTTCGAGCGCTGGGGCCCAGAGGTTACCTGCGGACGATCTTCCCCAGGGCCCCCGGGCTCAGCGGCGCGGGCGCCCTGGCGATGTCCATTGCCATGGGACCCATCGAGATCCTCGGCAAGTTCGTGAAGCCGTTCGCGCTGGCGGTGCGGTTGTTCGGGAACATGACGGCCGGGCACTTCGTGATCCTGTCGCTGTTCGGCCTGATCTTCCTGTTCGGGCATCTGGAGGTGTGGAACTGGGGGATCGGCTTCGTGACGGCGGGGTTGGTGCTGGGGATCATGTTGCTGGAGCTGTTTGTCGCCTTCCTGCAGGCGTACGTGTTCGCGTTGTTGACGAGCGTGTTCATTGGACTCATGCAGCATGAGCACTAGTGACGAAGGGCGGCATGGGCGGGATGAGCGGCATAGGCGGCACGTGAAGGCAGGCAGGATTGCGCGGTACGTGGCATAGACGGCAGGGGGCACATGCCGCCCATTCCGCGGGTGGGGTGGCAAGGGTTGGCGGGTGCGGCCCATGCCGCCGGTAGGGTAGGGATGAGACTTGGCGAGCGATCCGCGCGCTTGGCATCGCTCCCGCATCGTAGCCGGTCGACCGACCGGCGAGCCCTGCTGACCGAGAGGTCATCGGCGGGGGATCGTGGAGCCGGCTGTACGGAGAGACGGCGGTGCTCGCGATAAGCGCAGCGAAACGATGCTCTCCCCAGTGACGAGGATGGATCCACATGCATCAGCTTCTCGCGTTGCTCCAGGAAGCCGCCGCGCAAATGACCGAGACCGAGGCCATGGTCGAGGCGGCCAAGAATACGAACTCGCTACTCGGTGCCGGGATCGGCATCGGCCTCGCGATCATCGGGGCCGGGCTGGGGTTGGGCCGAATCGGCGGGCAGACTGCCGAGGCGATCGCGCGTCAGCCGGAGGCGGGCGCGGAGATCCGCGGCGCGGCGTTGATCATCGCAGTGCTGCTCGAAGGCGCCACGATCATCGCGCTGGTGTTCGCGTTGTTGTTCAAGTTCGTGTAAGCGGGTCGCGATGACGTCTCAGTTGCTGTATCTGATCGCCGCGGCGCAGGAGGAGCACGCCGCCGGGCCCGCCTCCCCGTTCGAGGTGAACTTCGGGCTGTTCTTCTGGACGTGGTTTGTCTTTGTCGCGCTCTTCTTTGCGCTGAAGTGGTTCGCCTGGCCCGCCATCCTGCGGGCCACCGAGGAGCGGGAGCGGAAGATCAAGGCGCAGCTCGAGGACGCGGAGCGGATGAACACGGAAGCGCGCGCGGCGCTGGAGGAGCACAAGAAACTGCTCGCCGGGGCGAAGGGCGAGGCGCACGCCATTCTCAACGAAGCGAAGGCCGTGGCGCAGAAGGAGCGCGAGGCGTTGCTGGCGCGGGCACGGCAGGAACAGGACCAGGTGCTGGAGCGCGCCAAACGGGAGATCGGCGCGGAGCGCGAGCGCGCCGTGCGCGAACTGCGCCGTGAAGCGGTAGACCTGTCGCTGGCCGCGGCCTCGAAGCTGGTAGAGGAACGGTTGGATGACGATGCCAATCGCCGGCTCGTGACCGAGTACCTGAGCACGCTCGGGAAGGGTCGTTGAGAGAGCCGACGATCGCCCGAAACTACGCGGAGGCGCTGTTCGCGGCCGGCGAGCGAACCGGCGACACGGTGCGGTTCGCGGACCTCCTGGACGCCGTGGCGGGCGCCATTGCCGCGGACAAGCGGATCCAACTGGCTCTCGAGACCCCGCGCGTCCCGAAGACGCGGAAGCAGGAGCTGTTGCGCAGCGCGCTCGCCCGCCGGGCGCCGGAGCCGTTCATTCGGTTCCTGGCCGGTGTCGTGAAACGGGGCCGGCAGGGGCTGTTCGGAGCGATCAGCGTCCAGTATCAGGCGTTGGTGGACGTGAAGCTGAACCGCGTCCACGCCGGCGTCACGCTGGCTCGCGCGCCCGATCAGGCGCTGGTGGCGGAGATCACGCGTCGCCTGCGCGAGATCACCGGCAAGGACGTCGTGCCGCACGTACGCGAGGATCCGCGAATCATCGGCGGGGTCGTGGTGAAGATCGGGGACCGCATCATGGACGGGTCGGTGCGGCGACGGCTGGCGGTGTTGAGAAGGCAGATGCTGGGAGGGTAGGGCAGGAGGGCAGCTGGGGCGACCGTGACAGGAGCGGCAGGAGCGGCAGCAGATGCAGAACGGCAGAGACGGCAGGACAGCAGAGACGGCATGACGGCATACGACCCCGGGCGAGAGTCCGGGGTCAGTTGTCAGGAGCGGCGTCGGAGGGGGTGGGATGAGCGAGGGAATCGGCTTTATCGGACTTGGGGCCATCGGGCGGCCGATGGCGCGGCACCTCGTCAAGAAATTCGGCGCCGTGGTGTGGAACCGCACCGAACAGCGAGCCAGGGCGTTCGCGGCCGAGACTGGCGCAACGATCGCCCCATCGGCGGTCGAGCTCGTCCGCAGTGCCGACGTGGTGATGACGTGCCTGCCCACGTCGCGGGAAGTTCGCGAGGTGGTAGAGGCCACAGCCCCCGCCTGGCGCTCCGGGCAGCTGCTGGTGGATCTGACGTCGGGTGATCCCGCCACGTCGCGAGACGTCGCGGCGCGGCTTGCCGCGGTGGGCGTGGGGTTCGTGGATGCGCCGGTGAGCGGTGGTACGTCAGGGGCCGAAGCCGGGAGGCTCACCGTGATGCTGGGTGGTGAAGCCCGCTGGGTGGAACAGGCCCGCCCGCTGGTCGAGGCCTTCGCGGCCACGATCGTGCACGTGGGTCCCGTGGGCACGGGCCACGCGCTCAAGGCAGTGAACAACGCGCTTCTCGCGGTCGGAATCCAGGCGGCGGGGGAGGGGCTGGCCGCGCTGGTGAAGCTCGGCGTGCCGGCGGCCAAGGCTCTCGAGGTGATCAACGCCTCGAGCGGCCGGTCCAACGTGACGGAGAACCTCATCCCTCAACGCGTGGTGACCCGGGCGTGGCCGCGCACGTTCCGCCTCGCGCTGCTCGACAAGGACCTCGGCATCGCGGTGGACGTGCTGCGGCAGACGAGAGTGGCGAGCGAGGCGATCGTGATGGCGAAACGGGTGTTCGGCGAGGCGCGGAAGGAGCTGGGTGAGGAGGCGGATCACGTGGAGCTGATCAAGGTGATCGAACGGCAGGCCGGGGTGGAAATCAAGTAGTCGACGGAGGGCGACGATAGCCGACGACAGCCGACGTTGCTCCCGCCCAATGTCGCCATTCGTCAGCCATCGTCGGCCTGCGTCGGCTTGCCTACCGAAAGTCCACCTTCGGCACCTCCGCCGCGCCCGGGCTCGTCAGCTCAAAGTACTCCCGCTCCTTCGCCCCGATCACTTTCGCCGTCAACACTTGGGGAAACTGGCGAATGAACCCGTTGTAGTCCCGCACGGCGCCGTTGTAATCCTGGCGCGCGGTCGCGATGCGGTTCTCCGTGCCCTCGAGCTGGTCCTGCAAGGCGCGGAAGTTCTCATTCGACTTGAGCTGGGGGTACGCTTCCGCGATCGCGAGCAGGCGGCCCAGCGCCGACGTGAGGCCCTGATTGGCCTCCGCCATCTGCCCCAGGTCGCCGGTCTGGATCGCGCCGCCGAGCTTGGCACGGGCCTCGGCCACGGCCGTGAAGATCTGCTGCTCTTGCTGGGCGTAGCCTTGCACGGTTTGGACCAGATTCGGCACGAGATCCGACCTGCGCTGCAACTGGACTTCGATCTGGCTGCGGAACGCGTTGACTTGCTCGTCCAGCGACTGGATGCGGTTGTAGCCGCAGCTGGTGAGGGCCAAGACCGGGAGAAGCGGGATCAGATAGTGTCTCATCTATGGTCTCCGTTGTCCGTTCGTTCGATGCTCGATGTCCGATGTCTGATGTCCGATGTCCGATGCTCGATGGCCGATGCTCGATGCCCGATGCTCGACGTCCGATGCTCGATGTCCGAACGCTGAACTCTGGTTTTGCCGTTCCTCGATCAGAGATCCTACGTTGAACGCGAAGCCTGCTCAGCGCTCGCCGTCAATCCATCTCGTCAACGAAACGCACGACCCGCTCGATCGCCTCGACATATCGTACGCCCGTCAGGTCGTGCGGTTTCAAGTCCGGCGCCTTTCCGCCGCTCGTCTTTGCCAGCACCCAGGCCAGGGCGCTGGCATCGAACCCGACGACGCTGGCAGTGGCGGCCACCAGCTCATCGAGTTTCCTTGGCGGGACCGTGCCCTTGAGGCGCAAGAGGGTTCGGAACTGTACAAAGAACGTCTTGGCGGAGTTGAGCAGCAGGCCGCCAAGGGCTCGGCCGTCCGACTGGCAGGCGGCGTAGTGCGCGCGCAGGTGTGCCAGCTTTCCCCGGGCCTCCCGTTCCAGCTCATGACGCACGTCGGCCGGCGAGGTCTCGAGGCCGACGAACGGATCGTCCCCTCGGAGCACGCGATGCGCCTGACGCATTTCTTCCATTTCCATGGCGAACACGTCGGTGGAGGCGCGCCATTCCTGCGCGGCAAACATCAGCGGCGGCGGCTGCCCCATGCGGGCCCAGCGGGCGATCGCCGGCCCGGCCGGCGCCAGGGCGGTTGGCGAAGCGTCTTGCACGATGAGGAGAAGGTTGACGTCGGACCGCTTCGCATCGTAGTCCCCCCGTGCGACGGAGCCGTAGAGGACGAGCGAAGTCAGGTTCGTGCCGAGCGCCCCCGTGAGCGCGTGGGCAAGCTCGTCGATTCTCGCGTTGACATCCTTGGTCATCAGAACACCCCCGAGGCACCGCCGCCGCTGAAGCCGCCGCCTCCCCCGAAGCCACCAAAGCCGCCGCCAAACCCGCCCCCGGACCACGAGCCGTCATCCCCTCCACCACCCGTCACGGTGGTGAGCCACGCACTTCCGAAGGTGCCGCGGCCTTCTCCTTGCCTTCCCGGCTCGGCGATGTCGGGCACCCAGCCAACCCGCTTGTTGGTGACTCGATCAATCCAACTTTGCTCGAACATGCCGCGCTCATATCGACGGTACTTCTTCACGACGTCACGAACCTGTCGGTCGTCTGCTTGAATCATGCGGATGCCCGTCACCATGCCCCAGATGAGCAGCGTTCCGAAAAACAGCCAGACGCCGGTCCACACCACACGCGTCTGGCCCACTGGCCGGGGGACCCCGGACAGCCGGAAGCCGAACTCCTCTGCATAGGCCTGTGCGACCAACTGCACTCCGTGCACGAGCCCGGCCGCATAACTCCCGCGCTCCACAGCGACGCGTCCGATGGCATCGCGAATCCGTCCGGCCCGGGCGTCTGTGATGAACCCCTCGACGCCCGTTCCTGTGGCGATCGCGATCTCGGCGCGCCCGTCGCCGGGCCGGGCGCTGGGCTTGAGCAGAAGGACGAGTCCCGCATTCCGAGCGCGGTCGCCCGGGCCGCCGCGGGCTCCGACACCCCACTGTCGGCCGATGTCTCGCGCCACTTCGATAGAAGCGCGTCCACCGAGATCCGGCAGCGTGACCACGGCAATCTCGCCGCCGGACCTCGCGCGCACCTCCTCAATGAGCGCGACCATGCGACGGACCGATTCGGGATCGAGCACGTTCGAGAAATCGTTGACGAACCCGACCGGTGCGGGGAGCTGAAGCTGAAAGAGGCATGTTACGCACAGCGCGAGCAGGGGAGCCCCCGCCTGGAGTCAAACCCAAAGATGCGAGGCCGGGGCCGGGGCAACTAGAACCTCCCCGATGCGCCGCCGCCGGAGAACCCACCCCCGCCACCAAACCCGCCAAACCCGCCGCCGCCCCCGAACCCGCCGCCACCAAACCCACTGCCCCAGCCTCCGCGTCTACCGCCGCGAAGGCTGCCACGCAACATGGTGCCGAGAACGACCCATTCCCGACCTCTCGGCACGCGATAATAGCCGCGGCGGTACGCAGCCTGTCGATAGGCGCGCCGTAACATGAGACTCAAGACCAGCATGAAAAGCAGGAACTGTCCGGCCACGGCCACACCGGGCATCCCGTCGCGCTCCGCCAGCACCGGCGGCTCGCCGGTCAGCTCGAACTCGAACTCCTGGGCGTACGCCTGCGCGAGGAGCCACACGCCCGCCGCGAGTCCAGCGCCGTAGCTGCCTTCCTCCGCCGCCGCTCGTCCGATGGCGTCCCGGATTCTGCCCGCGCGGGCGTCGGTGATAAACCCTTCGGCGCCTGCGCCCGTGGCGATAGCGAGGTCAGCTAGACCGTCGCCGGGTTGGCGGCCTGGTTTGAGCAAGAGGATGACCCCGGCGTTCCGCGCGCGATCACCGGGCCCACCGCGGGCGCCCACACGCCATTGGCGGCCGATGTCGCGCGCGACCTCTATGGAAGGCCGTCCGCCCAATTCGGGCAGCGTCACTACGACGATCTCGCCACCTGACTTGGCGCGGACTTCGTCGATGACCGTGCCCATCAGGCGCGCCGACTCTGCGTTGATTACGCCAGCGAAGTCGTTGACGTACCCAGCGGGCGTCGGGATCTGGAGCTGTGCCGCCGCAACCAGTATGAAACTGAGCATTGCGATGTATCGTACGTCCGAACGATGATCTGGTTTCAATGTGAGACGGCAGGCTGCGGCGTGACAATGCCCAACGGCGTCTGGTGTCCATTGCCGCACTCCGGAGCGCAACGTCGCGTATGACCCAGCTGCCCGCGGAACTGCTGGATGGTCTGGCGGACCGCTACACGATCGAGGACGTCATCGGCCGCGGCGGGATGGCGACCGTGTACCGTGCGCAGGATCAGCGCCACCGCCGCCGCGTGGCGATCAAAGTGTTGCGCCAGGATCTTGCGGCGTCTGTGGGGCCAGCGCGCTTCCTCAAGGAGATCGAGATCGCCGCGCGGCTCAGCCATCCGCACATCCTGCCGCTCTACGACTCCGGGGACGCCGGCGGACTGTTGTACTATGTGATGCCGTACGTCGAAGGCGAGTCGCTCCGCGGCCTACTCAGCCGGCTCGGCCTGGTAGATGTCCCCGGTGCGCTCCAGCTGACCCGGCAGGTCGCGGACGCGCTGGACTACGCACACCGCCAGGGCGTCCTGCACCGCGACATCAAGCCGGAGAACATCCTCCTGCCGGAAGGGCAAGCGGTCGTCGCCGACTTCGGAATCGCGAAGGCCGTGAGCTCGGCTGGAGGCGCAGAGCTCACTCGCACCGGAATCGCTCTGGGAACTCCGGGGTACATGAGCCCGGAGCAGGCCGCGGGCTCCACCGATCTCGATGCCCGGACCGACGTGTACAGCCTGGGCGTCGTGACGTACGAGACGTTGGTTGGCGGCATTCCGGGGCTCTGGGTGTCGGAGGATGCGCTGCGCGCAGGGCGGCTGCTCGATGCCTCGCCCGAGCACCGCGCCAAGATCGACCGCCTGCCGCGCGGCATGGAGCGGGCGCTCGTTCGGGCGATGGCCGTGCAGCGCGGGGAACGCTTTCCGACACCGGGGGAGTTCGCGAGCGCGCTCGAGAACCCCGCCGACTTCACCACCTCGGCCAGAGTGTCGGCGCCACTCGCACAGCACCGGACGCCGGCGGCGCCAGGTTCGGCGGAGCCTGAGGCGCCGGTTGCCCCTGCGGCACCCGCCATGGTATCCCGCTCCGGCTTCCTGGGCTCGCCCACGCTCGCCGTCGCCGAGCGCGTGACCGATGGTGAGGTGCCGGAGTCGGAGCACGATGCGCTGATCGAGGAGGCCCGGGCCACGTTCGGCGTCATGGGCTACGCGTCGCACAAGGGCCGGACACTGATCTGGACAGCCCGCCGGCCGAAGAAACCGCTCAAGCTCACCGACTGGGGCGAGATGTTCGGGGAGGGATGGGAGGGTGATCCGCCCCACGCGATCGTGCGCATCGTGTCGCGAAACGGGCGCACGCGCATCACGGTCGAGCAACGGCTCGAGGACATCGCGGGCGGCGTTTTCGGCGGCGTGATGGGTGGCGGTGGTGGGGCGCTGGCGGCGACCATCCTTTCGGTCGGCCTGGCCGCGCTCGACCTGCCGATCGAAGTCGCCATCACGGCGGCCCTGGCGGCGATCGGCGGCACGTTCGGTCTCTCGCGGGCCATCTACCGCGCCGTCGTGCGGTCCAGGACGGCGCGCGTGAGCCGTCTCGCGGACCGGCTCGCGGAGCACTGCGAGGAAACGGCGGGGTAGCCGAGAGGATCTGCTAGGCCAAGACGATGCGCCGCACGAGCCCGGGATGCGGGCGGCGCTCATCCAGCCGCCGGAGCCCAATCTCTCGCGCGATCCGGCGAGCTTCGGCGAATTCCCGTGTCGTGAGCCGGCGGTTGATTTCGGGATAACTCGTTGCTGCCACCTTCCCCGCCGGGTGGTACTGATCCATCAGGTTCACATAGGTGTCCGGCCCGAGCTCGGCGGCGATCCACTCGAGGATGGCTCGCGTCTCGTCGAGGCATCCCGGCATCACGAGGTGACGGATCAAGAGGCCTCGCTGCGCGATTCCATCGGCGTTGAGCGCGAGAGGGCCGACCTGCCGGTGCATTTCGCTGATCGCCGCGCGCGCGGCATCCGGGTAGTTGTCCGCCTTGAGGTAGCTCTGGCTCGCCTCGCTCGACCAGTATTTGAAATCCGGCATGTAGATGTCCACCAGCCCGTCCATGACGGCCAGGCTCTCCAGCGAGTCGTAGGCGCTCGTGTTGTACACGAGCGGCAGCGCCAGCCCCCGGTCGATGGCCGGGACCAGGGCCTCGACGATCTGGGGCACCACGTGCTCCGGAGTCACGAAGTTGATGTTGTGGCACCCGCGATCCTGCAGCTCCAGCATCATCGCCGCGATCTCCAGGGGGCGATGTCCGGAACGCGCCCCCGGGCGGATGGCCTGGCTGATGTCGAAGTTCTGGCAGAAGACGCATCGGAGATTGCAGTGACTGAAGAAGATCGTCCCGGAGCCGTTGCAGCCGCGCAGGCAATCTTCTTCACCGAAATGCGGGAAATAACTGGAGACGACCGCGTAGCGGCCCGTCTTGCAGGCGGCCCATTTGTCCTCCAGTCGATTCACGCCGCAGTCGCGCGGGCACGCGCGGCAGTCCGCCAGGCTGGCGAGCGCCCGTTCGACGCGATCTGCAAGCTCAGAGCGCGACAGGTACGTATACGCCGGCTGCATTATGCCCTATTCTCGGTCGCCCATCATCGCCCATCATCGCCCATCATCGCCCGTTTCTTTCCCCCGTGCCTTCCATCCGCTGTGGAACTCCTGGGCTCACGAGAATTGACGCCGTCCGGCGGCGCCGGGCGTTTTCCTCGCGCACTCGGGCCACGCTGCGCTGCCACTCTTCGGCGACAGGGGCACCGGCCTCACGCCGCGGGCGGAGCGACAACGCCAGGCCGAGACCGGCCACCGCTGCGCCGAGCCCAACGCGCGCGCCTTCAGCACCCACGTCCCCGAACAGGGGCGGGAGCGCGAGGACCAACCCTGCGGCGAGGCCAGGCACCAGGACCCGCAGGTCGGGGGCGCCTGCTGCCTTGGGTCCCTGGGGTGGCCAGGGCAACGTGTCAGCGTGGGTCGTCCGGACGTCTAACGGAATCCGGACCAGCCGCAGCACCGCGCCGGGTGTGACCATGGATGTCACTTCGACATGATACAGCCCGGTGGAGAGCACGTCGCCGCTCTCGTCCAGTCCGTTCCACCGTAGCACGATGCGCTCCTCTATGCGACCGTCATAAAGATGACGCACGACGTCGCCCCGCGCGGTCCGCAACGTTGCTGTAATGAGGTGTGGGGACGTGGCGTTTATCGTAATCGCGAGCCCCGGCTGGCCGGGCATGAGCCGCTGCTCGGCCGGGAGCGCGATCGCCACTCCCTTGGCGGTTTGCCTCGCCTCGTCGAACAGCCGCGTGACGCGGGGTGGAAACACCAGGGAGTCGGGTCGAAAGGTCGGGTCGTCGAGCGCCAATTCGCGGAAGACATCCACGGCGCGCTCGCGCTGTTCCAGAAAGTGCTCGGCAGCCCCCAGGTACATGAGGGCTCGCTTGCGCTCGGCTCCAGGGAGAGGCCGGACACTCCCGTCGATCGCACGGCGCAGCAGGCGCGCCGCGGCGGCGAACTCGAGATCGTTGTACGCCGCGATCCCCTCGGTCACGAGCACGGTCGTGAGGTCCTGTTGCGCTGGTGCCGGCCCGGCGGCCGTCAGCGCCAGCGCGGCCACCGCGGTGAGAGGCAGTCTCATCGCGCGGATCGGCGAAGCTCGATCTGCGTGAGACGGATTTCCTCACCCGAGCCGATCTCGATGTCTTGCTCGTACTGCTCGAAGCCGTCGCGCGAGATCCGCACTCGGTGCCTCCCAGGGGGGACCTCCACGCGCATGGCCGGCGTGGCTCCGAGCGGACGGCCGTCCACGGAGAGATATCCCCAGGGGCTCGAATTGACCCACAGCAACCCCGGCGCCTCCGTGGGCGTGAGAGAATCAGCTGTTCGCGCACCGAGCGATGGCGCTTCGTTCGGTGACCCACGGGTCAGGAGCGCGGACACGGCGGTCAAAGCGACGAGTCCCGCGAGGCCCGCCGCGACCCATGGCAGCCGCGCTCGATTCGCGAGTGCTTCAGGAGTGGGACTTGTGGAAACGTCGGGCAGGGACACGAGTCCCGCGTTCAGCGGTGACGGCGGCGCCGCCACGTCGCCGCCCATGGCTCGCACGAAATCCACGACGGTGTCGAAGCGATCGTTCGGGGTCTTGCTCATCGCACGCAAGAGAGCGTCGGCGACCGAGTTGGGAAGATCCGGGCGCGCATCAGTCACCCGCGGCGGCGGTTCCATGCAGTGCTTTCGCACGATCTCGCCCAGCGAGTCCGCAGTGAAGGGCAGGCTCCCGGTGAGACACTCATACGTCATCATCGCGAGCGAGTATTCATCCGCCCTCCCGTCCACCGCGTGTCCGTAACATTGCTCGGGAGGGATGTACCCCGGTGTTCCGACCGTGGCGCCGGTTTGGGTAAGGGGGATGGCGCCGAACAGCTTCGCGATCCCGAAATCGCACAGGGAAACCCAGCCGGCATCGTCCACGAGCACGTTGGCCGGCTTCACGTCGCGGTGGATGACCCCGCGCTGGTGGGCGTAGTACAGAGCATTCGCCACGGGTTGGATCACGCTGAGCGCATCGCCCAAACTCAACGGGCCCGACCGATTCAGGACCTCGCGCAACGATCCGCCCTTCGCCCAGCGCATCGAGTACCACAGGAAGGTCGCGGTCGCGCCGATGCGGAGTACCGGGACGATGTGGGGATGGTCCAGCGCGGCGCCGACCTTGGCCTCGCGCTTGAAGCGGTCCGCGGCATCGGGGCCCAGCACGAGCTGGAGCGGGAGGACCTTCAGCGCGACGTAGCGGTTGAGCTCCAGCTCGCGGGCGAGATAAACCAGGGACATCCCGCCCCGTCCGAGCAGCCGGTCCACTCGGAACTGCTCGCCCAGCTCGCGGCGCACGGCGTCCTCGATCGCTGGTGGGACGGGGTCGTCTGCTACTTCGCCCGTCGCGACCGAGTAGCCGCACAGCCCGCAGACGGCGTGCTCGTACGTCACCTCGCCGACGCGGCAGCGCGGGCAGATGAGGCGGGCAGGCTCCGGGGGCGATCCGGGAGGGGAGAGACCCGGGTCCGGAATCATGATGATCAAGTCCTAGTACGGATGTATCGGTTTTTCCCGCTTCCCGCTAGAACTCGAACCCGGCCGCTACGTTCAGGTGGTTCACCCACAGGACACCCGTCGGCGCCGCGTACCTGGTTTCCAGCCGGCGGAACTCGGCCCCGAACACGAGCGGCTGCGGGCGCCAATGGACATGACCTTCCCACGACACGTTCCTCAAGCGGGCCGTCAGTGGATTGAGGTCCAGGTCCTCAGGGTCGTCAATGCCGTAGCCACCGCCCAGTTCCCACGAAGATACCGGCTTGATGTTGAGCTGTACCCACCCTCCCTTGGATCGCACCGGTTGGTCGCCCGGGCCGAGGTTCTGCCCGATCCCGCCGCCGCCGAGTCCGGCCAGCGCCTCACCGACGAAGGCCTCTCCGCGTAACTCTACGGGCCCCGCGGCCAGCAGCGCGCTCACAGCGGCCGCTTTCGACACCGCGAGCGTGTCGCCAGCGATGGCGAGCCAGCCGTAGTGCCCGCCAATGCTGAGCTCGCCGCTGGTCTGGGCCTCCTCCCACGAGATCCGAAGCCGCCCCTGCGCGAACGGACGGCGGCTCCGCTCGGCGCGGTCCGGTTGTGTGGCGAATACTGCCTGCGGGTCTCCCGTGGTTGGCGCTAGCGCCGCGGCTTCTACGCCGAGCCGGACAGAGGTTCCCGCGCCGATACCGGCTCGGACCTGTGGAATCCACAGCCACAGATTGCCCGACGCCGCGAATCCCGTGAACCCGATCTGCGCGAGGCTTGATGGGTTAACCTCGGCAATTGGCGGGGCCTCTTGACCGATCAGGAGCCAGGCGTGGGGCCAGGTCAGTTCGGCCCGCATTCGCCGGAGCCGCATCAAAGGGAACGTGCGTCCCCCGGACGAGGGCTGCTGCCCGCCGAAGAAGTCCATGTCCAGCTCGCCGGTGAACTCACCTCCGCCCACTCCCGAGGCGAACGCGGTCAGTGCGAGTTGAGATTGCCGCACGGTCGCCCCCGCCGCGCTCGCCGGCAGGACCGGCGGGTCCGGCGGCAAGACGAACTGGGGTACGTCGCTGTTGTTGACCTTTCCGTTGTTGAAGAAGGCGTTGACCAGGACACGACCGGAGAATTCAAGGCGCCGCCGGGATCGCGACTCGGCTCGCTGCGCGGCTGCTTCCGCCACCTGCGCGCGCAACATCTCAATGGTCCGCTCCGCCCGGGCCAGCCGCGCGGCGAGTGACGTGTCGGCGGTCTGCTCCTGGGCGATTAGCGGAGCGGCGCAGAGCAGCAGGACGGCGAACACTAGGTTGCACGTACGCATGGAGTTGGCTCCGTCGCTGAGAGTCGCGTTGACGGTTCTTCCGAAATCGGCTAACCTGTTCACGAAATGCCCTGCTTCGCTGCCCGGCTAACACGCGCGCTCGATCGATGCCGGATCCCGGCAGGGCTGGTTCTGCTCACGGCCACGGCCGCCGCGAGCGCGGCCCAGCAGCCGAACACCGTGACGGGGCGCGTGCTGGTGCTCGAGCGCGGTGACAAGTCCGCCCAGGATGTCGGGCAGGCGGTGGTCTGGCTCCAGCCTGCGAGCCCCGGCGCAGTGAAGTCCATCAGCGCCCAGATCGTCGCGGCGGACAAGGAATTCCGACCCCGGGTGACTGTGGTTCCCATCGGGAGCACTGTGTCGTTCCCCAACAGCGACGCTTTCGACCACAATGTCTTCTCGCTGTCGGAGGAAGCGCAATTCGATCTGGGGCTTTACAGTCGCGGGCAGGCGAAGTCGCATCAGTTCACCAGGCCGGGAATCATCCGCGTGTATTGTAACGTGCACGCGCAAATGAGCGCGTTTATCGTGGTGCGCGACGCGCCGTGGTACGCGCAACCTGCGGGGGACGGTTCGTTCGCCATCACCGGCGTCCCACCCGGCGAGTATACGGTGCACGTCTGGCACGAGCGCGCAACCCCGTTGGCGGGGCAACCCCTTCAGGTCGGAGCGAATGGCGTGCAGGGGCTCGAGCTCCGGCTGGATGTCCGCGGGTACAAGTTCGTGCAGCACCTGAACAAGTTTGGCCAGCCGTACGCGCGCCGCGGGAGGCGGTATTAAGGGCATCCCGATCTCGGGACTCGGCGCCAAGATCTTCCTGTCAGCTGCCGCAGTCGTCGTGGTCGTGCTCGGGGGTTCGTTGCTGCTCACCAAGCAACAAGCGGACCGAGCCGCCGACGAATCCATCACGCGCGCGCTGGCCGCTACCCGGTCGGCCATTGACGATGCGCTCGCGGCTCGGGGGCAGGCGCTGTTGCAGAGCGCCAGTGTCGTCGCTCAAGTGCCGGACTACGTCGCCCGCATCAGCGAGGCGCTGCGGCAAGACAACCGGGCCAATCTCCTCGACCAGGCCGATGAGTTTCGTGACCAGGTGGGCGCGGCCTGGGCGTTGATTACGGACGGGTCCGGCATCCTGCGGGCGCACACCGATCTGCGGAACCTCGCGGGCGACTCGCTCGGCGAGGGCGCCCTGGTCGGCCTGCCGCTCGAGGGCCAGGCGGCCGCGGGGACCTGGATCGAACCGGGCTCGGACGAGGCACCCGATGACGACCTCTTGTTCCAGGCCGTGGGCGTGCCGATCAAGAGCCCCGGCGGAACGACCGTATACGGTGTGCTCGTGGCGGCCGTGCCGATCGACAGCACCCTGGCGGGCCATCTCAAGCAGAACACCGACTCTGATATCCTCTTCTTCGTGCTCGACCAGGAAGGGAAGCCGGTGCCCACGGTGTCCACGGTGGCGACCGCGGCCCTGCAGGGGACCATGAGCGGGGCGGGCGATTGGGGCACCGCTCTGTCGGACACGGCGGAGGTGGGCGTCCGGTGGCGCGTCGGCGACGAAACGCTCGTGGGCACCGTGGGGCCGCTCAACACCGCGGCCGGATACCCGGTGGCCGGATACGTCGGGCTCCGCTCGCGGGACGAGGAACTCGCCCCGTTCGCACGGCTGCGCACGACGATTATCCGTGCCTTCGCGGCCGGGCTCGCCCTCGCGGTCCTGTCGTCACTGGTCGTGGCCGGGGGTATCACGCGGCCCGTGCGGCGACTGGTGCAGGCGACCCGCGAGGTAGCGGACGGACGATACGACGTGCCCATCGACGCGCGGTCGAGAGACGAGATCGGCGAGCTGGCAGGCGCGTTCCGGCGCATGGTGCAAGAGTTGAAGGAGAAGCAGGATCTCGTGGAGTTCCTGAGCGCGGGCGGCCAGACGGTGGCGCTGACGCCGGATCAAGTGGTGCAAGTCACTCGCGGCGCCGCGGGAGCTACGGCGCGCATCGCCACCCAACCCGCCGACATGCTCGAGATCGGCGGTGTGCTCGCGGGCCGGTACGAGATCAAGAAGGTGCTTGGGGCGGGCGGGATGGGGGTGGTGTACCGGGCGCACGACCGCGACCTGGACGAAGTGGTGGCCATCAAGACGCTGAAACCCGACGTGGTGGCGGCGGACGCGAACAGCCTGGAGCGCTTCAAGCAGGAGATCCGGCTTGCGCGGCGCATCACTCACCGGAACGTCGTGCGCACGCACGACCTGGGTGAGGTCAACGGCGTGTACTACATCACCATGGAGTACGTGGAAGGCACCAGCCTCAAGGACTTGATCCGGAAGCGGGGCCGGCTTCCGGTGAGCGTGACGCTCACCGTCGGCAAGCAGCTGTGCCGGGCCCTCGAGGTCGCGCATGAGCAGGGCGTCGTGCACCGCGACATCAAGCCCCAGAATATCGTCGTGGACCCAACCGGCTTCCTCAAGGTCATGGACTTCGGCATCGCGCGGCACACCGAGGGCACCCGGCTGGGAGAAGGCCTGACGCAGGCGGGGACGGCGATCGGGACGCCGGAATACATGGCGCCGGAGCAGTTGATGGGAGAGGCGGTGGACCCCCGCGCGGACCTGTACGCGGCCGGTGCGGTGTTGTACGAGTGCGTCTCCGGCCGGAACGTGTTCAGCGCTCCTACGCTGATGGCGCTGATGGCCAAACACCTCGAGGAGACGCCGCTGGATCCGCGGCAGCTCAATCCCGAGGTTCCCGAATCGCTGTCGCGGGTGATTCTCCGAGCGCTCGCCAAGAAGCGGGAAGAGCGCTGGCAGTCCGCCGCCGAGCTGCATCGCGCCCTGGAAGAGATCCGGGTCGAGGAACCGGCGGCGGCGTAGCGTCACCCCCGGTCAGGTTCCACCTCTTACAACGCGCGCGTCAATGCCAGAGCATCCTCCCGCCGAAGACGCCCAGCCTCCCTACCGTGTCGCCAAGCCCTGGGGCTATGAGCTGGTCTGGGCTCGCACCGACCGGTACGTCGGCAAGATCCTCCATATCGAGCCTGGTCACGTCCTGAGTCTCCAGTACCACCGCAAGAAGGACGAGACGATCTACGTCCTGCGCGGGGAGATCATCTTTCGCGTCCAGGAGGGCGACACCCTCACCGAACGGCGCATGCGAGAGGGCGAGAGCTACCACGTCACGCCGCCGACGATTCACCAGATGGAGGCCGTGACCGCGGCCGACCTGCTGGAGGCGTCGACGCCGGAGGTAGAGGATGTGGTGCGGGTGAAAGACCGGTATGGGCGCACGTGACGCTGCGCGCCGGCGGCATGCCTTGGCGCGCGACGAGGCGTGTGGACACGGCGCACGCCAGCGCCCCGTGAGAATCTCGCGACCCCGGTTCACTGCGTCCGCCGAGACCACACGCCTCTCACGCGCGCTGCGGCATGCCACCGGCACGCGCAGCGTCCCGGCGCCATGAAAGTCGTCATCCCCTTGGCCGGCAAAGGCACGCGCCTCCTGCCGCTGACCCAGCGCGTCCCCAAGCCGCTCATTCGTGTCGCCGGGCGGCCGGTGATGGACTACGTGATGGACAAGCTCGTCGGGTTGGATGTCGAGGAGTTGATCTTCATCACGGGTCACCTCAAAGAGCAGGTCGAAGCCTACGTTCGAGCAAATTACAAATACCCGGCCCGTTTCATCGAACAGAAGATTCAGGACGGGACCGCGGGCGCCGTCGGACTCGCGCGGCCCCACGTGCGAGGGCCTGTGCTCATCATCTTCGTGGACACGTTGTTCGACGCCGATCTGTCCCTGGTGAACACGACCCGCGCCGACGGGATCATCTGGGCGAAGGAGGTCGAGGACTACCAGCGCTTCGGTGTGGTCGTGACCGACTCCGCAGGGTACATGACGCGTATCGTGGAAAAGCCCAGGGAGCCTGTTTCGCGGCTCGCGAATATCGGTCTGTATTATGTGGCGGATTGGCGCGCTCTGTTCGACGGGATCGAGTGGACCCTCGCGCGCCCCAAGCAGATGGGGGAATGGTTCCTCACGGACGCCTTCCAGTACATGATCGACCGGGGCCGGAAGATCATGACGGCGGAAGTAGCGGGCTGGTACGACTGTGGCAAGGTGGAGACGGTGCTCCAAACCAACCTCCACCTCCTCCGCAATGGCCGGGCTCTGGCGCCGGCGGCGCGCCCCGACGTCACGGTGGTTGACCCGGTGCGCGTGGAACCGGGCGCGGCGCTCGACCGTTGCGTGGTGGGGCCCAACGTGACCATCGAGACCGGGGCGGTGGTGTCCGGAGGCACGGTACGGGAGGCGATCGTGGGCAGGGGCACACGGCTCGTCGGCTGCCAGGTGCGGCACGCACTCATCGGGGACGACGTGGTGCTGGAGGGCCGGGTGCTCGACAACGTGGTCGCGACCGTTGACGAGGTGGCGCCGGCGCCGTGAGAACGTGCGATGAGGCCAAGATCGCCCCTCATCGCCTGTCGTCGCCCGCCATCGCCTCGTTCGGCTTGACTCTCCCCACGACTGACACGCACTTTCGACCATGGACGACTCGGCGCTGATCCACGACTGGAACGCGCAGGGTGGCTTCGACTGGCCGGCGGCGCGGGTGGACCTCAACGATGAGACGCTGCGCGACGGCCTGCAGTCGCCCTCCGCCATTGATCCCCCGCTGGACGTCAAGATCCGCCTGCTCCACCTGATGGCGGACCTCGGCATCGTGGCGGCCGATATCGGCCTGCCTGGTGCGGGTCCGCGCGTGCAGGAGTCCGTGCGGGCGCTCGCCCGCGAGATCGCCGGCACCGGGCTGCCCATCCAACCCAACTGCGCGGCCCGAACGGTGATCGCGGATGTGGAACCTGTGGTGCGGATCTCCCAGGAGGTCGGGATCGCGATCGAGGCGGCCACGTTCATCGGATCCTCTCCGATTCGCCAGTACGCCGAGGACTGGACCCTGGACCGGATGCTGCGAGCCAGCGAGGAGGCGGTCACGTTTGCCGTACGAGAGGGGCTCCCGGTCATGTACGTCACGGAGGACACGACGCGGGCAAGGCCGGAGACCTTGAAGGCGCTCTACGGCAACGCCATCGGGTGGGGTGCGCGCCGCATCTGCCTGGCGGACACGGTGGGTCACGCGACGCCGGCGGGCGTCAAGAATCTGGTACGGTTCGTCAAAGAAGAGATTGTGGTTCCGGCGGGCGAGGCCGTTAAGATCGACTGGCATGGACACCGGGACCGGGGGATGGGGCTGATCAACTGTCTGGCGGCGATCGAGGCGGGAGTGGACCGCGTGCACGCCACCGCGCTCGGCATCGGCGAGCGGGTGGGCAACGCGGAGATGGACCTCTTGATCGTGAACCTGCGCCTGCTCGGCGCCCACCGGCATGACGTCTCGGGGCTGAGGGAGTACTGCCAGCTGGCTGCCGAGGCGATCGGCGTGCCGCTCCCTCCGAACTACCCGGTGATGGGCGCCGATGCGTTCCGCACGGGCACCGGCGTCCATGCTGCCGCGATCATCAAGGCCCGGCGCAAAGGCGACGCGTGGCTCGCGGATCGCGTGTATTCCAGCGTGCCGGCGGGCACGTTCGGCCTGAGGCAACGCATTGAGATCTCTCCCGTCTCAGGGCTGTCGAACGTCCGGTGCTGGCTCGAGGAGCACGGGTACGATTCCACGAACGCCGCGCTGTGTGATCACCTGTTCGCGGCCGCCAAGCGCGCGGATCGCGTGCTGAGCGACGCGGAATGCCATCATTTGGCGGCCGAGGCGCTCGGCCGCACTCCAGGCGCCCCGGTTGACGCCGCCCGCTAGTCTTACCGACCTCACGGCTTCGTATCTCGACGTCCGCTGGCACCTCGACCCGGTGGACGCGACCGCGGCGGGTGTGGCCGAGCACGATCACCGGTTGGGTCGCTACACGGTCGAGGACGTGCGCCAGCACGTCGCGGCCCTGCGCGCGCTCGGCGCCGCCGTGGAAGAAGCAGAACCGGCGGCCCTGGAAGACGAGATTGACCGCACGGCGCTGCTCAACGAGATCCGGGTCGCCGTGCACCGGTTCTCGGTGGAGCGCGTCCACGTCACCAACCCCGGGTTCTGGCTCAACCATGCCCTGGAAGGCCTGTACTTCCTGCTGGAACGGCGCGACCGTCCGCTGGAGCACCGCGCGAAGGCCGCCGCCGGCCGGCTCGCGGAATTCCCCGCCTTCTTTGAAGGGGCGCGCGCCACGCTACGCCAATGCCCCGGGGTGTTCGTTGACACCGCGTTGAAGGTGGTAGCCGGTGCCGAGACCGTCCTCGAGGAAGTGCGACGCCATCTCCAACCGCCCAACGATTCGACGTTCGACGAAACGCACGCCCGGGCCGGGGAAGCCCTGCGCGATTTCCGACGGTTCCTGGAAACCGACTTGATGGCGTCCGCCAATGGCGCGTTCGCGGTCGGCGAGGACGCGTTCAACTTCCGTCTGCACTACGAGCATGCGCTGCGCAGCACGGCGCCGGAGCTGTGGCGCTACGGTCTGGCGCTCGCGACGGAGCTCGATCTCGAGCTGCAGCGGTTCGCGAGGGAATTGAACGGCGGGAGCGCCTGGCCAGACCTGGTGGACCGCCTGCGTCGGGAACATCCCAGAGCGGATCTTCTCGTGGCCGCCTATTCAGCCGAAATGGACCGGGCCCGGGTGTTCGTGATGGAGCGGGATCTGGCGGGGATCCCGCAGGGACGGCTCGACGTGATCGAGACGCCATCCTTCCTCCGGCCGCTCATCCCGTACGCCGCCTACCAGCCTCCCGGGGCTCTGGCGGCCGATCGGACCGGGTGGTTTTACGTCACGCCGCCGGATGCGGGGCTTGCGCCGGACATCGCGGAACGGCTGCTGCGGGACCACTGCGTGCACGAGCTGGCGTCCACGGCCCTGCACGAGGGGTACCCCGGCCACCATCTGCATTTCCTCACCGCGCAGGCGCTCGGGCGGCCATTGCGGCGGCTCCTGGGCACGCCGCTGACGATCGAGGGGTGGGCCCTGTACTGCGAAGAGATGATGGAGGAAGAGGGCTTCTATCGAACGCTCGAAGAGCGGTTCTTCCGGCGCCTGCATTTGCTGTGGAGAGCGTTACGCATCGTGCTGGACGTGGGGCTCCATACTCGCGGGATGACGTTCGACGAGGCCGTGAGGCTTCTGGTAGATCGGGTCCACTTCGATCGGGCGAACGCCGAGGCGGAGGTGCGGCGCTACTGCGCGTATCCGGCGTACCAGCTCTGCTATGCCGTGGGGCGTCGGGAGCTGCGCTCGCTCCGGGATGCGTACCGCGCCGCTGCGGGGTCCGACTACACGCTGCGGCGGTTCCACGATGCGGTGCTGCGATACGGAACACTGCCTGTCAGCTTGATTCGGTGGGGGCTGAAGCTGGATGAGTGAAGCGGTTGTCGCCGCGCCTCCCCGCCTTCCCCCCGTCGTCAAATCCCTCGGCGCCGTCTCGCTCCTGAACGACCTCGCGAGCGAAATGGTGTATCCCCTGCTGCCTGCCTTCGTTACGAGCGGGCTGGGCGGTGGGGCCGTGACGCTCGGCGTTCTGGACGGGCTGTCGGACGCTGCCGCGGCGGGCGCCCGGCTGTACTCCGGCTGGCTCGCCGACCGTCCAACGTGGCGGCGGCCGCTGGTGGTGCTG
Source organism: Gemmatimonadota bacterium (assembly GCA_016199245.1). Taxonomy (GTDB): domain Bacteria; phylum Gemmatimonadota; class Gemmatimonadetes; order Gemmatimonadales; family GWC2-71-9; genus JACQHC01. The sequence continues at coordinate 11,665 of JACQHC010000150.1, read as the reverse complement.
GGGTACGCCGTGGCGGCGATCGCGCGGCCGCTCACGGCCGTTGCATCTGCCGGGTGGCACGTCGTGGCGTTCCGGACCGCGGATCGGGTAGGCAAGGGCATGCGATCCCCCCCGCGCGACGCGGTCATCGCGGATGCTGCCGCGCCGGAGATCCACGGCCGGGCGTTCGGGTTTCACCGTGCCATGGACCACGCCGGTGCCACGGTCGGGCCGCTGGTCGCGACCGCGCTGCTCACGCTCGCGGGCCTGAGCCCCGCGGCTGTGATCGCATGGGCCGCCGTGCCGGGAGTGGCAGCGGTGATCGTCGTCTGGTTCACGCTAAAGAAGGAGACCAGGCCCGAGCCCGCGCCGCCTCCCGCCGCCCCTCGCCGTCCAGAGCCGTCGTACTCGATCGCCCTCGATCGCCCTCGATCGCCTCTGTTCGCGCTGATCGTCCTTTTTGCTTTCTCCCGCCTCCCTGAGACCCTCCTCATCCTCCGCCTTCAGGATCTTGGCGTCGCCGTGGCGCTCGTGCCCGTCACCTGGGCGGCGCTGCACGTGGTCCGCACTGCCGCGAGCTATCCCGGGGGCTGGGTGTCTGATCGGGCCGGCCCGGCGCGCACGATGCAGCTGGGATGGCTGCTCTACGCGGGCGTGTGCGTCGCGCTCGCCCACTCGAGCACGCCCGCGATGGGCGTGGTTTGGTTTCTTGTCTTTGGCCTTGTCGCGGGAGCGACGGAATCCTCGGAGCGGGCTCTGGTCGCTCTTCTAGGAGGTGCCGAGCGACGAGGTCGGCTGTTCGGTGTGTATCACGCAGCCGTGGGACTCGCTGCATTGCCGGGTGGGCTGCTCCTCGGCGCCCTGTACGCCGCGTTCGGCGGAACGGTCGCGCTGCTCATGAGCGGGGCGCTGGCCGCCGCCATGGTGGTCGCCGCTCTGGTCCTGTCACGCGCCCGAAAGGAGCTTCCCTAAGATTCCACGGCGTACGCGCTCTCGACGAACGGTGCTTCCCGCACCACCGCCTCCTTCTTCTGCGACAACACGCCGAACCACTCCCGCGCCGCGGCGGTGATGACCAACACGACCACCGCCATGAAGGCAAGCGCGAGCAGGGCGTTCAGCCAGTCGTTGAAGATCAGGCGGGGAGCGGACGGATCCGCGCTGCCCGCCAGCGACCGCGCATGCGCCAGGAACCCGAGGCGCGGCTCCGGCGCGAACACCTTCTGCACGCCGGCCGTGAGCGTCACCGTCGCGAGCCAGGCGAGCGGCACCAGCGTCACCCACGCGTACCGCGCCTTCTTCATCTTGATGATGATCGTCGTCGCCACCGTGAGCGCGATGGACGCGAGCAGCTGATTAGAGATGCCGAACAGCGGCCACAATGAGTTGATGCCGCCCAGGGGATCGAGCACGCCCTGCACCAGGAAGTAGCCCCACCCCGCCACGATCAACGCGCTGGCCAGCAGATTAGCCGGGTACCACGAGACCGCGCCGAACCGGCGCCACACCTGGCCACCCAGTTCCTGGATCATGAATCGGCCAACCCGCGTGCCGGCGTCCACGGTCGTCAGGATGAACAGGGCCTCGAACAGAATTGCGAAATGGTACCACAACGCTGTGAGCGTCTGGCCGCCGATCTTACTCGACACGCCGGCGAAGATCTGTGCCATGCCGACCGCGAGCGACGGCGCCCCACCCGTGCGAGACAGGAGGCTCTCCTCTCCCACCGCCTGCGTCAGCGCCGCCATGTCCTCCGGTCTGAGCGTGAACCCCCAGCCGGCCACCGTCTGCGACGCCTGCTCCACGGTCGTGCCGAGCAACCCGGCGGGCGCGTTGATCGCGAAGTACACGCCGGGATCGAGAATGCCCGCAGCGCACATAGCCATCACACCCACGAATGACTCCATGAGCATGCCGCCGTACCCGATCATCGGCGCGTGCGTTTCCTTCATCACCATCTTGGGCGTGGTGCCCGATGCCACCAGGGAGTGGAACCCGCTGATCGCTCCGCAGGCGATCGTGATGAACGCGAACGGGAACAGCTTGCCGGCGAAGATCGGCCCTGTCCCGTCCACGAACCGGGTGACCGCCGGCATCTTCACGGGCGGGAGCACGATGAGGATGCCGATCGCGAGCGCGATCACCGTCCCGATCTTGAGGAACGTCGAGAGGTAATCCCGCGGCGCCAGGAGCAGCCACACCGGGAGCACGGAGGCCACGAAGCCGTACAGGATCAGCCAGTACGAGAGTGTCGTGGCTTTGAGCGTGAAGAACTCGCCCAGCGTGGGGTGCTCGGCCACCAGCCGCCCCGTCCAGAGCGCGAGCATCAGCAGGACGGCGCCGCCCAGCGATGCCTCGAGCGCGCGGCCCGGCCGAACCACGCGCATCCACCATCCCATGAGCAGCGCGATCGGGATGGTGCATGCGATGGTGAAGGTGCCCCACGGGCTCTCGGCGAGCGCACGCACGACTACCAGCGCGAGCACGGCGAGCAGAATGACCATGATCGCCAGGATCGCGACCATGGCGGCCACGCCCGTGACCTTGTTGACCTCCTCCTTGGCCATCTGGCCGAGCGACTTGCCGTCCCGCCGGATCGAGGCGAACAGCGTGACGAAGTCCTGCACCGCGCCGCCGAGCACGACCCCGATCACGAGCCAGATGGTGCCGGGCAGGTAGCCGAACTGGGCGGCGAGAACCGGACCGACCAGCGGGCCCGCGCCTGCGATCGCCGCAAAGTGATGCCCGTACAGCACCCACCTGTTCGTTGGGACGAAATCTCGGCCGTTGTTCAGCCGCTCGGCTGGGGTCGCACGCCGGTCGTCCAGCTCCATCACGCGTCGCGCGATGAATCGGGCGTAAAACCGGTACGCCACCATGTAGGTGCACACGGCGGTGATCACCAACCAGGCGGCGTTGATGGTCTCGCCCCGGTGCAGGGCGAGCACGCCGAAGCCCGTCGCGCCCGCCGCCGCGATGGCGGCCCAGATCAGCATGGAGAGGAGCTTGCGCATAGTGGGGTAGAGAATGGCGTCTCCGTGCGGGTGGGGCAACCCTTACGGGGTCGATCAGCGACGATCGAGGGCGATCTGGGGCGAACCTGTTGCGCCTCGTCGCCTTCGATCGCCCCTAATCGTCCCTGATCGGCCTCTGAGTGGTTGCCTTCACCGGTCGCGCGGCGTACGTTCGTGCTCCCTCTCCACCCGGCAGAGCGCCATTCCATTCTCCGGCTCTGGTTCGCCCTTGTTTGGCGCCTCGCGCGGCGGGCGGGCGTCGGGGGCGACGCTGGCCCCCAAGGCCGAGCCCGTGCCGACGGTGCCGCGGGAGATGAAGGGGAGCGTCGCCATCGTCACGGGCGGCGCCACCGGGTTGGGACGCGCGATTGCGCTGGAGTTCGCCCGCCGCGGCGTGAACGTCGCGTTCAACTACCTGCACGTGCCCGATCGCGACATCAGCGCGCAAGCCCTGCTGACCGAAACCGCCCTCCGGGCGTTCGGTGTCGGTGTGTACGGCGCCGCATGCGATGTGCGCGATTCCGCGGCCGTCGAGAGGTTCGTCGCGGCGGTGAAGGGCGAGCTTGGCGGCGTGCACTACCTCGTGAATAACGCGGGCATCGCGCATGACGGCGCGCTGTGGCGGCTCACGGACGCGGCTTGGCGCGAGGTGCTGGACACGAACGTGACCGGCGCGTTCCACTGCATCCGGTCCGTGGCGCCGACGTTGCGGAAACAACGCTACGGCAAGATCGTGAACGTGGCCTCCCACCAGGCGTACACGCCCGGCTTCGGCATCGCAAACTACGCCGCGAGCAAGGCGGCCCTGGTTGGCCTCACGCGCTCGGCGGCCGTGGACCTGGGTCCTTCGAACATCAACGTGAACGCCGTGGCGCCGGGCTTCGTGCGCACGGAGATGCTCTCGAAGCTCCCGCCGGAAGTGGTCGAGCGGGCGGAGAAGGAATCGCTGCTCAATCGCGTTGCCGAGCCCGAGGACGTCGCGAACGTCGTCGCCTTTCTCTGCTCGGAAGAGGCGCGGCACATCACCGGGCAGGTGATTCTGGTCGATGGTGGATTGACGCTCGCGTAGCCCGCGGCCCCCGCGGCCTTTGCCCGCCGCCAATGGGCCCTTAAGTTCCCGGACACTTGCGAGTTTCACGGAGTTGGTTCGGAGCCGCCGCCGTCCTGGGCGGCGCTGCCTGCGCGGGCGGCTGTGGCGGAGCCAGGCCGGCTGACGGTCTCCCTACGCCGACGGCGCCGCTCCCCACCGCCGGGCTGGCGGGCCAGAAGGTGGTTATCTTTCCGTTGACGCTCGTGGCGACCGACGAGGCCCTCTCGTGGAGCGAGGCGGTGGGTCCGCGCCGCGTCGCACTCGACCGGGCCGACTCCCTGCTCACGGAAAACCTGAAGGAACGAGTGCCGGAGGTAGCGTGGGTAACGCCCGCTCAGCTCCGTCAGGCGGCGCGGCGCGGGGCCGGGGTGTTCGCCGACCCGGACCAGATGGCCACCGCGCTGCTTCGAGCCCCGTCGCTCCGGCAGATTCCCGATCCGCTGTGGAGCCAGATGCGCACGCTCACCGCCGCCACCGGCGAGCGGTATGCCATGGTCCCGGCCGCGCTTGTGTTCGTGCCGGGGTCGCAGGACGCGGGCCGGGCCGAGCTCACCGTCGCGCTCGCTGACGTCCGCACGGGCATGGTGGGCTGGCGCACCGTGGCACGGGCCGAGGCGTCCGATCCGTGGGACGCCTTGCGACGTGCCGTTCGCGCGCTCACGCCGGGACTGCCATGACCCACCGCGCCACGTTGATCCGGGGAGACGGCATCGGCCCGGAAATCATGGAAGCGACGTTGCGCGTGATGGCGGCAGCAGGCGCGAGCTTCGAGTGGGACGAGCAGCTGGGCGGCGTGGCCGCGCTGAACGACGCCGGGACGCCGCTGCCCGACGCGACGGTGGAGAGCATTCGCCACACGGGCCTGGCGCTCAAGGGCCCGCTGACGACGCCGGTGGGCACCGGCTTCCGTTCGGTGAACGTGGCGCTGCGGCGAGAGTTCGACCTGTACGCCAACGTACGGCCCACGACCTCCATCGTCCCGGGCGGCCGGTATGACGGCGTGGACATCGTGCTGGTACGCGAGAACACCGAAGGGCTGTACGTGGGGTTCGAGGCGCACATCCCGGTGGATGGCGACCCGAAAGCGGTGGCTCAGTCACTCGCGGTCGTCACGCGACACGGGTGCGAGCGGATCGTGCGATACGCGTTCGAGTACGCGCTCACGAACGGACGGCGCAAAGTCACGATCGTGCACAAAGCCAACATCCTCAAGGCGGTGAGCGGGTTATTCCTCGAGGTGGGGCGTGACGTCTCCCGCGGCTACGAGGGACGCGTGGCCGTCGACGACATGATCATCGATGCGTGCGCGATGAAGTTGGTGCTCGATCCTTCGCAGTTCGACGTCATCGTCACGACGAATATGTTCGGCGATATTCTGAGCGACGAGATCGCGGGGCTGGTCGGCGGGCTGGGCCTCGCGCCCGGCGGGAACATCGGCCAGCGGGCGGCGATCTTCGAGGCGGTTCACGGGTCCGCGCCCGACATCGCGGGACGCGGGATCGCCAACCCGTCCGCGCTCATCCTCGCCGCGGCCATGATGCTCGACCATGTCGGCGAGGCGCCCCGTGCCGGGCGCATGCGTGAGGCCCTCGCGCACACGATCCGGACGGACGGGATTCGGACCAAGGATCTCGGAGGTCATGCAACGACGATGGAGTTCGCCGACGCCGTTACTCAGCGCCTGGCGTGAGAAGGAGTGTCCGCGTTGCCACCGGCCCGTGGACTTGCCGTTCGGCGCCGTGTGCCGCGAGTGCCGCCAGGAGATCGAGCGCCGGGCGCGGAGACTCGGTCATCTGGTCGCCGCGGCCACCACGGCGCTGCTGGTGGTGTACGTGCTGCTCCGGCTCCCGCCGGACCCGCGCGGCCGCCTGGTGAGCGCGATGGCGGTGGCAATCTGGTACCTGCTGAGCGGGATGGTCGTGCGGCGGGCGGCGCGGGAGTTACTGCCGTGAAGGCCGGCCGACGTCAGGCGATGACGGGCGATGGCGGGCGATGTGGCATCCGATGGAGCGCTGCAGGCCGACGTCGCCTGTCGTCGCCTGTGATCGCCTGTCATCGCCGCGTGAGTGCGGTGAGGTGGGGGGCATGAGTTTCAGCATCGTCCATCTCTCCGACACGCACTTCGGCGGCAAGGCCGACGTAGCGCTGATCGAGGCCGTGGAGGCGCTGGTGCCGGATCTGGACCCGCGCTGCATCGTGCTGTCGGGCGACGTGTCCCAGCGCGCGCGTCATGGTGAGTTGCAGGCCGGCCGCGGGCTTGTGCGCGAGCTGGAGCGGACGGCGCCGGTGTACGTGGTCCCGGGCAACCACGACGTGCAGTGGTGGTGGCGGCCGTTCCTGCCGTTCGGGGCAGCGGCGAAATACGCGAAGTTCCGCTCATACTTCGGGCCCGTGCTGGCGCCAACCCTCTCGTTCCCCGAGGCTGTGGTGGCCGGCGCGGTCACCGCGCACGGGATGGCCTGGGGGTCCCTCACCCCGCGCGTTCGTGACATCGCGGTGAAGGGACACCTGCCCGGACGCGAGGTGCGGCGCGTGCGGTCCGTGTTCGCGGGAGCGCGTCCCGAGCAGGTCCGGGTCCTGGTGTTGCATCACAACGTCCTGCGCGGAGAGCTGTCGCGCCGGATGGGGCTCGCGCGATGGCGGCAGGCGCAGCGGCGCATCGCCGCGTGCGGCGCCGACATCGTTCTGTGCGGACACGACCACCAGGAACAGGCGGACTTGCTGGAGCGGAGGATCGTCGTCTCCTGCGCCGGGACGCTGTCACGCGGCTCGCGCGGGGGCCGGCCGCCGGTGTTCAACCGGATCATCGTGGATGAGGAGGCGATCCACGTGGAGTTCTATCGCTGGGTGGTGGATCGCCGGACATTCCGGCGGTCGGACGTTCACGCCTTCACGCGCGTGCGCCGAGCAGAGGCTGCGCCAGTCGATGCAGCCTGATCTCGACCTGCTGGAACGGCGATTGCGGGCCGCGGGCCTCGACGGCGTCCGAAGCGTGGTGGCGCACGACAACCGCTCGGTCATGGTGTCGGTGACGCGGGGCCATGTGCTGCGCGTACACCGCGGATACGCCGCCGCGCCGGGCGACGTGCTGCGGGCCATCGTGGACTTCGTCCGGCCGCGAACGCCCCGCGCGCGGCGCTCGGAGGCGCGACGCCGGCTGCTGGCGTTCCCCATCGCCCACGCTGGACCGCGACAGACGCGTGTGCCACGGCTGCGGGCTGGCGATGCCGCGCCCGTCGAGCGACTCGAGCGGCTGCACGCGCACTTGAACCGGGAGCGATTCGCGGGTCGGCTGCGGTTCATTCCCGTCCGGCTATCGCATCGCATGCGCACGAGACTGGGTGAGCTGCTGTTGGAGGACGGGACGGGCCGCGCCGTTTGCATCGTGATTTCCCGACGTCACCTCCGGCGCGACGGTTGGGATGAAGTGGCCCAGACCCTGTTGCACGAGATGGTGCACCAGTGGCAAACCGAGGCCGGGCTGCCGGCGGATCACGGGCCGGCCTTCCGTCGCCAGGCTGAGGCGCTCGGCATCGAGCCCCGGGCGTGGCGCACGCCTGACATGTGAGGAATCATGGCTTTCCAGGGTGTTGATTTCTACGAGATCGATTCGCTGCTCTCAGACGACGAGCGCGCCGTGCGCGACACCGTGCGTCGCTGGGTGGACGACGAGGTGCTCCCGATCATCGGGGAACACTACGTCCAGGGGAAGTTTCCCCTCCAGCTGGTGCCCGAACTGGCTCAACTGGGCGTGTTTGGCGCGAACCTGCCGGAGGAGTACGAATGCGCCGGCCTAAACAACGTGGCCTACGGGCTCATCATGCAGGAGCTCGAACGCGGCGATTCTGGTGTGCGCTCGTTCGCGTCGGTGCAGGGCGCGCTGGTCATGTATCCCATCTACGCGCTCGGGAGCGAGGACCAGCGACGCTGCTGGCTGCCACGGCTCGCGCGTGGCGAGGCCGTCGGGTGTTTCGGACTGACCGAGCCCGACTACGGGTCGAATCCCGGCGGCCTGATCACCACGGCGAAAGAGACGTCGGACGGATGGGTGTTGAACGGCGCCAAGATGTGGATCACCAACGGGTCCACGGCGCACGTCGCCATCATCTGGGCGAAGACCGGCGCGATTGACGACCCGAAATCCATTCGCGGCTTCATCGTGCCCACGGACGTGAAGGGATTCACGGCGAAAGACCAGAAAGGCAAGCTCTCGCTGCGGGCCAGCGACACGAGTGAGTTGGTGCTCGAGGACGTGCGGCTCCCGAAAGACGCCCTGCTGCCGAAGTCGAGCGGCGTGAAGAGCCCGCTGATGTGCCTCACGCAGGCGCGCTACGGCATCGCCTGGGGGTCGGTCGGCGCGGCGATGGCGTGTTACGAAGAGGCGGTGACGTATGCCAAGAACCGCGTCATGTTCGACCGGCCGATCGGCGGCTACCAGTTGCAACAAGCGCGTCTCGTCGAAATGCTGACGGAAATCACGAAGGGGCAACTATTGTGCGTGCAGCTCGGCCGGCTCAAGGACCGCGGCACGATGACGCCGGAACAGGTGTCATTGGCCAAGCGGAACAACGTGGACATGGCCACCGAGGTCGCGCGGGAGACGCGGCGGTTGCTGGGCGCCAACGGCATCCTGGCCGAATACCAGGCGATGCGGCACCTCGCCAACCTGGAAAGCGTGTACACCTACGAAGGAACGCACGACATCCACACGCTCGTCCTGGGCCAGGCGATTACGGGGCTGAACGCGTTTGGGGGGTGAGGTGGCGACGCAGGGAGACGGAGGCCCACGAAGGGAAGAGGAAAGGCGAGGGTCAACGAGGCAAGACGAGGAGAGCGGCGATAGCAGGCGACGAACGGCGGCGCTGGCAACCAGGCCCGGGTAGCGTGACCCGGGCTTTTTGTTTTCCGGGCGCCTTGACGGTTGCTTGCGGCGAGCGGTCCATCGTTGGCTCGTATGCTCGAGACCCCGATGGACCTGCTGCGGCTGACCGATTGGCCGTCCGAGCCGCCGCTCGATCGCCGAGCGGCGCTGCGCCGCCTGGCGATTGCCGGTGTGGGGCTCGCGGCGGTGGGGTGTACGCCGATGCGCGTCGTGCTGCACCTGTACCCCGAAGACTTCGATGAATCCCCGGAACTGACCAGGCTCATCCTCGCAGCGTTCGTGACGGCCGTGATTCCCGGCGCGGACGCCCACGAGCCCCATCTGACCAGGGCGCTGACCGATCCGGCGTTCCCGCTGGCGCGCTGTGCGGAGTACCTGGCAGCCGATTTGTGCAAGCGGTCGGCGGGGCAGTTCGGGACGGCGCGGTTCGACGCGCTTGACACTGCTCAGCGAACCGAGGTGATCAAGGCGGGCCTGGCCGAAGGCGGCACGACCGCGCGGATCTATGGGGGCGCCATCTTCCTGACGCAAATCGCCTACTACGCTGGCATCTACGAAGACACACGCGGCTGCCCGCTGATCGGCTGGGAGGGGCGCTATCAGTTCCGCGGGATCGCGGCGACGACCTATACCAACCCGCAGCGGTTCCTGGCGCGCACGGTGAGTGCGGACGGCAACCCGGCATGAAGAGGAGCGCGCCGTGAGAACGATCGATACGGATGTGCTGATCATCGGTAGCGGCTTTGGCGGAGCGGCGTTCGCCCTGCGGTTGGCGGAAGCCGGATTCCGCGTCACGGTCCTGGAAAAGGGCCCGCATATCAACCCGCTCGCGGACTTCCGTCAAACTCAGGATCCGAGCTACCTGCTGCGGTACCTGAAGAGCCTGTCAGGCGATCGCCTGAGCTTGACCTACGCGGAAGCGTTGGGGGGCGGGTCGGGATTCTATGAAATGGTCTCGCTGCGCGCGCCGTCACGCGCGCGTTCCACCTCACGGACCAGAACGGGGGGAAGCTCTGGCCGGCCGGGCTCGACCGCGCGGGGATGGATCCCTGGTACGAGATGGCCGAGGGCATGCTGCGCGTCGAGCAGATCGATGCCGCGCTCGTTCCCAAGAGTGGTCTCGTGTTCTCCCTGCTCATGAAGAACCTCGGCTACTCGTGCGAGCGGGCCCGCTACGCCGTCCAGGGATGCCTGGGCAGCGGATTCTGTGTCACGGGGTGCGTCTATGGCGCGAAGCAGTCGCTTCTTCTCAACTACTTGCCGCAAGCAGTGGCTGCCGGGGCGGTCATCGAAACCGATCTCGAGGCCCGGGCGGTCGCGCCGATCGGCGAGCCGGGGAACGTCCCTGGCGGTGGAGCGATCGCCGATCTTCCGTTCCGGTACCTGGTCACGTGCCGACGCCGTACGGGATCCCGCGACCTGGTCGGCTATCGCGCCAGGATCCTGGTGCTGGCGGCGGGCACCGTGGGTACGGCGTCTTTGCTCCTCAACTCCCGCGCTCTGCTGCCCCGGCTGAGCGATCAGATCGGCAGGAACATCGCCTTCAACGGCAGTGTCAAGGCGGCCGGCATTCTCCCGGACGGCTTTGCGGATGGGGACATGTTCGCTGGGCGGTCGCATCCCGGGATGATCAGCTACGAGTTCCTGGCTCGCGCGGCATCACGATCACCGCCGCGAAGCCGTTGCCGCTGCAGGCGGTCGCGGCGGCCCGGCTGCGGCTGGACGGCGATGCACGCGAGCCGTGGCACTGGGGCGCTCCCAATGTCGAGCTGATGCGGCAGTTCCGGCATCGCATGATGGTGCTGGTGTCGTTCGGCATGACACCTCCACTCGGCCGCCTGAGTGCCGACGGTAACGGAGGTCTGAGGCTTCATCTGAATGTCGAGGCGGACCTGCGCGAGTACTACCGGGAGACGAAGAGGCTGCTCCAGTCCATCCTCAGCCGGAATGGGTGCCGGCTGGTTGAGACGCATTTCGTGAATGGTGAAGGCGCGCCGCACGCCGACTTGCATTTCTCCACCGCGCATCAGGTGGGTTCGTGCCGGATGGCTGAGACGAAGTCACGGGGAGTGGTCAACGTGAACGGTGAAGTGTTCGACTACCCCGGGCTCTACGTGGCGGATGGTGCGGCGATCCCCACGTCGCTGGTGGTCAACACCAGTCTCACGATCCTCGCCAACGCGGAACGGATGGCGGCCGGGTCCTCGCGCGGTACGCGGCGGGGCGGGCGTAACTGGTCTCATTTCATGTCCCACACCGCCTTGCGCACCATCCGGTCAGCCCACCAATCCGGCAGTACCCGCATGAGCCAGGTGAACCAGGGGCGTCGCACCACGAGCATGCGCGTAGGCGGCCGCGAGGTGGTAAGGGCGGTGAGCACGGCGTCCGCCACGGCCTCCGGCGGAAGGCCCCGCAGTCCGGACCGGAGAGTGCGTTCCAGTACGCGCGGCAGGACCGGGGCGTAGGCGGTGTGGCGGTACCGCTCGAGGTCCATCGTGGCCACCTTGTCCCAGATTGGCGTGATGATGGAGCCCGGCTGGATCACCACGACTCGAATCCCTGAGGGAAGCAGTTCGCGCCGCAGGCTGGCTTGTTGTGAAGATGGGCCGAGCAGGGACGACGAAGATGGCGACGAAAAAGTCCAGGCGATGACCGGCGATCGCAGGCGATGTCGGGCGATGTGAGCGAATGACGGGAGGC
>JACQHC010000146.1 GCA_016199245.1 Gemmatimonadota bacterium | reverse complement strand
CACGGAGGGCTTGCTGGCGCTCGCCATGGCGCACGTCATCGTGGCCGAGCGGCTGACGCCGCAGGCGCCCGACGCCGCACGCGTCAGGCCGCTGCTCGAGGCGCACGCGCCTGGGACCGTGGCCGCGCGGTGCGGCGTGCCGGTGGAGACGATCGAACGGCTGGCACGGGAGTTCGCTGCCGGGCCCAGCGTGGCGCTCGCCGGAGGAGTCGGGACGCAGCACGAGCAGGCGCATGGCGCCGCTGCCGCGGCGCTGCTCCTGAACTACGTCGCAGGGAACGTGGGCCGTACGGTGCACGTGGCCGCGGCCGGGAGCGGGGGCGCGGCGCTGGCGGGTCCCCGGGGGTACGGTCGTCTGGTGGAGCTGGTGGAGGCGATGCGCGCCGGGCAGGTCGGCGTGCTATTCGTCCACGGGGCAAACCCCGCGTACGCATCGCCCGCCTCGCTTGGTTTCGCGGCCGCAATGGGGCAGGTGCCGTTCAAAGTGAGCTTCTCGCGCTTCATGGACGAGACGGCTCAGGCGGCGGATCTCGTACTGCCGGATCACGACCCGCTGGAGCAATGGAACGACGTGGTTCCGTCCGGGGGCCTGCGCGGGCTCCAGCAGCCGGTCATGCAGCCCGTCTTCGACACTCGGCAGACCGGAGACGTGCTGCTCGCGGTTGCACAGAATCTCGGCGGTCGCGTCGGCGCCCGACTCACGGCCGCCTCGTACAAGGACTACCTCCAGGACGCGTGGCGGGCGGTGCAACGTGAAGCAGGCGTCGACGGTCCCTTCGAGGCATTCTGGACCGACGCGTTGCAGCGGGGTGGTGTGTGGACGTCGCCACGGACACCGCCACGCGCCGGGCTTGCCGCCGGCGTCAGTGACATGGCCGTGACGGCCTGGGAGGCGCCGGCCGACCGGCTGACGCTGATGGCGTATCCCTCGCCGGTGCTGCACGACGGACGCGGCGCCAACCGCCCTTGGCTTCAGGAGCTGCCGGATCCCGTCACCAAGATCACGTGGGGGAGCTGGGTGGAGGTGCACCCGGAGACGGCTGCCGAGTTCGGGATCGCCGAAGGCGACGTGGTAGAGGTGGCGTCAGAGACGGGGTCCATTGCGGCGCCGGCGTATCTGTACGCCGGGGTTCGGCGTGGCGTCGTTGCGGTCCCCACGGGGCAGGGACACACGGCCTTCGGGCGGTACGCGCAGGGACGTGGCGCGAGCGTGTACACCTTGCTGCCGGCCGTGCCGACCGGCTTCGGCGGTGTGGCGCACTACGCGGCCGTGGACCTCCGGCCCGCCGGTGCTCACGTGCGCCTGTCGAAGACCGAGGGCACGACCCGGCAGCTCGGGCGCGGGATCGCGCGGGCGACGACGCTCGCGGCCCTGCGCGGGGAGGGGCCGGAGGAAGAGCATGCAGCGCATGCCGCAGCGCCGGTGCCGGAGCACATCGAGGACGTGTTGCACGAGTGGGAAGAGGCACAGCGGACCGAATGGCGCAGCCGCGGCAACTATGCGGGTGAGCATCCGCGCTGGGGCCTGGTGATCGACCTCGCCCGCTGCACCGGATGCAGCGCCTGCGTGACGGCCTGCCACGCGGAGAACAACATCCCGACGGTCGGACCGGAGCTCATCAAGCGGGGCCGCGAGATGTCGTGGCTTCGGATCGAGCGATACTTCGAGGGCGGGGGCGAGGAGCCGCTCGAGACGCGCGTGGTGCCCATGTTGTGCCAGCATTGCGGCAACGCGCCGTGCGAGCCGGTCTGTCCCGTGTTCGCGGCGTATCACACGCCGGACGGGCTCAATGCGCAGGTCTACAACCGCTGCGTCGGCACGCGGTACTGCTCGAACAACTGCCCGTACAAGGTGCGCTACTTCAACTGGTTCGACTACCAGGCGCCGGAAGATCCGCGCACGTTCGCGTGGCCTGAACCGCTGCACTGGTCGCTCAACCCGGACGTGACCATGCGCTCCAAGGGCGTGATGGAGAAATGCACGTTCTGCGTGCAGCGGATCCGGGGCGCCCAGAACCAGGCGCGGCTGGAGGATCGGCCCGTGCGAGACGGCGAAATTCGTACGGCGTGCCAGCAGACCTGCCCGGCTGACGCGATCGTGTTCGGCGACCTCAGGAATCCCGACTCCCACGCAGCGCGCCTGGCGGCGGATGCGCGCGCGTATCACGTGCTGGAAGAGCTCAATACCAAGCCGGGCGTCGTGTACCTCACCAAGGTGCGCAACGTGACGGAGGCCTGAGCCGGCATGGCGACCCTGGCGCACCCCGAGTCACCCGCGACCTCGCGCCCCGCGCCGACCTACGGCGAGATCACGCGCGACATCGTCGCGACGCTGGGCAACCCGGGCCGGACGTGGTACGTCGTGTTCGGCGTGGTGCTGGCGGTGCTCGGGTGGGGCGCGTTCGCGCTGCTGTATCAGATCCGCTTCGGCCTGGGCGTTGCGGGGTACGCCCCGCCGGTCCAGTGGGGCGTGTACATCACGACCTTTGTTTTCTGGGTCGGCATCGCCCACTGCGGGACGCTCGTTTCGGCCATCCTGTATCTGTTCCGGTCCGCCTGGCGCACGGCCGTGTACCGCACGGCGGAAGTGATGACCGTGTTCGCCGTGCTCACCGCCGGGTTGTTTCCCCTGATCCACGTCGGCCGGATCTGGTATGCGTACTGGCTGATTCCGTATCCCAACCAGCGTCAGATCTGGGTGAACTTCAAGTCGCCGCTGTTGTGGGACGTGTTTGCGGTCACGACCTACCTCATCGTCAGCACCGTGTTTCTCATCGTCGGGATGGTGCCCGACGTTGCGGCGGCACGGGACCGGGTGAGCGGCTGGCGCAAGAAGCTGTATCAGTTCGCCGCGGTGGGGTGGCGCGGCACCGATCAAGAGTGGCGGCACTATCTGCGGGCGTACCTGTATCTCGCCGCCCTGGCGACGCCGCTGGTGCTCTCGGTGCACAGCGTGGTCTCGTGGGACTTCGCCATGTCGATTGTGCCGGGCTGGCACACCACGATCTTCGCGCCCTATTTCGTCGCCGGAGCCATCTATTCCGGCCTGGCGATGGTGATCACGCTGCTCGTCCCGCTGCGCAAGGCGTTCAAGCTCGAGCGGTACATCCACGAGGACCATTTCGAGAATCTCGGCAAGCTCGTGCTGCTCACCGGCATGATCATCGGGTACGCCTACGTCGTGGAGTATTTCACGGCCTGGTACAGCGGCAACCCGTATGAGCGAAGCGCGTTTTACAACCGCGCCTTCGGCGACTTCTGGTGGGCCACCTGGACGATGATCATCTGCAACGCGTTCCTGCCCATTTTCCTGTGGTTCCGGAAGGTGCGGCGCAGCATTCCGGCGATGTTCGTGCTGTCGCTGTTCATCAACCTGGGCATGTGGTTCGAGCGTTTCGTGATCATCGTCGTGTCCTTGTCGTTCGAGTATGAGCCGTACGCCCATGGGCACTACACGCCATCGTGGGTGGATTGGTCCATTCTCGCCGGGAGCTTCGGCTGGTTCTTCATGTGGTTCCTGTTGTTCGCCAAGAACTTCCCCATGGTGTCCATCGCGGAGGTGAAAGAGATCATCCCGATGCCGCGGAAGGAGCGTGCCCACGCATGAGCGCGCCCCTCGGCGTGCTGGCCGCTTTCCGGCACATTGACGCGGCGGCGCACGCGATCCGGTCCCTGAAGGAGATGGGGTATCGGGATTTCACGGTGTATACGCCGGCGCCGAACCACGAGATCTCCGATGCGGTAGGGCACCGGGTGAGTCCGGTCCGCCTGTGGACGCTGATCGGCGGGCTCACGGGATGTGCCTCCGGTTTCGCGATGACGCTGTGGATGTCGTACGACTACCCGATCGTAGTCGGCGGCAAGCCGCTCGGCTCGATTCCGCCGTACGTGGTGATCGCGTTCGAGCTCACGATCTTGCTGGGCGCCCTCTCGACGATTGCCGGGCTGATCTTCCATGCATGGCGCACGCGCCGCCGGGCGGCCTACGATCCGCGCTTCACCGATGACCATATCGGGATCTTCGTGCCGTGCGCGGCGGAGCGACGGTCCGCCGTGCGGCAGCTGTTGCAGGGAGCGGGAGCGGTGGAGGTGCGCGTTGAATCCTGACAGGCGAACGCGGGCGATGGCAGGCGATCACAGGCGATGTGGCCATCCGTCTTACGCCGGAGGCCAACGTCGCCCGCCATCGCCGGTCATCGCCCGTCATCGCCTGTCGACGTGGGCGTCGCTGGCATCGTTGCTTGTTCTGGCTGCCTGCACCCGCGACCAGTGGCAACGCTTTCCCTCGCCCGACGACGCGGTCGCAGCCGTGCCGTGGTTTTCCGTCATGAAGCGAAGCATCGCGATCGAGCCCTACCGCGTCGCCCACCGTGGGCCCGTGCCCGGTACCGTGCCGATCACGGGGAGCGAGACCATCCCGCCCGCGCTGCCGGCGAACGAAGCGTTGCTGGGAAGGCTCACCAATCCGATGCAGACGACTGCCGTCTCCCTCGAGCGCGGCCGCGACCGCTACGGGATCTACTGCCAGGTGTGTCACGGACCGGAAGGGCTGGGGAACGGTCCCGTGGCGCCGGCGCTGGCGAACACCGTGCGCAACCTCACCGAGCCCCGAATGCGGGCGCGGAGCGACGGGTGGATGTACGCTGTGATTGCCAACGGGTTCGGCGCGCTCATGCCCGAGTATCGCAGTAAGCTCAGCCGGGACGACCGCTGGCACATCGTGAACTACGTGCGGGTGTTGCAGGGAGTGGCACGATGAGCGCGACCGGCGGTGGACATCAGGACGCCTATCGGCGGGCCACGGCGGCGCCTGCGGGGCCGCTGGTCACGGCCGGAGCCGCGCTCGCCGTGATCGGCCTCGCCCTGTTTGCGATGTTCGCCACGGGCGACGATCCGGGGCGGGCGTGGCGTGTCTATCACGTCAATTTCCTGTTCTTCACCGGGCTGTCCATCGGGGGCGTGGTATTCTCCGCCGCTTTCCGCGTCTCGAAGGGTGCGTGGGCAGGGCCGATCGTCCGCTTTGCGGAGGCTGGAGCGGCGTTCCTCCCGATCTCGCTCGTGGCCTTCCTGATCCTGTTCCTGGGCCGGCAGCACGTGTTCCCCTGGATCGACCACCCGACACCGGTGCGGGGTCCGTGGCTCACGGTATCGTGGGTGTTCTGGCGCGATCTGGCGTGCCTGCTCGTGGTGTTCGGCGTGGCGATCGCCTACGTGGTCCACAACCTGAAGCCGGACCTCGCCGTCTTGCGCGACCACGCCCCGGAGGGTCGACGCGCGCTGTACGACCGCGTCGCGGCCGGGTTCACCGGCAGCCCCGAACAGACGGCGGCGAACGAGCGCCGGCTCGACCGGCTGGCGCCGTTGCTCCTCGTGCTCTACGCCTACCTGTTCTCGTTGCTCGCGTTCGATCTGATCATGTCCCTCGCCCCGTACTGGTACAGCACGCTGTTCGGCTGGTGGTTCTTCATGGGGGCATTCCTTACGGGACTCACGACGCTCGGCCTGATGATGGTGTATTGGCGGCGCCGGCTGGGGCTTCAGCAGCTGATCGGGCGGCAGCAGTTCCACGACCTGGGGAAGCTCGTGTTCGGCCTGTCCGTCTTCTGGACGTATCTGATGTTCAGTCAGTTCCTGGTTCAGTGGTACGGTAACCTCCCGGAAGAGACGGCCTTTCCGTTCTACCGCATGTGGGGCGAGTGGCGCCCGATCGCGGTGCTGGTGGGCCTCATGGTGTTTCTGATCCCGTTCTGGGGCCTCATCTGGGTCAAGTCGAAGATCACCCCGTTCACGTTCACGGTGTTCGTGACGGTGAGTCTCGCGGGCATGTGGCTCGAGCGGTACTTGCTGGTGCAGCCGTCCCTCATTGAGCACGGCCCCGAGTTCGGGCTGCCCGAGCTCGGCATTACGGCGGGGTTCTTGGGCCTGTTCCTGCTGGCGTACGGCTGGTTTGCGCGGTCCTTCCCCATGGTGAGCCCGCGGTTGGCGGATGAGGCAGGGAGGTGGCACCACTAATGCGGGCGGCATAGGCGGCATAGGCGGCATAGGCGGCGCTCTCGCGGGCCCCTTGATCGATGTAGCTACGTGAAGCTACATTGAGTTATGCGGGCGGTTGGTGTTCGGGAGCTCAAGAATCGGCTGAGCGAGTACCTCCGCGTTGTGCGGGGCGGGGAACACGTCCTGGTCACCGACCGTGGGCGCGTGATTGCCGAAATCCGGCCACCGGGTCTCTACGCCGATCAAGGCGTGCCGGCGGGCCTTGCCCAGCTTGTACGTGAGGGTGCCGCGCACATGGGCCTGCCCAACGACGCCTCAGCCTATCCCAGTCTTCCTCGCAGCGCCCCGGACGGCACAGGCGCAAGGCTGCTCTCGGATCTCCGCGGCGACGGGTGATCGTCTACGCCGAGTCGAGCGCCGTGCTCGCCTGGCTGTTTGGCGAGAGCGACGGTCAGGCGATTCGCGACTACCTAGCCGCAGCCCAGCGCGTGTTCGCCTCCCGTCTCACACTGGCCGAATGCAGCCGGGCGCTGGTGCGCGCGGTTCTGAGCGGCGTTGTGCGGGAAGGCACAGCAGCGGAGCTCCGCGCGCGCGTGGCCCTCGCAAGCCGGCATTGGGTGCTGAGCGAGGTCAGCGAGTCAGTTCTGGAGCGGGCGGGCCGGCCGTTCCCCGGTGAACCGCTCCGCACCCTCGATGCCATTCACATCGCGACGGCGCTAGCGGTGCAGGAGGCCGAACCAGGACTCGCGCTTCTCTCGCTGGATGAACGCGTCCGCCGGGCGGCCCGGGAGCTGGGCATCCACATGCTGCCGGAAGCCCCACGCAGCTGAATTCGGAGACCGTCGCGCTCAATAGGAGTTACCATGGCCGACTCGGCTCAGTCGCTGGAACAGTTCCGCCATTTCCGCGAGAAGATGAACGCGGCGATCCTGGCGGCGGACAATCTCGTCATCAAGCGGTTTTTCGCGCTGGACGCGCAGACGTACCGCGGCGGGGCCCTCGACGTCAAGACCAAAGAGCTGCTCGGGCTCGTGGCTTCCATGGTGCTGCGATGCGACGATTGCATCACGTACCACCTGATCCGCTGCCGCGAGGAAGGTGCGACCGACGACGAGCTGTTCGAGACCTTCTCGGTCGCGCTGGTGGTTGGTGGATCCATCGTGATTCCGCACCTCAGGCGGGCGGTGGCCAGCCTCGAAGAGCTGCCCGCGAAGTAGGCGCGCGGCGGCCGCGTCGGATCGAGCCAGCCTCGGTGGCTTGCTCCGCTGCGAACCCCCGGTAGCTTCGCGTCTTCCCTTCGCGTGTCGATCCCCTCTCGGGCCGCTGGAGACGACATGACCGATCGACATCAGCGCCTGCGTGTGCTGGCCTCGACGCAATGGCGCCTGGCGCTCAGCCTCACGGCCGCCATGATCGCCGTGTATTTCGGCTTCATCCTGCTGATCGCCTACAACAAGCCCTTACTCGGCAGGCTCATCGCGCCGGGGTTGAGCCTCGGCATCGTGCTCGGTGCGCTGGTCATCGTCGTGTCGTGGCTGCTCACGTGGGTATACGTGTGGTGGGCAAACACGCGGTACGATGACGAGCTGCGGAGGATCCGGGAGTGACGGATACGGCGATCGGCGTCCCGAATGCCGTGGCGATGGGGTTCTTCTTCCTGTTCATTGCCGTGACGCTCGGCATCACCTACTGGGCGGCGCGTCGTACGCTGACCACCGAGCATTTCTACGCTGCGGGCCGCATCATCCGGCCGGGCCAGAACGGCCTCGCGCTGGCCGGAGACTACATGTCCGCGGCGTCGTTCCTGGGGATCGCCGGTCTCGTGTCTACCACCGGATTCGACGGGTTGATCTACTCTACGGGGTGGCTCGTGGGCTGGCCGGTCGTGCTGTTCCTGATCGCCGAGCCGCTACGTAACCTGGGGAAGTACACGTTCGCGGACGTGGTGGCGTACCGGCTGCGCCAGACACCCGTTCGCATCGCGGCGGCCATCGGAACGCTCGCGACGGTCGCGTTCTACCTCATCGCGCAGATGGTCGGGGCAGGTGGTCTCATCCGCCTCATGTTCGGGATTTCGTATGAGTGGGCGATCGTCATGGTGGGTGCCGTGATGATCGCATACGTGTTGTTCGGCGGCATGATCGCCACGACCTGGGTACAGATCGTGAAGGCGGTCGTGCTGCTGGGGGGCGCGAGCCTGCTCGCGGTCCTCGTGCTGGCGCGGTTCGGGATGAACCCCGCGACGCTGTTCGCGGCGGCGGCCGAGCGCCAGGGCGCCGCCGTGCTGGCTCCGGGCAGGCTGGTGTCCAACCCGCTGGACGCGATCTCTCTGGGCATGGCGTTGATGTTCGGCACCGCGGGGCTGCCGCACATCTTGATGCGGTTCTACACGGTGCCCGACGCGAAGTCCGCGCGGACCTCCGTGTTCTACGCCACGGGGCTCATCGGGTACTTCTACCTCATGACGTTTGTGCTGGGGTTCGGCGCCATGGTGCTGGTGGGACCCGACGCGATCCGGCGGGTGGACGCGGGCGGGAACATGGCGGCGCCGCTGCTGGCGGAAGCGCTGGGCGGTACCCCGCTGCTCGGGTTCATCGCGGCCGTGGCATTCGCCACGATTCTCGCCGTGGTGGCCGGACTTGCGCTGTCGGGCGCTGCGGCGCTGTCACACGACCTGTGGGTCAGCGTGGTGCGGCGTGGCCATTCCGATCCGGGGGAGCAGCTGAAGGTGGCACGGGTCGCCACGTTACTGCTCGGTATCCTGGCCGTGGCGCTGGGGATCACCTTCAAAGGCCAGAACGTGGCGTTCATGGTCTCACTCGCCTTCGCGATCGCGGCCAGCGCAAACTTCCCGGCGCTGATACTCTCGATCTATTGGCGGGGGTGGACGACCGCGGGTGCGGTAGTGAGCATGCTGACGGGCACGGCGACGACGCTGTTGCTGATCTATCTCTCGCCCACGATTCAGGTCGACGTGCTGAAGCAAGCGTCGGTGTGGTTTCCGCTGCGCAACCCCGCGATGATCACGATCCCCCTCGCCTTCGCCGGCGGAGTCGGCGTATCGCTCCTGACCGCCGAGCCCGCCGCGGCGGAGCGATTCGCCGAAGTCGAGCGCCGGACGCACCTGGGGGCGGCGGTCGACTGACGCGGTCGGGCGCCTTCGGTCGCCGCGACGCGGGGCGCGGAGCTTGCGGGCCGCCGATCCGCCGCTAGCTTCGCCTCTCCGCCGAGAGTCTGGTTAGGACGATCGGCACCACGGGGCGCATCGAGCTACGGCGCCGCTGGCGAGGGGCGTGTGACGTCGCTGTTCCTGGGCTGTTTCGCCTTCGGATTGATCTTCACGGTCGCGAGCTTCTTGTTCGGGGCCTTCGGGAGCGGGAGCGATCTGCACATTCCCGGGCTCGACAGCCTTCTGGGGCATGGTGGGGACGCGGGCGGGGGAGCAGCGAGTGGCGGGCACGGGGGACCGCACATGTCCCCCTTCAGCTTCAGCACTGCGAGCGCCTTTCTCACCTGGTTCGGCGGGGCCGGATACCTGCTGATGCGCTACTCGAATTTCGCGGCCGCTACCGTGCTGGTGCTGTCCGGAACGGCCGGCCTGATCGGTGGCGGCCTGATTTTCCTGACGCTCACGAAGTTCGTCCTGCCGCGCCTGACCGAGATGCGTGCCGAAGACTATCGCATCGAGGGGACCGTTGCGCGCGTGTCCAGCGGGATTCGGGCCGGCGGCATCGGCGAGATCGTGTATTCCCTGGCGGGGACGCGGCGCGTGGACGGCGCGCGGAGCGAGACCGGAGAAGCCATCGAGCAGGGAACCGAGGTGGTCGTTTTGCGGATGGAGCGTGGGGTGGCGTACGTGGAGCGCTGGGAGCGGTTTGCAGAGAAGCACGAACTACCGCCCGACCAGTCCGGCACGGCATAAACGCGGAGTGGTGTTATGAGCGAATTCCTGTTCCAGCCCGTGATCCTGATCAGCGGCCTCGCCGTCGCGGTCGTCCTGATGATTCTCGGGGCGTTCGCGCGGATGCTGCGCAAGGTCGGTCCCAACCAGGCGCTCATCCGCTACGGCCTGGGTGGCACGCGCATTGTTCAGGGAGGGGCCGGCCTGGTCGTTCCCCTGATCCACAGCGCCGAGGAATTGTCGCTCGAATTGATGTCGTTCGACGTCGCACCCAAGCAGGATCTCTACACGACGCAAGGGGTCGCGGTCACGGTCGAGGCCGTGGCCCAGCTCAAGATCAAGTCGGACCCCGAGTCCGTCCGCACCGCGGCCGAGCAGTTCCTGACCAAGGTGCCCCAGGAACGGGAGGCGTTGATTCGCCTGGTGATGGAGGGACACCTGCGCGGCATCATCGGCCAGCTCACCGTGGAGCAGATCGTCAAAGAGCCGGAGATGGTGGCCGACCGCATGCGGTCCAACGTCGCCGAGGACGTGGCCAAGATGGGGCTGGAGGTGGTGTCGTTCACCCTCCGCGAAGTCAAGGACCAGAACGAATACATCGAGAACATGGGGAAGCCGGATGTTGCGCGGATTCGGCGCGACGCCGACATCGCGTCGGCGGAAGCCGAGCGGGACACTGCGATCCGGAAGGCGACGACGATGCGTGAAGCGGCGGTCGCCCGGGCGCAGGCGGACCAAGAACGCGTCCTGGCGGAAACACTGTCTCAGGCCAAGCAGGCCGAGGCGCAGAAGGACCTGGCCGTGAAGAAAGCCCTGTACGAGGCGGAAGCAAAGAAACAGCAGGCCCAGGCCGACAAGGCGTACGAGATTCAGACCAACGTGATGCAGCAGCAGGTCGTGGCGGAAGCGGTGAGCGTCGAGCGCGTGCGCAAGGAAGGCGAGGTGAAGGTTCAGGAGGCCGAGATCCTCCGGCGCGAGAAGGAACTGGCAGCGACCATCCTGAAGGAGGCGGAAGCCAACCGGAAGCGAATCGAGACGCTGGCCGAGGCCGAGCGGCAGCGCCTGGCTCTGGAGGCGGCGGGTCGGGCGGAGGCGGTGAAAACCGAGGGGAGCGCCGCGGCGGACGTCATCCGGCTCAAGGGCACGGCCGAGGCGGAGATCATCCGCGCCAAGGGACAGAGCGAGGCCGGCGCCATGCAGCTCAAGGCCGATGCGTTCCGCGAGTACAACGAGGCAGCCATCCTCGACAAGCTGCTGAGCGGATTCCCCGAGGTCGTCCGCGCCTTTGCCGAGCCCCTGTCCAAGGTAGACCGCATCACGGTCGTGTCCACGGGCGGTGGTGCCGATGGTGGTGGGACAGGAGTCAGCCGCGTGACGGCGGATATCGCGCAGATGGTGGCCCAGGTGCCCGCCCTGCTGGAGGCGCTGACGGGCAAGAAGATGTCCGAGCTCCTGGAGCGCGTGAGGCCGTTGGGCCCGGGTGGGGCCGGTAGCGAGCAGTCGGGCGCGAAGCCGCCCGCGACCACGGAGCCGAAGGGCAAACGATAAGCGGGGCCCCAGTCACCGCGCGGCCGGGTCGGCCGCACGCCGCAATCGTGCGCTGGCCACGCCCACCGCGAGCGTGATCGCGGAGCCGAACAAAGAGAACCACAGCGGATCGACGCGTTTGTCGACCACGCCGAATTGCTGCGCGGCCCAGAGCAATGTCATGAGCACGACGGCGGCGGCCATGCCGATCAGGGCGTCGGTCTGGATGGCCCGACGTGACAAGACGCCAAGCAGGAATCCCCCCAGCAGCCCGCCATAGGTGAACGACGCGATGTTGAGCGCCACGACCACGACGGGGGTGCCTTGTTGGGCGAACTGGAACAGGATCCCACCAACGATCAGGACGACGCCCATGACGAGCGTGAACAGTTTCCCGGCTCGCAGCATGTGCGGTTGATCGTCGGTGCGGCCCGAGAGCGGTCCGTACAGGTCCAGCGTCAGCGCCGAGGCGAGCGAGTTGATCGCCGAAGCCTCTGAGGACATCGCGACCGAGAGGAGCCCGGCGATCACCAGTCCGCTGATGCCGGCGGGCAGCCCTTCCATGATGAAGCGCGGGAAGATCTCATCGGGTGTCGCGAACAAGCGGCCCTCGTAGTACGCGTAGATACCCACGCCCACCACCAGGAACAGCGTGAACTGGGCGATGATGAACACGCCGCTTGTGATCAGCGCCTTGCGCGCGTCCTTGAGCGACGGCGCCGCGAGCATCCGCTGCACGATCAGGTGATCCACGCCGTGGGACGCCATGGAGAGAAACGCCCCGCCCACGATGCCGGTGAGAATCCACTTGCCGTCCACGAACCCGCCCTCGAAGTGGAGCACCCGGAGCTTGTCGAGCGGCTCGGCCGCGGCCACGATGCCGTTCCAGCCGCCGGGCACGACCTGGAGCAGGACTACCAGCGCGGCGATCGCGCCGGAGAGGTAGATCGTCATCTGCAGCACGTCCACGTACACAACCGCGCGGAGCCCGCCGAAATACGTGTAGATGAGCGTGAATGTTCCCGTCAGCGTGATCGCGAGCCAGTAGGGCAGGCCGGCGATGAGGCGAATGGGGATCGCGATCGCGAACAGGCGCACGCTGGAGGCGAGCGTCCGCGTGACGAGAAAGATCACGGAGGCAAACCGCCGCGTCAGGACACCGAAGCGCCGCTCGAGCAAGGCGTACGCCGTGGCCAGCTCACCCGCGAAGTACCCGGGCAAGAGAATCGCCGCCACGGTGATGCGGCCCAGGAGGTAGCCGAACGTGAGCTGGACCATCCACAGGTCCCCGGTATAGGCCGTGGCCGGCACACTGATGAATGTGAGCACGCTCGTCTCGGTGGCGACGATCGAGAACGACACGGCCCACCACGGCATGGCGTGGTCCGCCAGGAAGTAGTCCCGGGAGTCTTTCTGCCGGCGGCCGAGCCACGAGCCCCACGCCGTCACGCCGGCGACGTAGAGCACAATGAGAGTCAGGTCGAATGGCGACAGGTCGCGCATGGCTCAGAACCCGCCCGCGGTCCAGTAGGCCAGCAGGACGCCGCCGAGCGCGATGCGATACCACGCGAACGGCACGAACGAGCGCCGCGACACGAACGCGAGCAACGCTTTGACCACGACCAGCGCGGCGAGGAATGAGACGACGAAGCCGGTGGTAAACAGCGGAACATCGCTCCAGCCGATCACCTGACGGACGCCGGCCAGCTTGACGATCGCCGCGCCCAGCATGGCCGGGATCGCGAGGAAGAACGAGAACTCGGTCGCCGCCGTGCGGGAGAGACCGACCACCAGCCCACCCATGATGGTGGCCCCGGAGCGCGACACGCCGGGGAACAGGATCGACAGGACCTGAATCAGCCCCACCTGGAACCCCTTCCGCAGCGGGATCGCGTCCACAGAGAGCACGGTGGGCGACTGGTGGCTCCGCTCGATCACCAGCATGGCCAGGCCGCCCAGCACGAGCGCGAGCGCAACGGGGACCGGCTTGAACAGGCGTGCCTCGATCCAGCCTTCCGTCGGCAATCCGATCACCACCGCGGGGAGCGTAGCGATGATCAGGTTCATGATCAGCCCGCGTGCCGCCGGATCGCTCGGCCAATGCGTCGCGACATGGAGCAGCTTCTTGAAATACAGAATGACCACGGCCAGGATGGCGCCGAGCTGAATGAAGATGATAAAGGCGTTTTCCTTCGCGCCGGTGAAGGCCAGCCACGTCTGCGTGAGGATCAGGTGACCGGTGGAGGAGACCGGGATGAACTCCGTCGCGCCCTCAACGAGCCCAAGGATAGCGGCCTTCAGGAGCGCGACGAGATTCACGGAACTCGCTGACCGGGTTGGCCGTGCAATAGGGCCTGATCGACCGTCTCACCAACACCATGCGTGAGGCCGGAGCGACGCCTGAGCAACGGATAGCGGATCAGGTATAGCCCGAGGTAGAAGGGTATGAACGCGGCCACTCCCCAGAGAAACACCGCGCTCAGCTCATCCGGCAGCAGCATGGCGATGACCACCGTCGTGCCGGCCCAACCCGCGATGCCGCCAAGGACCCGTGGGTAGGCCGTACCGATCATGTACCACAGGTCAATGATCCGGTACAACGCCGCTACCATGCGCAGGCCGACGTGCAATCCGAGCAGGAACAGGACGATCGGAGCTAGTGTCGTCACGGCTCGGTCGTTCGCGGAGGCTGGTGGAGAATCTGGATCGTGCCCCGGTCGCCGTCCACGGAGATGCGTGTACCGGTGGTGATGCGCTGCGTGCAGTCCGGCACGTCCACCACGCAGGGCATGCCGTACTCCCGCGCCACCGTTCCCGCGTGCGAGAGGTAACTCCCCACTTCTACGACGGCGGCGCCCGCTGTGAGAAACAGGGGTGTCCAGGCCGGGTCGGTGTAGGGCGCGACGAGGACCTCTCCGGCATGGAGCACGGCATCGGCAGACGGGTCAAGAATGACCCGCGCCTGGCCCTCGTACCGGCCGGGCGAGGCGCCGTGACCCTGCAGCATGTCCCCCGCAGCCTGATCAGGACCGGACGCCACGTCGATCCCAATAGTTTTCGGAGGACGGAGCTTGCTGAGTCGGACGTGCTCGAGCCGGCGCGCGCGGATTCGATCTTCCACGTCCTGCCAGCGCAGGCGACCGCCGCGCAGCGCCACCGCTTCGTCCCACGTGAGGAAAAACACATCATCCCGGCACTTGAGCTTCCCGTCGCGCAACAGCTCGTCTTCGACCGCGATGATCTTCTTACGGACGGTCCCGAAGGCCATGATGTGATAGAAGCGTGAGTTCTCCCGCAGCCTGAGATAGTACCGCGCCCGACCTGCCGCGAGCCGGATGAGGCGCCAACGGAGCCCCAGCGCTCGCTCGAGCGGGAGCTTCTCGAGCCCTCGCCGGATCTCGGTCTCCAACCGCTCCCGCAGCGCCCGGGCGTACGCCCCGTGGTCCACCGGATCCTGCTCGGCCAGCAGATGATTGCGAATCATCCCCAGAACGGGCGCCGGGTTTTCTTCCCACCGCGGCGCGGCCAGTTCAAACTCCTTGATCGCCCGGTGGCCGTGGGTCGCGAGGAAAGCGGCGAGCTGCGCGAGGAAATCCGCTGCCTCCGGTTCGTGCGACAGACGCGCGAGCGCGTTCTCTGGCTCTTCCCTGAGCAGCACATCTTGCACCGGCGCGGCGCGGCGGGCCCGCCGTGCCAGCCGGGCAACCTCACGCCCCATTTCTACTGACAGCACGCCCTCGCTCCCCGAACATAGCAAGGCAACAGCGTCCGATTCTGCGGCGGGCGCCCAGCGACGGAGCATCCACTTGAGCGCCGCCATCCAGGGCATGAACCGCATCGAGCCAATGTTGACGAGGATCGGCAGGTTGCCGATGGGGTCGAGCAGCGGCGGCAGGACAAACAACCGGCGCAACGCCCCCACCGCGTCCACGGATGGATCCGCCTCTACAACGCGGCACAGCGCTCGGTAACCGGCCATGAAGTCGTGCGGCATGCCGCGGCTCCGAGCGAACACGACGCCGAAGACCAGGTGATTGACGAGCAGGGCCAGCAGTGCCACCGGTAGCCGGGCCAGCGAGACGCGCAGTGGCTTGCCGGATGCGGTGTCGCTCAGGTACAGCAGGCTCGCCAGGTCTTCGTCGGAGATCGCGAGCGGGACCAGCGGTCGAACCAGATCCAGGCTCATGTAGAGCCGGCCCCTGATGAACCGCAAGCCCGGTGGCGACGGATTCGATACGAGATCGGCGGTGAGGGGCGTCAGGGGATCGGTGAAGTTCTCGGCCAGGGCCTTGAACAGGACCCACTTGCCCTTCACAGTGCGCTCGGCGAGGGCGGGCCCCAGGGCCGTGATGGGGCGAGACTGGAGCAAGTACAGCCGGCCACCGGCGACCGCCCACTCGACGTCCTGGGCCCCGCTGAAATGCCGCTCGCACGCGAGTGCGGCCTCCGCGACGGCCGTGATCTGCCCGTCATCCAGGGTGTCGCGGTGCTGCATCGAGAGGGATACCCGTTCCAGCCGTGCATCGCGCTCTCGTGACACGCGCGGCGCGACCATCACGCGTTTTTCCGCGATCCGGCGCTCGCGCAGGCGGAGGCCGTCACGGGCGACGATATAGCGATCCGGCGTGACGCGCCCATCGACCAACGCCGCACCCATCCCCCAGCTCGCCTCAATCACGATCTCGTCCGTGGAGCCGCTTACCGGATTGGCCGTGAAGGCCACACCGGAGACATCCGACTCGATCATTTCTTGCACGATCACAGCCATCAGAACGGAGACGTGAGGAATGCCGCGCGTCGCGCGATAGGTAGCGGCCTCCACGCTCCAGAGCGATGCCCAGCAGCGGCGAATCACCTCGAGCAACCGGCTGGCGCCGACGTAGTAGTACGTCCCGTGCTGGCCGGCGAAGCTCGCCCCGGCCAGGTCCTCCGCGGTGGCGGAGCTGCGCACGGCGCACAGCACGGAAGGGCTGCGGCCGCCGAAGAGGCGCCCGTGCGCCGCGAGGATCTCATTGGCGAGGAGGGTGGGGATCTCCGCCTCGACGATCCGGCGCTGGAGGGCAGGACAGCGCCGAGATAACTCGTCGGGCGTGGCGCCGTTCAGCGCGTCCAGCTCACGCGCGAGGCCCGAGGCTTCGATGAAGTGACCGTAGCCTTGAGTGGAGACGACAAACCCCGGTGGGACAGGGAAGCCGTGTGCGGCCAGCTCGCCAAGGTTGGCGCCCTTGCCGCCCGCGATCGCAGCGTCGGCGGCGCGAATCTCCTCAAACGGCAGGACCGCGGGCATCGACCTCCCCGAATCGATGGAGTTGAGCGCCATCAACTTCGGCCGGAGCGAAAACGGCGGACGTTAGTCGCTCCTGTCTCGCGCGTTGTCAAGCGCCGGTGTGCGGCACTGGAGGGCGATTGCCGCGCGATCGACTGCCGTTTCTGCCATATTGTCTCCCATGGCCGTCAGCCGGAAAGCAATCGCCACTCTGGCGCTGCTGCTTTCGACCCTCGCCACAGGTGCCAGCAAGCTACAAGCGCAGCGCCGTGGCTGGCGGTTCGCCGGCCTGGAGCCGAACGTGCCCTACGACGGGCGATTCACGTTCGCACGGATCCGCTACACCGTGTACGGGCGGAGCGGCTGGGAGTTCGACTACCCCACCATGGAGCGCCACCTCATGGCCATGATGGAAGAGGTCACGGCGCTCCGGCCGCACGTGCGGGGCAGCAACATCCACACCCTCGATGATCCAGCGTTGCTCCGGTACCCGGTGGCCTACCTGTCAGAGCCGGGTTACTGGGTGCCGAACGATTCGGAGATCGTGGGCCTGCGGACCTATCTCGCCAAGGGCGGGTTTCTCATCGTGGACGACTTCATGCGGGGGGAGTGGCGCAACTTCGAAATGCAGATCCTGCGCGTGTTGCCCGGCGCGCGGATCGAGCGGCTCGATGTTTCCCATCCCGTGTTCGATTCGTTCTTCCGGATCGGGTCGCTGGACATGTCCTATCCACACGACCCGTACCTCAAGGCCGAGTTCTACGGGATTCACGAAGGGAACGACCCCGCCAGGCGGCTGATGGTGGTGATCAACTACAACAACGACATTGGCGATTACATGGAGTGGTCAGACCAGGGGTGGTGGCACGTCAACATCACGAACGATGCCTACAAGCTCGCCATCAACTACATCGTGTACGGCCTGACACACTGAGGGCAGGCCCGCGGGCAGATCGTCCGCGCCCCGGGCCCCAGTCAGAGGTGCCTTGGGCTGGCGTATCACGAGGGTCCAGCGCATCTTAGACGGGCACCTCCTATGGGTTGGACGCGCGGATTCGGGGCCTCCCAGCCTGGCCGCGTCGCCGCCTTGGCTTGACCCCGGCTCCGTTGGTGAGGCACGCATGACCAGGCTCACGTTGCCGTTGCTGGGCGCTGCTGTGTTGTTTGTCGGCGTGGCCGCCAGAAACACGCGTCCCGTCCCGGCATCGAGTCCAACGGAGTCCGTTGCTCCAGTCAGTCTTCCAGAGTTGACAGCCAGCTTCGCATCGATCGCACGCCGCGTACACAGTGTCCCCGACGACACGGTCTCGTCAGAAGCGCTGAACCGTGTCGTGCAGGGCCTCTGTGTGCTGTGCCACAACCCCCAGGCCATGACGGGGAACCTCTCCCTTGTAGGGTTCGACGTGACCAATCCGGAGAAGAAACCGGACGTGGCCGAGAAGATGATCCGGAAGCTCCGGGCCGGGATGATGCCGCCGCCGGGTGTCCCACGGCCGGGGGGCGATACGCTGCTGGCGTTGGTGGCGACGCTCGAGCGTCGCATTGACGCGGCCGCAGCCACGAGTCCGAACCCCGGCACGCGGACGTTCCAGCGTCTCAATCGGGAAGAGTATCGGGCCTCCGTTCGCGACCTGGTAGGACTCGAGATCGATGCGGGCGAATACCTGCCGCTCGACACCAAGAGCGCCAACTTCGACAACATCGCGGACGTCCAGCTGCCCTCCGCCACGCTGGTCGAGGGGTACCTACGGGCGGCTGCCCAGATCAGCCGCGTGGCCGTGGGCGATCCGACCGCCGGCGCTACTTCGGCCACGTACAAGGTCCCGCGCACGGCGTCGCAACTCGATCGCGTCGACGGGGCGCCCATTGGTACCCGCGGCGGGGTGTCCGTGGTCCACCATTTCCTGGCCGACGGATCGTACGTGTTCCAGGTCATGCTCCATTCCGCGCCGGAAGGCGAGCTGTACGGGCGGACCGCGCTCAACGAGCAGGTCGAGATTTCGATTGACGGCGAGCGCGTTGCCGTGATGGACATCGACCGGTGGCTGACGGAGTCCGACCCGAACGGTATGACCGTGACCACGGACTCGATTCACGTGCGCGCGGGCCCTCGGCGGGTGACCGCAGCCTTCATCCGCCGGTTCGAGGGCGTGGTGGACGACCTGATCACACCGGTGGATCACACGCTCGCCGATACGCAGATCGGTTTGGGGTACGGCGTCACCACGCTGCCACATCTCCGGGACCTCGCGATCGTGGGGCCGTATTCCGCGACGGGCGTGTCCGACACGCCCAGCCGGCGGCGGATCTTCAGCTGTCGCCCGACCTCGCCGGCCGAGGCGCGGCCGTGCGTGGAGAGCATCGTCACCCGCTTGGCCACGCAGGCCTACCGGCGGCCCCTGACCGCCGACGATCTGAAGGCCCTGATGGGGTTCTACGACCGCGGCGCAACGGCGGGTGGTTTCGAGACGGGCATCC
This sequence comes from Gemmatimonadota bacterium, assembly GCA_016199245.1. Taxonomy (GTDB): domain Bacteria; phylum Gemmatimonadota; class Gemmatimonadetes; order Gemmatimonadales; family GWC2-71-9; genus JACQHC01. Next base: position 7,656 of record JACQHC010000146.1, on the reverse strand, counting down.
GCACCGCGCTCCAAGCCGTTCTGGCGAGCCCGCACTTCCTGTTCCGCATGGAGGAGGCGCCGCCGCGGGTCGCCTCCGGCAGCGACTACCCGATCAGCGACGTCGACCTGGCATCGCGGCTGTCGTTCTTCCTGTGGGGCACGCCGCCGGATCAGGAGCTCATCGAGCTCGCGGCCGGGAAGGGGCTGTCGCGACCGGAGACGCTCAGCGGCCAGGCGCGGCGCATGCTGGCCGACCCACGCTCGGCGGCGCTGGCGACGCGATTCGCCGCGCAGTGGCTGCGGCTGCAGGATCTGGAGAAGGTCCATCCCGACGCGCTCTCGTATCCGTATTTCGACCAGACGCTCGCTGCCGCGATGCAGCGCGAGACGGAGTTGTTCTTCGACTACCTCGTGCGCGAAGACAAGAGCGTGCTGGATCTCCTCACGGCGGACTACACGTTCGTGAACGAGCGCCTGGCGCGACACTATGGGATTTCCAACGTGACGGGAACGGAATTCCGCAGGGTCACGTACCCCGATCCGATCCGGCGGGGGCTCCTCGGTCACGGGAGCGTGCTCACGCTGACGTCGCACGCGGACCGGACGTCCCCAGTGCTTCGCGGCAAGTGGGTGATGGAGGTGCTGCTCGGGACACCGCCGCCGCCGCCCCCGCCGAACGTGCCCGCGTTCGAATCCACGGACGCCGCGAAGGAAGGCCGGTTGCTCACTACGCGCGAGCGGATGGAGATGCACCGTGCCAACCCGGTGTGCATGGCCTGCCACCAGTTCATGGATCCGATCGGGCTGGCGCTCGACAACTTCGACGTCACCGGCAAGTGGCGCATCAAGGAAAACGGGATGGCGCTCGACACGCGCGGCCAATTGTACGATGGCACGGCGATCAGCAACCCGGGCGAGCTCACCCAGGCGCTGCTCAAGCGCCCGGAACCGTTGATCCGGACCTTCACCGCCAACCTGTTGGCGTACGGCCTGGGCCGGCGCGTCCAGTGGTACGATATGCCGACGGTGCGCGCCATCGCGCTTGACGCCGCGGCGAGCGGCAACCGGATGTCCGCCTTCATCCTGGGCGTGGTGACCAGCGTGCCGTTCCGCATGAACCGGGCGGAGATGGCGGTCACCACCATGCCAATGGAACTCGAGGAGAGGTGACACGATGAGGTTCATCACCGGCAAGTACATCCCTCGGCGCGCGTTCCTGCGCGATGCAAGCGCGGTCCTCGGCTTGCCCATGCTGGACGCGATGGTTCCGGTTCGCTTGCTGGGGAAGGGGCCGGTCGTGGCGAGCCCCACACGGTTGGTCTGCATTGAGATGGTGCACGGAGCGGCGGGAGCCAATGAGCTTGGCGCCAAGCGCAACCTCTGGGCGCCGGCGGCCGTGGGACGTGAGTTCGATCTCACCGCCGGGAGCCTGAAGCCGCTCGAGCCGTTCCGGGAGTACCTGACGATCGTGAGCAACACGGACGTGCGGGCGGCGGAGGCGATCACCCCACAGGAGATCGGCGGCGACCACTTCCGTTCGAGCGCCGCGTTCCTGACCCAGGCGCATCCCAAGCAGACCGAGGGCTCGGACGTGCTCGTTGGGACCTCGATGGATCAGTTCTACGTGCAGCGGTTCGGGCAGGACACGCCGATCCCATCGATGCAGCTGTGCATCGAGAACGTGGATCAGGCGGGCGGCTGCGCCTACGGCTATGCGTGTGTGTACACGGACACGATCAGCTGGGCGTCTCCCACGGAGCCGCTTCCCATGATCCGCGACCCGCGGGCGGCGTTTGAGCAGCTGTTCGGCGTGGGGGGGTCGGCGGAGGAGCGCGCGGCCCGGCGGCAACTCGATCGCAGCATCCTCGATTGGTTCATGGACGAGGTGGCGAGCCTCAAGCGCCAGGTGGGGCCGAGCGACCGGCACCGGCTGGACCAGTACCTCGACGAGATCCGCGAGATCGAGCGGCGCATTCAACGGATTGAAGCGCGCAACACGAGCGGCGAGCCACGCGAGTTGCCGGGCGCGCCGGCGGGTGTGCCCGACTCGTTCGAGGAACACGTCAAGCTCATGTTCGACTTGCAGGCGCTGGCGTTCCAGTCGGATACGACGCGCGTGTTCTCGTTCAAGCTGGGTCGTGACGGCTCCGGCCGCGTGTACCCGGAGAGCGGCGTGAACGCGGCGTTCCACCCCGCGTCCCACCACGGCGGTCAGGAGAAGCGAGTGCTGGATTTCGGCAAGATCAACGAGTACCACGTGAGCATGGTGCCGTACTTCCTCGAGAAGCTGAAGAACGCCACGGAGGGAGACGCCAACTTGCTGGAGAAGACGCTCTTGATCTACGGCTCTCCCATGGGTGACTCGAACTTGCACAACCACAAGCGTTGCCCGCTGTTCCTGGTCGGCCACGCCAACGGGACGCTGAAGGGGAACCAGCACATCAAGGCACCGGACGGCACCTCCATGGCGGACCTGATGCTGGATCTGCTGCACAAGCTCGGGCTGGATGACGTGCAGAGTTTCGGGGATAGTACCAAACCCTTTGCGGTCTGACGGAAGGCGAAGATAGCCAACGTCGCCTTAGGGGACTGAGGGGCGTACCATGACCGGTCAGCACCTGAATGTGGCGGGCGCTTTCTTGGTTGGCGCGGTGTTGTGGGTGGCGCCGACGGCCGATTCCCCGGTCGCCGACGCGGCGCGGCGGGGCGATCTCGAGGCGGTCCGAACCCTCCTGAAGCAGGGCGCCGACGTGAACGCGGCCCAGGGCGATGGCATGACCGCGTTGCACTGGGCGGCGCAACGCGGCGATGTCACCATATTGAACGTGCTCCTGAGCGCCGGTGCCGGTACGGCTTCGACCACTCGGTTGGGAGGCTACACGCCGCTTCACCTGGCCGCCAAGGAAGGACGGGCTGAGGCGGTCCGCGCGCTGCTCGAGGGCGGCGCCAGGGTGGGCACGGCCACGACTACGGGAGCCAGCGCCATCCACTTCGCCGCGGAGGCGGGCCAGCCTGAGGCCATCAGAGCACTGCTCGAGCGCGGCGCGGATGCCAATGCGAAGGACGGCTACGCTGGTCGCACGCCCCTGATGTTCGCCACGGCCAACAATCGCCTGGATGCGATCAAGGTTCTCCTCAGGGCCAAGGCCGACCTTGCGGCTGCCAGCACCGTCGTGGACTACGTCGAGCGTTCTCGCGCGGACGACGCGGAGCGGCGCCAGCGGGCGCGCGTGCTGGCCGCAGTGAGGCCCATGCCTGACACGTCCGATGCCCAGAGCGGCGGACGTGGCCGGGCGGCCCCGGGCGCGGCGGCAGCCCAGGCGCGGGACACGTCCGCGCTGCGAGCGGCGCGGCCGCCGGATCCGGACTCACCCACTGCTCCCCGGCAGGGGGAACGACCAGCGCGGGCACAACAAGAGCCGGATTCCCCGACGGCGCCGGATTCGACGCGCCGTGCCGCAGCCGGTCCGCGACCTACCACCTACGAGGATTGGGTCGGGAAGCAAGGGGGCCTGACCGCGCTGCATTACGCCGCGCGAGATGGGCGGCTGGAGGCAGCGCGCCTGCTGCTCGACGGCGGCGCGGACATCAATCAGATTGCCCTGGGAGATCAGACGAGCCCGTTGTTGATTGCTGTGATCAACGGGAACTACGACCTGGCCATGGAGCTGCTGCGGCGAGGCGCGGATCCTCGGCTTGCCAGCGATGACGGGGCGACGCCGCTGTTCGCCGCGCTCAACAGCGAGTGGGCGTTGCGTACGTGGTATCCCCAGCCCACGGCATGGCAGCAACAGGCGACCACGTATCTGGAATTGATGGAAGCGCTGCTCAAGGCGGGCGCGGATCCGAACGCGCGGCTCACCATGCATATCTGGTACGCAGCGTACAATGCGGGACGGATGGGTGTGGACTACTCGGGCGCGACGGCGTTCTGGCGCGCGGCCTACGCGCTCGACGTGGCGGCGATGCGTCTGCTGGTCAAGTACGGCGCCGACCCGAACATCCCGACGATCAAGCCCGCGGAGGGCCGGTTCCCCGGCGCCGCCAACCGATCCCGCGACAGCACCGAGGCCGAGGAGAAAGATCCGAGCGGCCTCCCCCCCGTGCCGGTCGGAGGCCCTGCCGTGCATCCACTCCACGCGGCGTCCGGCGTGGGCTATGGCACGTCACGCGTCGGCCAGCAGCATCGGCACGTGCCCGACGGCTGGCTGCCCGCTGTGCGGTACCTCGTGGACGAGCTGAAGGTCGACGTGAACATCCGGGACCACGATGGCTACACGGCGGTGCACAACGCGGCCGCTCGCGGCGACAACGACGTGATCAACTTCCTCGTGTCGCAGAGCGCCGACGTGACGCTGGTGAGCCGCCGCGGGCAAACGACGGTGGACATGGCGAACGGCCCCCAGCAGCGAGTCCAGCCGTTCCCGGAGACGATCACGTTACTCGAGAGTCTGGGAGCGAAAAACAACCACAAGTGCCAGTCGTGTGACTGAGTCACTACCCTGTTCGCGCTGACGCTCCAGGACTTCGAGGCGGCGCGCGCCCGGATCGCGCCGCACATCAAGCACACGCCCCTCCTCTCGTCGCGCCAGCTCAGTGAGGCGACCGGGTTCGAGGCGCGGCTGAAAGCTGAGCTCTTGCAGCGCGTCGGCTCCTACAAGATCCGCGGCCCACTCAACAAGTTCGCGCTGATGCCGGAGGAGCAGAAACGGGGCGGCGTAGTCTGCTCGTCCGCCGGCAATCACGCCCAGGGCGTGGCGCTGGCGGCGAAGATCCACGGCATCCGCGCCGTGGTATGCATGGCGCAGAACGCCACGCCGTCGAAGATCGCCGCGACCAAAGCGTATGGCGCCGAGGTCGTGCTGCATGGCGATATCTGGGATGAGGCCAACGAGAAGGCCAAGGAGCTGGTGCGCACGGAGGGGCTGACCTACGTGCACCCGTTCGACGACGAGCAACTCATCGCGGGGCAGGGAACCCTCGGCCTCGAGATCGTGCAGGACTGGCCCGACGTGGATGCGGTGATCGTGCCGATCGGCGGTGGCGGCCTGATCGCCGGGGTCGCGATGGCCGTCAAGGGCCACAACCCCAGGGTCCGCGTCATCGGCGTCGAGTCGTCGGACGGGCCGGCCATGCAGATGAGCGTGCGGGCAGGGAAGCTGGAAACCATCGACTGTCGCACGGTGATTGACGGGTTGCGGGTACGCCGCGTAGGCGAGATCACCTTCTCCGTCGTACAGCGTTTTGTGGACGACATCGTGGCGCTGCCGGACCGGGACATCTTTGACGCGATGATCTGGGTGATGGAGCGGTGCAAGCTGGTCGTCGAGGGCGCCGCGGCTGCGCCGGTCGCCGCCCTGTTGCACGGATTGGTCCAGCTGCCGGCGGGTTCCCGAGTTGCAGCTGTTCTGTCGGGGGGCAATGTCAACCTCGAGCAGCTGAGGGGATTGCGATGGAATTAGGTGTTGTGCGATGTGCCGGCGTCGCGCTCTTCTGTGGAGGGCTGATTAGCAGTGCGCCCGCGATCGGGAACGGGCAGACTCACGCGTCGAGTCCGTCCAGCATGGTCCGGCTGCTCGCCGAGGGCCAGGCCGTGTTCGGCATCTTCTCCGGACCACACACGCCCGAGCAAGGCGCCGTCATGGCGCGCAATGCGGAGACCGACTTCGTGTTCTACTCGCTGGAGTCGGGTCCGTTCGACATTCCGGCGATGCAGGCGTACATGGAGGCGATGGCGCGGGCATCCGGCGAGCGGGGTCCGCACCCGGTCGCGCTGCGTATCCCGCCGATCCGGGATGGCGCGGAGGAGGCAGGGGAGCACGTCCGGCAGGGGCTCGCTGCGGGAGTGTCCTCGATCGTGTTTCCGCACGTCGAGTCCGCGCGCGACGCAGCGGTGGCGGTCGGGGTCATGGGACCGAGCCTCTGGCCCGGCAGCCCGACCGGCCGGCTGGTTGCCATGCTGATCATCGAGGATACCGTGGGGATCGCGTGGACGAGGGAGATCGTCGCGACGCCTGGCGTGAGCGTGGTGTTCGCGGGACCCGGTGACCTGCGCCGCGCCTACAAGGGTGACATGCCGGCTGTGGAGCGCGCGATTCAGACTGTGCTGGCCGCGTGCAAGGAGTTCGGCGTCCCCTGCGGGATCACGGCTGGAGTGGATGACATCGCGGCGCGGCTGTCCCAGGGGTTCCGCGTCATCATCGTCACGCAGCCCGAGGCGCTGGTGGTGGGACGGCGGGCGGCGGGGCGGTAAAGGACAGTGACGTCTCAGCGTGGGGCCAGTTCCCCGTTCAACTCCATGTACACCCGCTGAATCGCGCGCGCGCCCTGACTCGCGCGCAGGGACCACGTTTCCAGCTCCCCGAACCGCGCCTGGGCGACGGCTTGCTGGACGCTCAGGCCCGCCGCGTGGAGGCGCCGCCCCTCGGCGATGACCTGCTCCAGCGCCCTCCGGTACGTCTCCAGCTCTTCCTTCAACACGGCGGGCGAATCCACGAAGCCGTGCCCGGGCACGTACGTCTCAACATCCATCGCCTGGGCTTTCCCGATCATCGCCACCCACTCGGACGGGTAAGCGCTGCGCATCGCGGGGAATACGCGATGGAGAAAAGCCTCGCTCATGAAGAGGATTCTTTCGCGTGGCAGGTACACCACGAGGTCCCCGCCCGTGTGCGCTCTCCCCAGGAACAACACGCGGACCTCGGTGCCGCCGAGATGAAGGACCCTCTCGGTCTCGACCAGCTCCGTCGGCAGGATGACGGGCGGTGCGTCGGGGGCGCGGTCGGGTTGCGCGGCGCTCGCGGCCAGAGTCGCCGCGGAGGTCGGATGCGCCAGGAATGCTACGCCTCGTGGGAACGACACGTTGCCGGCGGTGTGATCGCCGTGATCCGAACAGATCACGACGTGCGTAACGGGCCGGTCGGTGATGTCGGCGATCTTGTCCGCCAGGCGTTGGGTCTCCTCGGGGCTGCCCTGGCCGTCCGCCACGAGCACGCCGGCCGACGTGACAACGAACATGCTCACCGTGGTGAAGCGCTCGTCGCCGGCCGTGCGCAGGGCCTCGTAGGTGTACACGCCGTCGCCCAGCCGTTGGACGCGCGGAAAATCGGCCTCGGTGAGGCCGCGATCCACAGGATTGGCCGTTCGCCCCACGACGCTTCCGCGGTCGTCTCCGCTCGTTCTCGCGCACGCCACAGCGCTCGCGACCGCTACCGACCAGATCTGTCGTCTCGCACCTGGTCTCCAGGCCCGCGACCAGCATGCATCTTACCCCAGACAGTGCGACGAGAACAGCGCGACCAGGCCGTCCTTGCCAGCGCTTTCCGCGAGACGGTCGACGGGAGAGGGCGGTGGATTCCCCCAGGGCGACGAGGCTTCGGCATCGACACGATGGACCCGACCCAAAGCCGCGACGCCTGCGAGTAGTAGCAGGCAAAGTCACGCTCGGAGGGGCATATTAGCGCCGAGGCACGGGTCCTATGGCTGAATTGATGGAGCGGCTCCAAGCCGTCCTCCCCGACCGTTACACGGTCGAGCGGGAGCTCGGCCGCGGGGGCATGGCAATTGTGTATCTCGCCCGTGACCGGAAGCACGACCGGCCCGTCGCGCTGAAGGTCCTGCGGCCCGAGCTCGCGGTCAGCCTGGGCCCCGAGCGGTTCCTGCGCGAGATCAAGCT
>JACQHC010000139.1 GCA_016199245.1 Gemmatimonadota bacterium | reverse complement strand
TGGGACTGCTGGGTCCCAACGGGGCGGGGAAGACGACAACGTTCTACATGATCGTCGGGCTGATCCGGCCGGACGCCGGGCGGATCTTCCTGGACGGCGACGACCTGTCGTCGCTGCCCATGTATCAGCGGGCGCGTCGCGGCATCGGATATCTCGCGCAAGAACCGTCGGTATTCCGCAAGCTCACCGTCGAGCAGAACGTGATGGCGATCCTCGAGACGCAGCGCCTGCCGGAGCCCGAGCGCGCCGGCCGGCTCGAGCGCTTGCTGGACGAGCTCTCCATCAAGCACCTGCGGTCGGCCCCGGCCTATAACCTGTCCGGCGGCGAGCGACGTCGCCTCGAGATCACGCGCGCGCTCGTGACGTCGCCCAAGTTCATGCTGCTCGACGAGCCGTTCACGGGCGTGGATCCGATCGCCGTGCACGACATTCAGACGATCGTCGCGGGCCTGCGGCGGCGCGGCATCGGTGTGCTGATCACGGACCACAATGTGGAGCAGACGCTCGACATCGTGGACCGGGCCTACATCGTGTTCGAGGGCCGCATCCAGGTAGCGGGCACGGTGCGCGATCTCGTGTTCGACGACCGCGTGGCCGACCTGTATCTCGGACCCACGCTCACCGCCCGTCTCCGCTCGCGCCTCTCGGCGGCCGCATGAAGACCGGGCTGCAACAGCACCAGACGATGCGGCAGGAGCTGCGGATGAACCCGCGGCTCTACCAGGCGATGGACTTGCTGTACATGCCGCAGCAGGAACTGCAGCAACATCTCAAGGAGGAGCTGCTCGTCAACCCGTTCCTCGAGCTGATCGAGCCGGAGGAGACCGAGCCGGAGACGCCGGCGGCGGAGGCCGAGCGCGCCAAGGCGGAAGCCAGCGAAGCCGCGGACGACATCAATTGGGAAGACATCCTGCTGGATGGCTTTCAGGTGGGCGCCACGCGTGGCCAGTATGAGCAGCGGGAGTACTTCGAGCACGTTCCGGTCGACCGGCGCAACCTGATCGATCACCTCCGAGAGCAGCTCCAGCTCCAGGAACTCACGCCGCGCCAGCGCTTTCTCGCGGAGGAATTCCTGGGCAGCATCGGGGAGGACGGATACGTCCAGGAGACCCTGGAGGAGATCGTCGGGGGAGCGAACCAGGCGCTCGAGGGCTATCGGCGGGAACGCGGGGGAGACGACGAGGGCGAGGGCGAGGTCGATACCGTGGCGCCGTTCACGGTTGCCGAGGCGGAGGAGCTCCTCGGCGTCATTCAACAACTGGATCCTCCGGGCGTCGGAGCCCGGAACCTGCGCGAGTGCTTGTTGGTCCAGCTGCGCGAGAACGGCGGCGCGAAGGACAGCTTGACGTTCCGGCTGGTGGACGAGGCGTTTGACGATTTGATCGCCCATCGATGGGGCGAGCTGGCGAAGCGCTACGGCCTTCCGCCCAAGGCGATCCAGGATGCCGCGGACGGCCTGGCGCACCTCGATCCCAAACCCGGGCTCCGATTCGCACCGGCGGACGAGGCGTACGTGACGCCGGACCTGATCGTCGAGAAGATCGACGGGGAGTACCGCGTCTTCCTGAATGACGGCGGCGTGCCCCGGCTCCGCTTGAGCCGAGTGTACCGCGACCTCGCGGCCGACAAGAAGCAGTTCGTGGGCGAGAACCGCGAGTTCGTGACCGAGAAGCTGAACAACGCCACATGGCTGATTCAGGCCATCGAGCAGCGGCGGCAGACCATGCTCAAGGTCATGAACTTCATCGTGGATCGGCAGCGCGAGTTCTTCGAGAAGGGAGTGGAGTACCTCAGGCCGCTCACGCTGCGGGAGGTGGCCGAGGTCATCGAGATGCACGAGTCCACTGTGAGCCGCGTAACGAGCCAGAAGTACGCCCAAACGCCGCGCGGCGTGCTGCCACTCAAGTTCTTTTTCTCGTCCAGCCTCGAGACGACGACCGGCGAGGACGCGAGCGCGCGGGCCGTGAAGGCGCTGATCCAGAAGCTCGTGACCGACGAGAGTTCGGCCCGCCCGTTGACGGATTCCGAGATCGTGGCCGCGCTCAAGGCGCGGGGTATCCAGATCGCGCGCCGCACGGTGGCCAAGTACCGCGACCAGCTGGGCGTGCTGTCCGCGCGCATGCGGAGACGCGTGTGAGCCTCGCCGGCCCGCACGGTCCGGTGGACGTGAGCGTGCTGGTTCCCGCCAAGGACGAAGCGGAGAACCTCCCCGAGTTCGTGAAGCAATGCGCGGAGGCGCTGCGCGGCACGCCCTACCCGTGCGAATTGATCGTGGTGAACGACGGCAGCGAGGATGACACCGGTCCGGTGCTGGAGCAGCTCGCGGCTGAGTACGTGTTCTTGCGCGTGGTGACACATCGTGCCCGGCTCGGCATCGCCGACGCCTTGAAGTCCGGCGGGGAGGCGGCCCGGGGGCGGATCTGCGTGTTCTATCCCGCCGACCTGCAGTTCCTCCCCTCGGAAATCCCGCAACTGGTGGAGCCGATCCGCGCCGGGGAGGCCGATATCGTCACGGGGGTCAAGCAGGGGAACTACCCGAAAGCGTTCGTGTCCGGAGTCTACAATCGCCTGTGCCGCTTGCTGTTCGGGGTACGCGTGACGGACCTCAACGCCGTGAAGGCGTACCGGCGGGACGTGATGGACGTCGTGCCGTGGCGCCCGGACTGGCACCGCTACATGGTCGTCGTCGCGGCGGCCGATGGCTATCGCGTCACTCAACGGCCGGTCACGCTGCTGCCGCGCAGGGCAGGAAAGTCCAAGTTCGGCGTCGGCCGCATCCCGGTCGGCGTGCTGGACCTTCTCTCGGTGTGGTTCCAGCTTCGGTTCGGGCGCAAACCCATGTTGTTCTTCGGTGTCCTGGGCGGCCTGCTGTTTGCCCTGGGTTTCGCGGTCGGCGCCGCAGCGCTGGTGCTCCGGTTCGGGTTGGGGATCGGGTTCCGCCCCCTGCTGGATCTGGTCATGGTGCTGGTGATATCGGGCATCGCGCTGTTCGGGTTCGGGTTCGTCGGGGAAATGCTGGCCGGTCAGCGTGAGGAGCTGCGGACCCTCGGCAGGGCAGTGGAACGGCTGGCGCGGGCGGTCGAGCGGCTCGAGCGGTGATCGGCGGATGCCGAGCGGCGAAGCGGTCAAGGCATGGTACAACCAGCTGTACGCCACCAAGGGGCTCGGGAGCATGCGGCCCCGGGAAGCCTACCAGCGGATTCTCGACCTGCTCGACCTTCGGCCAGGTGACCGGCTGCTCGACGTGAGCTGCGGCGCCGGCTTTCTCCTGGAAGCGGCCGCTGCCCGCGGCGTGAAGGCGTACGGGGTCGATCTGTCCGACGAGGCCGTTCACCTCGCGCGTGGCGTGGCGCGGAACGCCGGGCTGGCCGTGAGCAACGGAGAACATCTCCCGTTCCGTGACGCGGCGTTTGACTGCCTCACGTGCCTCGGATCGCTCGAGCACTTCCTGGATATGGAGCAGGGCCTGCGCGAGATGCGGCGGGTCACCAGGGCGGGCGCGCGCTGCGCCATCATGGTTCCCAATCGGCACTTTGCGGGCTGGTGGCTGCTGGGGCGAAAGGGCACGGCGCAGCAGGACGTCCAGGAGCGGCTGCTGTCGCTCGGAGAGTGGTCGCGGCTTTTCACCGGGCACGGCTTCGCGCTGCTGCGAACACTCCCGGACCTCTGGCATGCCGAGAAGGTGCGCGTGCCGGTGGTGCGGAGCCTCGTTCGGCTCGCGTGGCGCCTGATTCCCCTCCCGCTGCAGTATCAGTTCGTGTTCGTGTTGCGGCGGGCCTGATCTGGCCCAGGCGCCTCGAGGGCCTCGTACACGCGGGCCCAACGCGAGACGATGGCCGGCCAGCTGAACTCGTCGGTAGCGCGCCGGTAACCCGCGTCGCCCAATCGGCGTGCCAGGGCAGGGTCGCGCGCCAGCCCGGCGATTGCGGCGGCGAGCGCAGCCGGATCGCCAGGGGGCACGAGCACCCCGGAGACCCTGTCTTCGATGACGTCCGGAATGCCTCCGAGGTCGCTGCCAATCACCGGAACGCGATGATGCATGGCTTCCAGGAGGACCACACCGAGGCCCTCGGTATCTCCGCGGCGATCCACGACCGCCGGCAGCACGCAGACATCCGCATCCCGGTATGCGCGACGCAGCTCCTCCCACGGGACGCGACCGGTGAAGGTCACCCGGTCGGTGACACCAAGGCGATTCGCGAGCGCGCGCAGGGCTTCGAGCTCGGCGCCGTCGCCCACGATCACCGCGCGGACCGGTACGTCGGTCGGCACGCACCGGAGGGCTTCGAGCAGCACGTGCACGCCCTTCCGTTCCACGAGCCGGCCCACGAACAACACCGTGAACGGGCCGGCGTGAGTCAGAGGACGCTCGAGCGGATCGGCGGACACGCCGATGGTGTATGGGATGACGGGCACGTCCCGGGCGCCGAGCCGTCGAACCTGGTCCGCGGTGTAGCGGGAAATGGCCACGGTCCGATCGGCCGAGCGCGCCGCGCGGGCCAGGAAGCCCCTCAGCGGCCACAGGCTGGTGGC
>JACQHC010000137.1 GCA_016199245.1 Gemmatimonadota bacterium | reverse complement strand
GCGCACGCGTGGGTGGACGTGACGTACCTCGAGCCGGAGGAGTTCGAGCGGCTGGTCGCCGAACGCAAAGCGAGGGTGTCGGCGCAGCGCAGTCCGTAGAAGGCTGAGAAACGAGCATCGTGGCGTGCGACCGAGCGGACGCCCTCGCGCTCCGCGAGGCCTATGGGCCGAGCAAGTCACAAGCTGCCCGGCCAGTTACCGGGTTCTCGCCCCGGCATCGCCCCGGCATCGCTCCGGCGAGCGGTCCTGGCGGCGCCGTGGTGGCGGGTGATCTAGCGGGCCGACCGCCCCTGGCCGCGGCGTAATCTGACCCGTAAGCTAGACGTCCCTCTTCCGAACCTGTCGTTTGGCCGATCCCCAGGCTGACCGGCTGAAGTCTGCTCTTGCGGACCGCTACTCCATCGAGCGCGAGCTCGGTGCGGGCGGGATGGCCACGGTATACCTGGCGCGCGACCTCAAGCACGACCGCCAGGTGGCCGTCAAGGTCCTGAAGCCCGAGCTCGCCGCCGTGGTCGGCGCCGAGCGGTTCCTGGGCGAGATCAAGGTCACCGCCAACCTCCAGCATCCTCACATCCTCCCGCTCCACGACTCGGGCGAGGCCGAGGGATTCCTGTTCTACGTCATGCCCTACGTTGAGGGCGAGTCGGTGCGCGAGCGGCTGACGCGCGAGAAGCAACTCCCGGTGGCGGACGCCGTACGCATCGCCACCGAAGTGGCCGCGGCGCTGGACTACGCGCATCGCCGCGGGGTGATCCACCGCGACATCAAGCCGGAGAACATCCTGCTGCACGACGGGCAGGCGCTGGTAGCGGACTTCGGGATCGCGCTGGCGGTGAGCAGTGCTGGCGGGGCGCGCTTGACCGAGACAGGCATGTCGCTCGGCACGCCGCACTACATGAGCCCCGAACAGGCGATGGGGGAGCGTGAGATCACGGCCAGGAGCGACGTGTACGCGCTGGGCGTCACGTTGTACGAGATGCTGGTGGGGGAACCGCCCTTCACCGGGCCCACGGCGCAGGCCATCGTCGCGAAGCTGCTGACCGACGATCCCCATCCGATCGCGCAGCTTCGCCGGACGGTGCCACCCCACGTGGAAGTGGCAGTGATGACGGCGCTTGAGAAGCTCCCAGCGGACCGCTTCACCAGCGGGGCGGCGTTCGCAGAGGCGCTGGCGGCTGGGTCGGTGCGCGTGGGCGGGGTGTCGCGCCGCATTGCCACGGCACGCGTGGCCCCGACCGGGGCCGCGTGGACGCTCGGGGGCGTGGCCGCCGTCGCCACGATCGCGGCGCTGTGGGGTTGGCTGCGCCCTACGACACCAGCCAGACGCGAGGCCACGCGGCGCGCGGTGATCGAGCTGCCCTCGGTTCCCACGCTGTCTTCCGATGGCTCGCTCATGCTCTACGTTGCGCAGGACGGATCGCAGACGGCCATCTTCGCGCGTCCGGTCGCTTCGCTCGAGGGCGTGCCGATTCCCGGCACGGAGGGCGGAACGGCCCCGTTCATCTCGCCTGATGGTTCCCGCGTCGGCTTCCTGCGGGAAGGCCAGATCTTCGTGGTCCCGTTTTCCGGCGGCGGCGCGGCACGGGTGCGGGGGGCGACGCTGCTGGGGCTTGAAGCGGTAACCCCTGCGTGGACGCCGGATGGCCGGATCGTCTACACGGATCGCGGCGGCGGGCTCATCGTCGTGCGCCCGGATGGCTCCGCCCCCGACACGCTGACCCGACCGGATCCCGGGGTGCACCATCTTTCGCCTTCCGTGCTGCCCGATGGGCGCACGGTCCTGTTCGCGGAGATCCCACGAGGGAACGTGGAGCAAGCATCCATCGGCGCAGTGTCCCTCGCGTCGAAGCAACCCCGCACGCTGGTGACGGGCGGCGCAACGACGCCGCGCTACGTCGACGGGCACCTGCTGTACGTGCTAGCGGATGGGACCTTGATGGCCGTCCCATTCGACGTCGGGCGGGGGGCCTTGACGGGTGAGCCCGTGCCGCTGCCCGATCGAGTAGCGGTTGACCGGTTCGGCGTGGCGAGCCTTGCCGTCGCGCCGGGCCTGGTGATCTACCAGCGCGTGTTGTTCTTGGCCCACCTGGTTGAACTGGATAGGGGTGGCAGGAGCAGTCGCCTTCTATCGGAGGCTGGCTCGTGGCACCACCCACGCTACTCCCCCAACGGTGCGGCCGTCGTCCTGGACCAGCGTGCCGGGGAGGCACGAGACGTTTGGATCCTGGGTCGCCAGAGCGAGGCGCTCTCCCGCGTCACTCGTGTGGGCGACGGCCACGATCCGGTGTGGACGCCGGACGGGAAGGCGGTGACGTTCTTGAGCTTCGGTACCGAGGGGAATCCGCTGAAAAACGCCTCGGCGGACGGCAGTGGTGACGCTCGTCCCCTTCCACCGGCGCTCGTGGGCGGCGTTCCGCTCGACATCGTGCACCCCGGCACGTGGCTGCCGGACGGCAGCGGCTACGTGGCGGGCGTGCGGGATTCAAGCGGGCGGAGCGATCTCTGGCTCCTGCCGACGGACGGAGGTGGTCCGACACGATTGGTGGGATCGGACTACGACGAACACTCGCCCGCGGTCTCCGCCGACGGACACTGGCTCGCCTACCGGAGCGACGAGACGGGACGCGGCGAGATCTACGTCCGGGCGCTCCGGGGAGGTGCAGGACGACTTCAGGTGTCCAACGCCGGCGGTGAGGGGCCGGTTTGGGACAAGCGCCGGGAGGCCCTCTACTATCTCCAGCGCGAGGGTGGAACCACCCGGCTCATCGAGGCGACGCTTCAGATGCTGCCCATGCCGGTGGTAGTGCGCCGCGCTGTGCTGATCGACGGTCTGCGCGTCGGAGCGGCTGGTAACCATGCCAACTACGACGTGGACCCGACGGGGACACGGTTTGTCGCTGTCGAGCCCGGATCGGAAACGGGCGGGCTTGTGGCCGTCTTCGACCTCGCTGCTTCGCTCTCCACGGCCGCCAAGCAGCGGACCTGAAACTCGAGAGCAGATGGCCGAAGCCCGCGCGCCGGGATTCGAACCCGGCCGATGCGCAAACGCAAACTCCCGCGCGTCTGGCCGTCTCGGGGAATACTGTGACAGCAAGGCATCGATGACTCGCTGCGTGAGGAACTCCTGAAGCGCCTGCTGGAACAGGCCGATCAACGCCGGCGCAGCTGGAAGTGCGCTGTTGCTCGACGAGCCCCGAGGAGTCGAGCACGGCGGCATTCGCGCACGCGTGCTCGAACGCATCCGCGAGCTGCGCGAGCGCTGTGGCCGTGTCGAGCGCGTCCAATTCGTCGCGCTGTTGGGCCGAGAGCGCCGCGGTCAACAACTACCAGTGGCGCTGGCACAACAACTACATCTACGCCGATCACGCGGCACCGTTGTTACCGAAGGGAACGGTCCTCGTGTTCACCGCCGTGCACGACAACACGCGCG
>JACQHC010000135.1 GCA_016199245.1 Gemmatimonadota bacterium | reverse complement strand
GGTCTCTCCGCAGGCGGTCAGAAGTCCGGTTGGGGCGCCGACGAAGAGGAGTACAAGCACATCGCGGAGCATCTTCAGGCCTCCGGTGGCTCGGGGCCGCCTAACACTCAATTGAGCTGCGGTGAACTGGGCCACCAACCTGCTACCGCAGCAACCTATGCCAATACGCGTCGAACGAAAAAGAGGCCCCTACCCGCCTGAACGTCAAGGCCTTACGCCCTCCGCGACTGCGCCGCTGGCCCCAGCAAACACGGCTAGCCTCGCAGCCTAAGTTGGGACATCGCTTGCAGTGTGTATCACCCCGCCCGGAACCGTGGACATTCGCGAAACTCCAGGCAGAATCACTCCTCAAACCCGGGCCGCGCACTCGACCCGCCAACTCCGCCTCGCGCCACGGAGACTGCCGCCGGAAACCCCCGGCAACCGCCCTCCGTAGTGAGCGATCGTGACCCCCTCTCCCGATCTCTCCAACGCATCCGACCAGGAACTGGTAGCCCAGGCCCGCGAGGGCAGCGAAGAGGCGTATCGCGAGCTGCACCGCCGCTACCGGGGTCCTGTCTATAACCTCATCCTCCGCATGGTGGGCGAGCGTGACCTGGCGGAAGAGCTGACGCAGGACACGTTCGTCAACATGTTCATCGGGCTCGGCACCTACCGCCCCGAATTCAAGTTCTCGCCGTGGATTCTCAAGATCGCGAAGAACGCCACCGTCAACCACGTCAAGCGCGGGCGCCGCTTCAAGCGCAAACGGCTCGACACCGTGGGGATGGAAGTCACGCCCGATCCTCGCTGGGCGCGGCAGATGGCGGCAGCGGGGAACCCGCTGGCCATCCACATCCACTCCGACCCGACGCCGCTGCCCGCGAGCACACGCGCTGAGCTCGAGCAAGCCCTCGCGCGGCTCAAAGAGGCGGCCCGGCAGTGCATCATCCTGCGAGACATCGAAGGCCGGTCATACGACTACATCGCCGACGTCCTGGGAATCCCCGAGGGAACCGTGGGCTCGCACATTCATCGCGCCCGGAAAGAGTTGCGAGCTACACTCGGCCACATGTACGACGCCCTGCGGAGACGTCTGGCAGCGACAACAACCTGACCGACTCTCTCCAGCCGCCTGAACTGAGACTGCCCCAGGCCGGGCCGATCGCCTAAGTGAAACGGGCTCCTCTGTAATTCGTTTCCCCCCAAGCAGTTATCCCATCGCTGCAATTTCTTACGAGTCGCGTTGTAGTCAGGAATAGAGGGCCCTCACAGCCGGATCGCGCACGCACCGGCTGCTCGGGACCGACCAACGCGAACGTCAGGGAGTAGCATGCGCCGGGACCAACTGCGTAACCACCTGTCCAGGAAGGGGTTAGCCACCATGAGGCGCGCCTTCTCTGCCTCGGATCAGGCCTCATGCGCCTCAGATCAGGCCTTGTCCGCCTTGCCTCAGGTCTCATCCGTCGCGAGTCGGGCCTCATCCGGAACAGGTGAGGCCTCAAGGCGGTCGGTTGGCGGCTCATCGGGGCCCAATCGGGCCTCATCCGTCGTATCTCAAGCCTCGGGGCAAGCGTGTTGGAGCCGATCCAGGCCGGATCAGGCCTCCTCCGTCGCCGCTCGGGGCAGGTCCCGGGCGGCTCGGGCCGCGCTCGCTCTGGCTCAGCGCTCACGCTCTTCTCCCCAGGTCCGAGGGCGTCCGCCTCCGCCCGCGGCCGAAGTCCCCGTGCAACGACCCATGCAGTTCCCGCCACATCGGGCGGGAACGCACACACACGAACCTGAACAGGAGTGATACCGACAATCATGGCTACCTTTGCTCTCCGCGAGGCCGACATCGTCGCCCTCGCGCACGACATCGCCACCGGCCTTGCGGTGCACCCGGAGCTCTTCCAGGCGCCCCGCACGGCCCGGACGACCTCAACGCGGCGCTCGCTGCCGTGGCCGCCGCACACGATGCGGCGGTCAGAGCGAGCGCTCAAGCCAAGCAAGCCACCGCGGCCAAGGACGAAGCCATCGTCACCCTGGTGGACATGATGAAGGCCGACCTGCGGTACGCGGAAAGCACCACGCGGTTCGACCGCGGGAAGCTTGAGCTCCTGGGCTGGGGCGCTCCCAAGAACCGCACACCCACCGGCATTCCCGGCCAGGTGCGCACCCTGGAGGTGCTGCGCGAGGGCAACGGGTGGGTGTTCCTCGATTGGAAGGAACCCGGTGAGGGCGGGCAGCCTGCGGCTTACAAGGTGCAGCGCCGCAGGCCCGGCGTCACGGACTGGGTGGACGTCGGCATCGCCGTCGAGAGCGAGATCACGCTCAACGGCCAGGAGCCCGGCGTCGAGTTCGAGTTCCAGGTGAACGCAGTGAACAAGGCCGGGGAAGGTCCGGCCAGCAATGTCGTTCGCGCCGTGCTATGACCACCCGCGATGATCCGACCGCGAACGCGCGCTGCGGTCGGATCAGCGCGATCAACCATGCACCCTCACCCTCCCGCTCCGTGCGCCACCAGCGTGCGGGGCGGGACCGCTTTCGGCGCCAGCCCTGGCACTTTCATCCCACGCCATGGCCCCGTTGTACAAGGCGACACGAGAAACGGCGGTAGCGGCCGCTTGCGTCGCGTCCGCTGCAGTCTAGCTTGATCCGATCGCTGCGCTCACCAGGCTTTCCCTTTCTGACGCCCGCCGCCTCGCGCTCGCGGCCCAGGGGTTCGATCGCCCTCGGCCCGCGCGCGCGGTCACCGGCCGCGACGTGGCCAGCGTCCTCCGGCAGCTCGGCGTCGTCCAATTGGACTACGTGAACGTGCTCGTGCCCGCACAGTATCAGGTTCCGTTCTCCCGCCTCGGCCCCTACGATCGGTCGCTGTTGAATGACCTGGTGTACCGCCGCCGCGCGTTCACGGAGCAGTGGGCGCATGAAGCATCCATCATCCCTATGGAGACCTGGCCGCTCTTGCGCCACCGGATGGCGCGCTACCGCGTGCGGCCCTGGGGGTTCGAGAAACTCCTCGCCCAACACGCCGATTACGTGCGCTGGGTGCGGAAGCAGGTGAAGACGCGGGGTCCGCTGGCGGCGGACGCGCTGAAGGAGCCGGACGGCAAGCCCCGCCGCATCGCATCGTACATCCGCAAGAACGACCCCATGGCCGGGTGGCTGGGCACCGTGCCCCGCGTGGTGCTCGAGACGCTGTTCGGCCGCGGTGAGCTGGCGGTGACCGAGCGCCGCGCGGACCTGGCGCGCGTGTACGATCTGGCCACGCGCGTAATCCCCGCCGAGCTACACGAGCGCGAGGTGGATCACGACGAGGCACGACGCGCGCTCCTGCTTGGGGCGGCCCGGGCGCACGGCGTCGCCACGGTGCGTGATCTGGCCGACTACTACCGTATGTCCCCGCGCGACGCGCGGCCCCGCGTTGCGGAACTGGTGGAAGGCGGGCGGCTCCGCGAGGTACGAGTGGAGGGGTGGAGGGAACCGGCATACGTGCCTGCCGGGGCGACCTCACCCGCGCGCATCGAAGCCGCGAGCCTGATCTCCCCGTTCGATCCCCTCATCTGGACGCGCGATCGTGTCGAGCGGCTGTTCGGCTTCGCGTATCGCCTGGAGATCTTCGTCCCGGCGCCGCGGCGGCGGTGGGGCTACTACGTGCTGCCGTTCTTGCTGGGCGATCGGCTGGTGGCGCGGGTGGATCTCAAAGCGGACCGCGAGGCTCGTCGGCTCGTGGTGCTGGCCGCCTATGGAGAAAAAGGAATCGATCGCGGGGAGGTGGCCGAAGCGCTGGCACGAGAACTAGGGACGATGGCGGAATGGCTCGGCCTGGACGCGGTCTCGGTGGAGCAGAACGGGGATCTGGCGCGCGCGCTCGCGACGGAGTGCCGGGGAGCTACTGCCGTCAGGGTGCGGCGATAGGGATGCGCCGGGAGCGGCGCAGCCGCCGGTCGCGAGTAACCAGCGGCGCGTGATGCGCAGCTTCCCCTTGAGCGATCCGATGAGCGCGTCCGGATCGCCGCCCACGGGTACGAGCTTGGCGACCGGCTTGCCGTGTTTGGTGATCACAATGCCCTCGGGCCCAACGCTGTCCAGGAGGGCCAGGCAGTGCTGCTTGAAGTGTGCGGCGCCAACGGTTTTGACGGGCATGGGACAATCCACAATAAGCGTCTGGACGTTAAGTCATGGACATTACTGATCAGCAGCAAGGCGTGCGGCCTCCGTCCGCGACGGCGCCCGCGTGAGCGCGCGCAAGCGGAGGTCGATCTCCTACGCCCGCATCTACTCCATCATCCGCCGCATCCCGCGCGGCCGCGTGGCGACCTACGGGCAAGTGGCGCGGTTGGCCGGGATCCCGGGGCACGCGCGGCAGGTGGGCTATGCCTTGCACGCCCTGACGGACGGAAGCCCGGTTCCGTGGCATCGCGTCGTGAACGCTCGGGGTGGCGTGAGCCGGCGGGCCACTCCGGGTGCCGAGCTGGAGCAGCGGCTGCGGCTCGAGGCGGAAGGTGTCCGGTTCGACGCTCGCGCGCAGGTTCCCCTGGCCCGGTTTCAATGGAAGACCGGGCGGCGGGGTCTCCGGAGGGCCAGACCGTTGCGTTAATCGGCCGTTCTCGCCATGGTTGCCAATTGCGAGACCCATGAACGACATCAGGCGCGACGAGCTCGAGACGTCTTCGCTGGTTCCGGAGCCCAGGGGGGCGTTCACCCTGGAGGAATACCGGCGCGCGTTTTCCCTGGTGCTGCCGGACGAGGAGGCCCTGCACGTGGCCGCTGCCATTGCGGCTACGGATGACGGAAGCCGTCCCGGCGATCGCACGACCTACGGTGAAGAGCTGCTCGACGACTGCCTGATCCTTCTGTCCTTCCTGTCGGCTGATCTGCGCGCGCGTGTCGAGCGGTTCCGGGTCGAGCGGCGCGAGCTGATGGTGCGGATCGGGTTCGAGGCCGCGCGGCTCGACTCCAAGGACCGGCGCTACGACCGCCGCCGCGCCGAGCTCGAGCAGCGGCTCAAGGGGGAAGGGAAGTTCCCCGCGCCGTCCTGACCGCCCGGGCGATCGCCAGTCGTGGGCGGGGCCACTTTACCCGCTGTGGACCTCCGGGTACTCTTCGCCGCCAGACAGAACCAACCCTCCAACGAGCTCAACCCCCGGGCCCGGCACGTTCACCCGGCTTGACGTGGCAGCATGCGACACGCGATCGCGCTCACCGTCGTCTTCGCTGGCATCTGGCTGCTCTGGTCGGGCCATCTCGAAGCGTTGCTGCTCAGCCTGGGAGCCCTCTCCTGTATCGTCGCGGTGGCGCTCGCC
This sequence comes from Gemmatimonadota bacterium, assembly GCA_016199245.1. Lineage (GTDB taxonomy): Bacteria > Gemmatimonadota > Gemmatimonadetes > Gemmatimonadales > GWC2-71-9 > JACQHC01. The sequence goes on along the minus strand of JACQHC010000135.1, from coordinate 4,921 downwards.
GCGCGAATGCGAATCCTGGATGACGAGGGCGTTCCCTTCGCCCTCGCCGGTCGCGCCGCGCGGTACCTCCCCTGGCTCCTGTTGCAGATCGTCAAGGCCAACATTGACGTGGCACGGCGGATACTCAATCCGCGGCTGCCCGTGGCACCGCGACTGATTCGTGTGCACGCGCGGCAGCAGAGCGCGGTCGGCCGGGCCCTGTTCGCCAACTCCATTACGCTCACGCCGGGCACGGTCTCCGTGGATGTGGACGGCGAGACCATCGTGGTCCACGCCCTCACCGCCGAGGCAGGGAACGATGTGCTCGCCGGCGAGATGAACCGCCGGGTGGTCTGGGTGGAGCAGGGGTCGTGATGTTCGCAATGACGATGGTCGCCGTGCTCGTCACGCTCGCGCTGGCGCTGGCGCGCGCGGCCCTGGGGCCGACCGTGTTCGATCGCATCCTCGCGCTGAACATGATCGGCACCAAGACCGTGCTGCTCATTGCGGTCATCGGGTTTCTCACCGAGCGGCCGGATTTCCTCGATCTCGCGCTGCTCTATGCCCTGATGAACTTCATCGGCGTCATCGCCGTGCTACGGTTCCTGAAGGTCGGGCACTTCGGGGGTGCCGAGGTGGAGCCGTCCGGCGAATGACCCTGCAACTCGTGTGGGATCTGCTGAGCTGGGGCTGCTTGTTGCTGGGCTCGGCGTTTGCCATCACGGGTGGGATCGGCTTGTTGCGCTTGCCGGACTTCTACGCCCGGATGCACGGCGGCGGGATTACCGACACGATGGGGGCCGGACTGATCCTGCTGGGACTCGGGTTCCAGGCCGGTGTGTCCCTGGTCGGAGCGAAGCTTCTCCTGATCCTCGTGTTTCTCCTGATCACGAGTCCCACCACGGCGCACGCGCTGGCCAAGGCCGCGCTGGCGGATGGCGTGGAGCCATTCGTGTCCGACGACCCGGGAAAGGCCGGCGTGCCATGACCTGGCAGCCGGCGCTCGGGGAAGAGTGGATCGTCCTGCCGCTGCTCACGCTCCTCGCGTGCACGGCGATCATCATCGTGCGCATGCGATCACTGTTCGCCGCCGTGATGCTCACGGGCGCGTATAGCCTGCTCGGAGCGAGCTGGATGCTCCTGCTGGACGCGCCCGACGTTGCGTTCACCGAAGCGTCGGTGGGGGCCGGCCTGTCCACCGTGCTCATGTTGGGGACGCTGGCCCTGACCGGACGCGAGGCCAAGGCTCCCAGGCAGCGTCCCCTGGTCCCGCTGCTGCTGGTCGCGCTGACCGGCGCGGCGCTCGTGTACGGCACGCTCGACATGCCGTTCTACGGCGATCCCGGGGCGCCGGTCCAGCGCTATCCGTCGCCGAGCTACCTGGAACGCATGCCTGGCGAGTTCGACGTGCCCAACGCCGTGACGGCGGTGCTCGCCAGCTACCGGGGCTACGATACACTGGGTGAGACGACGGTGATCTTCACCGCCGGGATCGGCGTGCTGCTCCTGCTGCGTGGGCGGCCAAAGCGAAACGAATCGGCGGACGCGGCGAGCCGAAAGCGGGACCGCGCGTGACTCGCTCACCGGTCCTTCGCGTGGGTGTGAAGATCCTCCTGCCGTACATCATGCTGTTCGCCCTCTACGTGCAATTCCACGGCGACCTGGGCGCGGGGGGAGGTTTCCAGGCCGGCGTCATCTTTGCCGCCGCCATGATCCTCTACAGCCTGGTGTTCGGTCTCGAGGCGGCCCGCCGTGTCGTGCCGCCCCGAGTCGCCGAGGTGTTCATGGCGCTGGGACTCCTGCTATACGGGGGGACGGGCGTCGCGGGCCTGCTGGCTGGCGGGAACTACCTGGATTACGCGGTGTTCAGTCCGCACCATCCGCAGCACGGCCAGCACTGGGGGATCTTCGCGGTGGAGCTGGGGGTGGGTCTCGCCGTGTCCGCCGTGATGCTGTCGATCTTCTTCTCCTTTGCCGGGCGGCGGCGCGCCGAATGACGCGCGTCCTGGGGCTCTACAACTACTGGATCACCATCCTCCTGATGATGACCGGCTTCCTGATGGTCATCTGGCGCACCAACTTCGTGAAGAAGGTCATCGGCCTGAGCCTGTTTCAAACGTCCGTCTATCTCCTCTACCTCACCATGGGCAAGGTGCAGGGCGGCACCGCGCCGATTCTCAATGGCTCCGCTGTCTACTCTCATCCCCTGCCCAGCGTGCTGATGCTCACGGCCATCGTGGTGGGCATCTCCACGGCCGCGGTGGCCCTCGCGTTCGTCGTGCGGATTCGCGAGGCCTACGGCACGATCGACGAGGACGAGCTCAAGGCGCTGGACGACGCTGAGTGATTGACCACCACCTGGTTGTTCTGCCGGTTGTCCTCCCGCTCCTGGGTGCGCCGCTCGTGCTGCTGGTCCGCCACCGCGTGGCAGCTTACGCCCTCGCGCTCACGGAGACGGGTGCGGTGGCCGCCCTGGCCGTTCGCGCGCTGATTCGCACCAGCCGCGAGGGGCCGCTCAGCTACCTGCTGGGTGGGTGGGCGGTACCATGGGGCATTGAGTACCGTGTCGATACGCTGGGTGCGCTGGTGGCTGTCCTCGTGAGCAGCATCGCCACCGTCGTGCTGGTCTTCGCGCCGCGGAGCCTGGCCCGGGATGTCCCTCGAGAGCGGCACTACCTGTTCCTGGCGATCTACCTGCTGTGCCTCTCGGGCCTCATGGGCATCGTCGTCACGGGCGACCTGTTCAATCTGTTTGTCTTCCTGGAGATCGCTTCGCTTTCCTCGTACGTCATGGTCAGCCTGGGCCCCAACCGGCGGGCGCTCACGGCGGCCTTTCGTTACCTGGTGCTCGGGACTGTCGGCGCCACGTTCTACGTGATCGGCGTCGGCCTGCTGTACCAGGTGACGGGCACGCTCAACATGGCCGACATGGCCCGGCTGCTGCCGACGGTGTCTGCCTTCCGCACGGTGCTCGTCGCCTTCGGGTTCATCACGGCAGGGTTGGGGCTCAAGGCGGCGATGTTCCCGCTGCATGCCTGGCTGCCGGACGCGTACACGTACGCGCCGTCGGCGGTGAGCGCGTTCCTGGCCGGCACGACGACCAAGGTGGCCATCTACGTTCTGGCGCGGCTGGTGTTCGGCGTGTTCGGTCCCGGCCTGGCGCTCGACCGGCTGCCCCTGGGCGAAATCCTGCTGGTCCTGGGAACCCTCGGCTTCGTGATCGCCTCGGCGGTTGCGATCTTCCAGAGCGACGTCAAGCGCTTGCTGGCGTACTCCAGTGTCGGCCACGTCGGCTACATGGTACTCGGCCTGAGCCTCAACTCCGTCACGGGGCTCACGGGCGGGCTGGTGCATCTGGTCAACCACGGGTTGACCAAGGCGGGGATGTTCCTCGCCGTGGGCTGCATGGCGTTCCAGGTGGGCTCGACCAAGCTCGAGGACCTGCGGGGCGTCGGGCGCCGGATGCCGGTGACGACGGCCGCCTGGGTCTTCGGCGGCCTGGGTCTCATCGGAGTGCCGGCAACCGCGGGGTTCGTGACCAAGTGGTATCTGGTCAGCGCCGCGGTGGAGCAGGGGGCCTGGGGACTGGTGGCGCTGGTGGTCGCGAGCTCGCTCCTGGCGGTGGCCTACGTGTGGCGCGTGGTTGAGGCGGCCTATTTCCGCGCTCCGCCGGATGGCGTTGACGGAGAGATACAGGAGGCGCCACTCGGCATGGTCCTCCCGACGTGGGTGCTGATCGGCGCGACGCTGTACTTCGGCATCTTCGCGTCCGCACCCGCCGGCGCCGCCCGGCGCGCCGCCGAGGTGCTGCTCCAGGTGGCGCGGTGAGACCGGAAACGGCGCTGCTGCTTGCCCTGGGGCTGCCGGGAGCTGGCGCCCTGTTGATCGTGCTGTTTCGCGCCCGTCCCAACGTGCGGGAAGCCATGACGCTGGCGACGGCGGTGGCACTCGCGCTCACGGTGATCCGGCTCGTGCCGGCCGTAACCAGCGGCGCGCGACCCGGCATCACCCTCTGGGCCATGCTCCCCAACGTGCCCCTGGCGTTCGAGGTCGAGCCGCTCGGCCTGCTGTTCGCGTTGGTGGCGTCCGGACTGTGGATCGTGACGTCGTTGTACTCCATTGGGTACATGCGGGCGCGCCAGGAGGAGCATCAGACCCGGTACTACGCGTTCTTCGCCGTTGCCCTGCTCGGCGCGATTGGAGTGGCGTTCGCGGCCAATCTCCTTACGCTGTTCCTGTTCTACGAACTGCTGACGCTCTCGACGTATCCGCTGGTGACCCATCATGGGACGGAAAAGGCCATGCGGGCCGGCCGGGTCTACCTGGGGATTCTGCTGGCGACGTCCATCGGGTTGCTCCTGGTTGCCATCCTGTGGACCTGGAAGCTGGCCGGCACCCTCGAGTTCCGCCCCGGTGGCGTCCTTGCGGGCAAGGCCGACGGCGCCACCGTGGCGGTGCTGCTGGCGCTGTTCGCCCTGGGCACCGGGAAAGCCGCTCTGATGCCCGTCCACCGTTGGCTGCCGGCCGCCATGGTCGCGCCGACTCCCGTGAGCGCGCTGCTGCACGCCGTGGCGGTGGTGAAGGCGGGTGTGTTCACGATTCTCAAGGTGGCCGTGTACACCTTCGGCACGGACGTGCTGTACGGGACGGGGGGAGCGACGGCGCTGGGCTATCTGGCCGCGGCGTCCATGGTGATCGCCGGTATCGTCGCCCTGTCCAAAGACAATCTCAAGGCCCGCCTGGCGTACTCTACGGTCAGCCAGCTCGCGTACATCGTGCTCGGGGCGACCCTGGCCAGCCGCAACGGCATCGTCGGCGGGGGCCTCCACATCGCGACGCACGCGCTCGGTAAGATCACGCTGTTCTTTTGCGCCGGTGCGTTCGATGTGGCCGCGCATAAGACCAACGTGCGGGACCTCGCAGGCATCGGCCGGCGCATGCC
>JACQHC010000134.1 GCA_016199245.1 Gemmatimonadota bacterium | reverse complement strand
CGGCGGACGAGATGGCGCACGCGTGGGTGGACGTGACGTACCTCGAGCCGGAGGAGTTCGAGCGGCTGGTCGCCGAACGCAAAGCGAGGGTGTCGGCGCAGCGCAGTCCGTAGAAGGCTGAGAAACGAGCATCGCTTTAGCGACCGCAGCCGCGCTGCGGCTTCAGCCGCGATCAGTCGGGCGATCCGACTCCAGCAGAGACGTGAGCAACACGTTCGTCCCGTTCACCACGTCGTCCGGCCGCGTGAATTCTTGAGGCGAGTGACTGATGCCGCCCACGCTCGGCACGAAGATCATGCCGATCGGGGCGAACCGGGCGACGCTCTGCGCGTCGTGCCCGGCACCGCTTGGCAACCGCATCGTGCGGAGGTCCAGGACCGAGGCGGCCGACTCGATCCCGCGCCGCAACGGCTCGTCAGTCAGCGCCGCGTGGCTCGTGTAGAACGGCTGAAACGCGAACGTCGTGCCCGTCGCGGCGCCGATGGCATCGGCCTCCCCCCGCAGCCGCTCGAACACCTGATCGATCTTTGTCATGTCGAGATCGCGGATCTCGAGACTCAGCACCGCCCTGCCCGGGATCACGTTTGGCGCTCCGGGCTCGGCCCGGATCCGGCCCACCGTGGCCACCTGCCGCCCGGCAATGTCGCGGGTCGTGCGGTGCACGGTGTCCACGAACCGCGCGGCGGCCAGCAACGCATCGCGTCGAGCGTCCATGGGCGTGGTCCCGGCGTGGTTGGCGAAGCCCTCCACGGTCACGTCCCAGCGCTTGATGCCGACAATCCCTTCCACGACGCCGATCGGGACCTGCTCGCGCTCGAGGATCCCTCCCTGCTCGACGTGCAGCTCGAAGAACGCGGCGACGCTCCCGCGCTCGCGTCGCGCGCGACGCAGGTTGCCCGGTTCACCGCCGAGGAACGCAATGCCGTCACGAATGGACTTGCCGCTTGCGGTCACGATGTCGAGCTCTTGCGCTTCCACTTCGCCGCTCATGGCCCGGCTGCCGGTCTTGCCGTTCTCCTCGTTGGAGAAGATCACGACCTCGAGCGGGTGACGAGTCGTGACACCACGCTCTGCGAGCGTGTGCGCCACCTCGATCGCCGCCAGCGAGCCCACCGGCCCATCGCAGTTGCCGCCTTCGGGGACGGAATCGATGTGCGAGCCGACCATGAGCGCTGGGAGCGTCGGGTCACTCCCGCCCCGCCGGCCGATGAGGTTGGCCACGGCGTCCACGCTCACGTCCAGGCGCGCGGCGCGCATCAGCTGGGTCACGTAGCTCCGTGCTTCGCGATCGGCGTCGCTGAACGCCAGGCGGTTGATGCCACCGGTGACGGGGTTCCGCCCGATGTTGCCGAGCCGAGTCAGCTGCTCATTGAGTCGCGTTCCGTTGACGCGCAGGCTGGCGGGACCCTGCGTGGGCGCGTGGCGGCGGCCGGCCGCCCAGGTGCCCAGCATCAGGCTCAGGTGACGTGCAAATTCGCGCCGGTTCATTGGGCCAAGGATAGCCGGATTGCGGCGATCGGGAATAACATTGCGAGGCTGACTGGTTAGTGGGGGCACCGTGAACTGGATGCTCAGAGTGTTACTGGTGAGTGCTCTTGCCGCGCGCGGGATTTCGCTCTCGGCGCAGGAGACGCTTGACCTCGTGATCACGGGCGGCCGCGTGATCGATCCCGCATCCGGCCTGGATGCCGTGCGCAGCGTCGGCATCGCCGGCGATCGGATCACCGTCGTCACCGCCGAGCCTGTGCGCAGCCGCCGCACCATCGACGCCCGCGGGCTGGTCGTGGCCCCGGGGTTCATCGACCTCCTCGCGGGGACCTCCGTCGAAGCCGAGGGGCAGATCTACAAGGTGTTCGACGGCGTCACGACGGTGGTCTCGATGCACGGCGGACCGGTGGACGTTGAGCGCTGGTATGCGGCGCGCGGCGATACCGGCTCGTACCACCATTTCGGCACGACCGTCGGCCATCAGGCGTTGCGGGAAGCGGCGGGCGTGACCGACCGGTACGCCGCGGCTACGGTCGAACAACTCGAGACGATGGTCGACCTGGCGCGCGATGCGATCGCGCTGGGAGCCGTGGGGATCGGCTTCGGCGTCGCGTACGTCCCTGGCGCCTCACGAGAAGAAGTGTTACGGCTGTTCGAGGTCGCCGCGGAAGCCGGTGTACCGGCTCATCTGCACATCCGCCACTTCGGTCCCGTGCCGCCGGACAACTCCAGCCTCGATGCCGTCGAAGAGGTCATCGCGGCAGCGGCGGCCACTGGTGCGTCCGCGCAGATCGTGCACATCGGCAGCATGGTCGCCTCACCGGGCGACATGCGCACGGCGTTATGGATGATCGAGGGGGCGCGCAAGCGCGGCATCGACGTGATGGCGGACGTCTACCCATACACGGCAGCTTCGACCGGTCTCTCCACGACGACGTTCGACCCGGGGTGGGAGGAGCGGTTCGGCGGGATCAGCTACCGCGACCTCGAGCTGGTTTCCAACGGAGAACGGCTCACCGCTGAGTCGTTCACGCGCTATCGGGAGCAGGGCCGAGTCAACGTCATCATCCACTACATCCCGGAAGAGACCGTGCGAATGGCGCTGGCCCACCCGCTCGTCATGGTGGGGAGTGACGGCGTGATTTCCGAGGGGCGAGGCCATCCGCGTGGCGCGGGGACGTTCGCCCGCGTGCTGGGGCGCTACGTGCGCGAGCAGAACGTGCTGACGCTGCCGGACGCCATTCGCAAGATGACACTCATGCCGGCCCAACGGTTGGAACGATCGGTGCCGGCGATGGGTCGGAAGGGTCGGATTTCGGCTGGGGCGGACGCGGACGTGGTGGTGTTCGATCCGGGCACGGTCATTGACCGGGCCACGTTCGCCGACCCCGCCCAGCGGTCGGCCGGGATGCGCTATGTGGTCGTGGCGGGCAGGTTGGTGGTAGACGACGGGCAGCTGGTGGAAGGAACGAAGCCCGGCCGCCCGATCCGGGGACGCCGCTAGCAGGGTGCGGAAAGACGCGCGTCGCCGCCACGAAAGCTGTTCCGCGGTGACTCTCAGCGTCTCGTTTGGGTCCAGCGCCTGAGCCGCTCTCGGACCTCCCGCGCCTTCCCGGCACGCTCGAGGGCGGCCCAGAGCCTGTCGACCGTGTCTTCGTCCACCAGCCCGGCCGGGGACCCCAGCGCGGGCGTCGAGAGTCGCTCCTCTTGGCGGAAGGCGTCTACGGCGGTGATCGCGTCCGTGGTGTACCGCAAGAGATCCGGCGCCGACTCGATGCTGTCGGCCTCCGGCCGGTAGAACCCCAGCACGTGCAGCATCACCTTGAGCTGCGCGACGTCTCCGCCGCTCGATTCCTGGAGCGTGCGATAGCCCAGCGTCTGTGAAACGACGCGGTAAATGCGGCGCAGCTCGTCCACGGGTTGTGCGTGCTCGCACACGTGGATGTTCGTCGTCACGCCATCGACTCGTTGTCCGGTGCCCGGCCGCGGGTCGGCCACGACGACGGCGGCGGATTGGACTCGCCCCTTGCGGGCATCACCGCCCGCCGCGTGCCCGGCCACGAGGGCCTCGATCAGGCGATCGGCGAGATGGCGCCCCGATCCTGCAGTAGCCTCCAGGCTGCGAGCAACTGCGTCCAGCACCGCGGGGCCTGTGAGCAGATTGCCCTGAGTGACATATCGCGGCCCCGAGCGGTGGCCCGCCCAGGGACTCGTGCTGTCGCCGGTGTGCTGGGCGCCGATGCCAGAACTACTGATGACCGCAACCTGGCGACGCGCTGCGCGAGGGTCCGCTGCCAGGGCCGCATCCAGCGCCTGAGCAGGAGTCCTGCCCGCGACCAGGGCGTCGAGCAGCTCCGGTCCGTACTCGGCGCGCGCCATGGCCTGCGTCGCGACCGCGCCCACGCCAGCCCGCACCCAGGGCACGACGTTCCCCACACACGGGTTGCGCGTGGTGACGGCCACCCCGACCTCCTCCGTGGCCGGATCAACGGCGGCAATCGAGAACGTGGCGAACCGCGTGGTGTCCGCGAGGAAATCGAGCCGCTGCGCCGCTGCTCCCGCGGGAAGCAGTGCGCTGCGGATGGCAAACGCGAGTGCGACGGACGCTGGTCTCACAGCACCGCGTTCGTCAGCAACTGCACGAAAAACCGCACCATGTCCGCATAGCCCTCTACCGACACGCGCTCGTTCGTGCCGTGGGCCCGCTTGGTGTCTTCCGGCCCCACGCGCAGCACGCCGATGCGGTATACCTCCGACGTCAAATCCGCGAAATGACGGGCGTCTGTTCCTCCGACCACCAACCATGGCGTGACCACGGCGGACGGGACCACCTGCCGTACGCTGCGTTGCAGCAGCCGGAAGCTCTCTGATTCGGTGCTTGAGGCGGCCGTGGGCTCTCGTGGTCCCGGCGGCACGTTGCGGATTTCCACGCGCGGATCGTCGATCACGCGCTCCACGTGGCTCATCACGAACCGCGAGTCGTCTCCTGGCAGGATACGGAAGTTGACGATCGCGCTGGCCGATGAGGGGAGGACGTTCTCCTTGACGCCGGCTTGGAAAATCGTGGGCGCCGTCGTGGTTCGCAGCATGGCGTTGCCTTCCGGCGAACGCCCGAACATCCGCTCGACCAGAGGCCCCAGGAGCCAGCGGTTGGCCATGACCATCCGGGGCAGGAAGCCCATTTCCGGTCCCAGGTAGTCGAACATGGAGGCGGTGACGTCGCGAATCCCGCCCGGCACCGGATGCTCTTGCAGCTCGCTGATCGCCTCACTCAGGATCCCGACGGCGGTCTCGGCTGGCGGCATGGACGAATGGCCTCCCTCCACGCGGACGCTCAACTCCAGCGTCATGTACCCCTTCTCGGCGACGCCGATGAGCGCGACTGGCGCGCCCATGCCGGGGATCATCCCCTCGGCGAGCGCTCCACCTTCATCCACGACGAACCAGGGCTTGATGCCGCGGGACGCGAGCGTCTCCGCGATCCGCACGGCGCCTCGCGGTCCGCCCACTTCTTCGTCGTGGCCGAACGCCAGATACACGGTTCGCCGGGGCGCGAAACCACGGCCGAGCATCGTCTCCACCGCCTCGAGAAGGGCGACGAGGTTCCCCTTGTCGTCCATGGCCCCGCGGCCCCACACGTAACCGTCCGCGATCGCTCCGGACCAGGGCGGCTGGCTCCACTTGTCTTCCGTTCCCGGCTCGATCGGCACCACGTCCTGATGCGCCATGAGCACCACGGGGGCGAGCGTCGTGTCCGATCCCGCCCAGCGATACAGCAGGCTGTGGCCGTTGACCGTCTCGCGGCTCAACGTGTGGTGCGTTCGAGGGAACGTCGCGGCGAGGTAGCCGTGGAGCCGCTCGAACTCGGGTCCGTCGAACGCCGCTGAATCTTGGAACGACACGGTCTGGAACTTCAGCGCCCCCGCCAGCCGCTCCACGGCGCCCTGGGCGTCAACAGTGATCGTGACGGGCTCGGCCGCGACTTGGCGCGACCGGAACCGGAGCGTGTTGACAAGAAGGGCGCCGGTGAGGCCCAGCAGGGCGACGGCGAGCAGGAGGAGGATGCGTTTCACTGGGCAGGTCCGTTGGACAGGGCGAGATTGGGGAAAGGCAACTGCAGATCAACAATTGACGATTGAACAATTGACAATCGCAGCATGGAGACGCCGATATCGCGGCCGACACCGGGCGAAGTGCATTTGGCAATCGTCAATCTGAAATTGTCAATCTGCAATTCTCAGATGCCCGACGCGAGATATCGTTTCACCGCCGCCAGCGTCCGGTCCACTTCGGCGTGCAGGTTGTAGAAGTGAGGTGACAGCCGCACGCCAGGCCGATCCTCTCCGCCGCGGACCGTTGCCACGATGCGGTCCTTGTCGTACAGGGCCGTCACCAGTTTACGCGCGTCGAGACTCCCCGGCCGGAACGACACCACGGCGCCCGTGCGGCCCTGGTCCGGATGGGTCCACACCTTGACACCGTCGAGGCGCGACAGGCCGTCGACGAGCGCCCGGGTCAGCTCGAGCGAGCGTCGCTCGATCACATCCATGCCGATCCGGGTTTCAAACGCCACCGCCTCCCCGAACGCGATCATCGCGGCTTCATCCCGCTGGCCCATGGCCTCCAATGTGCGGGAGACGCCCACACGTCCGCCGTACAGGCTGTAGACGCTGGGAGCAATGCGATCCTGTGCCAGGCGATTCACGTACAGCAACCCGGTCTCCTTCGGGCCGCAGGGCCACTTGTGGGCGCTGCCCGTATAGAAATCGGGCCGCACGTCGGTCAGGTTCACGTCGAACACGCCGAAGGACTGCGCGCCGTCCAGCAGCGAGAGCGCGCCCTGCTCGCGGGCAAGGGCGCAGATCTCCTTCGCTGGCAGGCGATCGCCCACGCTGTTGGTGACGTGCGTAAACGCTACGACACGCGTGTTGGGCGTCATCGCGCGCGCGAAGGCATCGACGTAGTAGTCGGGGCCCGGGTGCGGGTTCAGCTGCTGGACGACCCTCACCGTGAACCCGAAACGCGCAGCCTTCTCTCGCCAGGCGATGTTGTTGCTCGGGTGGTTGTCCGAGAAGATCACCACCTCGTCTCCCGGGCCGAGTTTGAGGCCGCTCGAGACGAGGTTGTTCGCCTCGCTCGTGTTCCGTGTGAGGACGATCTCCTCCGGTGTCACGCGCAGGAACGCCGCCAGCCGCTGGCGGGTGATCTCCCGTTCGTCCTGGAGCTTCGTCTTGGTCGCCGGTGATGGATCCCGATCCAGCTGGCGCGTGCGGTCCCGAAGCACATCCAGCACCGGGGTAGGAGCGGGGCACAGGTTGGCCGCGTTCAGGAAGGCGAGATCGTCGGGCAACACGAACTGCCGCCGTACCTCTTCCCAGAACGCCTCGTCGGGGCTGGGCGGCGTGGGGCGGAGCTGTGCGCGCCGCCGCGTCGTCGCGACGTCGTCCAGGACGGTACTGGGGTCGGCGAGGACGGCTGCTGACCCGCCCAACCCCAGTAGGCGCGCGAATTCCCGGCGGTCCATTTCCTGGTGTCCGCTTCGCGGCTCGCTCATGAGCAGCCTCTACGTTTTGTCGGTGACCTGATCGTGCAGCGTGGCGAGCTCCACGATCTTCAGCTTCCGCGTGCCTGCGGGGAGTCGAACGGTAACCGTGTCACCGGGCTTCCCGTCCAGCAATCCGCGGCCCAGCGGGGACGAGACGGACACGTGTCCCTCATCCATGTCCATGGCATCGGGAATGACCAGCTCGTACGTCTCCCGCTGCTTCGTCTGGGTGTCCACCACGACCACGCGGGAGCCCAGTCCCACGCGGTCGCGCGGCACCTTGCTCAGGTCGATGTGCGACAACTTGGAGAGTCGCGCGCGCAGATGGCTGAGCCGCGCGTGCACGAACTGCTGGCGCTCGAGCGCGGCGTGGTAGTCGCCGTTCTCCCGCAGGTCACCCTGTTGCAGCGCTTTGCGCAAGGCCTCCGGCAGCACCACGTTCAGCTCGTGGTTCAGCTGTTCGACCTCGGCGGTCAGCTTTTCGCGGATGCGCTCGATCACGGAAGTAATGCTATGGTGGCTGAGAGGGATGCGCCATCCGCCCTGGTTCGACCACTCTCCCCGGCCTCGCCCCCGTGTGCTCTCCATCTCGCAACACCCACTGCCCGTTCACCATCACGTGCGGCACCCCAACGGGATACTGAAGGGGCGCCTCGAACGTCGCGCGATCGGACACCCGGTCGGGATCGAAGGCCACGAGGTCCGCGAACGCGCCCGGCGCGATGACGCCCCGCCCCGCGAGCTTGAGCCGGCGCGCCGGCGCGAGGGTCATCTTGTGAATGGCCGTTTCGAGCGGGAGCACGCGCCGCTCGCGGCAGAATACACCGAGCACGCGAGTGAAGGTTCCGAAGTTGCGGGGGTGCGGAGCGCCGCCCGACAGCGGCCCCTCGACGGCGAGCGCCGAGCCGTCCGAGCACACGATGCTCGCGGGATGCGCGAGGAACCGGCCCACGTTTTCCTCGCTCATGCCGAAGCCGATCATGCCTGAGCGATTGCGGTCGCCCCGCACGATCTGGAGAAAAAGGGCATATGGCTCTACGCCACGCGCGGCGGCGAGCTGCCCCAGACGCTTGCCCCGGGCCCACGCCAGGCTGTCCGCCGCCGTATTGGTGATCTGCACGGCATCCCAGGAGCCGAGCTGGTCCACCTTGTCGCGAACGTCCGCTTCGATGCGCGGAGCGGTGCTGGCGTTGTCCAGGCGGGCAAGCAACGCTTCCGTCCCGCCCTCGCGCGCCCACACCGGGAACATGTTGGAGAGCCCGGTGCTGTACGCAACGTACGGGTAGACGTCGAACGTCACGTCCAGGCCGCCCGCGCGCGCCGCGTCCACCATCTCGAGCACCACGCTCGCCTTCCACCAGTTGCGCGCGCCTTGCGCTTTCAGGTGGGACAGGTGAACGCTCGCGCCGGCGCGCCGCCCAACGTTGAACGCCTCCTCGATCGCGGCGAGCAGGTGGTCGTCCTCATTCCGCATATGGCTGGCATACGGAAGCCCCGTTCCGCGAAGCGGCGCCGCCACGTCCGTGAGTTCGGCCACATCAGCAAAGGCTCCCGGGAGATACTCGAGGCCGCTCGAGACACCGCAGGCCCCGGTCCGAAGCGCCTCCTCCACGAGCGCCGCCATGCGGCGCCGTTCGGCCTCCGTCGCCGGGCGACCCGTCTCGCCGATCACCATAGCCCGCACGGTGCCGTGTCCCACCATGCTGGCGATGTTCACCGCCGCCGGCTCGCGCTCGAGGCGGCCGAGGAATCCAGCCAAATCGCGGAAGTCGATCTCCACGCCGTACCGCGTCCGGTAGCTCGCCGCCGTCTCCCTGAGCCGCTCCTCGCTCCACGGACCGATGGAGCTACCGTCCTGTCCGGTGATCTCGGTGGTCACGCCCTGGCGGACTTTACTCTGCGCCCTTGGGTCCACGAGCAAACCCAGATCCGAGTGCGAGTGGATGTCCACAAACCCGGGAGACAGCGCGAGGCCCCGCAGGTCAACGATTTGGGCCCCCGCGACGTCCAGGCGCGGTGCGACGGCCTCGATCCGGTCCCCGGAGATAGCGACATCGAGCTCCCTCGCCGGCGCCCCGGTGCCGTCATAGATCGCCGCGCCGCGCAGGACCCAGTCAGACGCCTGGGCCCTGGAGCGCCACGTCCTCGGGAGCGTCCACCACGACACGTTTGACGGCGCGGCGAGACCGGCGGCGGTGCCGGCGGCCGTCGCGAGGAACTGCCGCCGATCGAGATGCGGAGATCGAGTCACAGTCATACCTTCGGTCGCGGAAAGAAGAGAGTAGCACCGAGCGGCGCGCTGGGCGAGAGACGACAGTCCTCTGTCGCCCTGTCTGTCGTCCCTCGTCGTCCGACAACGATGCAGGCATCTGGTCGACACCCCGAATTGACTCAAGGAGTGACCATGAGCAGCGGAGTCACCTTCTATCGCTGGGACGACATGCCGAAGGAGCGGGTGAACGACCTGCTCGACCGGCGACTGATCACCGGCGAGCGCGTGATGCTCGCCCATGTGTACTTGAGGAAGGGCTGCGTCGTGCCGCGCCATTCGCATGAAAACGAGCAGCTCACCTACGTCCTGGACGGCGCGCTGAAGTTCTGGATCGGCGAGGACGAAAAGGAGGGACCTGTGATCCGGTCGGGCGAGGTGCTCCACATTCCATCCAACGTGCCGCACAAGGCAGAGGCGCTGGTGGACACGTTGGACGTGGACGTGTTCTGCCCGCCGAGGACCGATTGGCTCAACAAGACGGATGCGTATCTGAGGCGGTAAGAGGTAAGGCGGTAAGGGGTGCGGGGTGCGGGCCGGCACTGTCCCTGATAGCGACTTGCCGTCACCCCTTGCCCCTTACCCCTCACCGCCCTTCGCCCCCGCGGGTTAGATTCATCCGCAGTCAGCCCCGCCCGCGCTACGAAGTCCGGCCTCGAACCGAGGAGCAATCCGTGGCTCATCAACTCCAGGAAGCCGAATGGATCTGGCGTGACGGAGAGTTCATCCCCTGGCACGACGCCAAAGTTCATATCTTGAGCGCCGCCGTGGCGTTCGGGTCCTCGGTCTTCGAAGGGATCCGCTGCTACAGCACTCCCGACGGGCCGGCCGTGTTCCGGCTGCGTGACCACTTGCGCCGCCTCGAGGACTCCTGCCGCATCTATCGCATCCCGCTGCAATACAGTATCGACGAACTCACCGAAGCCGCGCTGGCCGCGATCGCCCGCAATGGTCTCGACTCGTGCTACATCCGGCCGTGCGTGCTACGTGGCTACGGCACAGCCGGGATGAATGCGCTGGGCGGGCCGGTGGAGGCCTACATCCCATGCTTCCCCTGGGGCGCGTACCTCGGCGAGGAGGGGCTGAAGAACGGCATCGACGCGTGCGTGTCGAGCTGGCAGCGCGCGGAACCCAACACATTTCCCGCGATGGCGAAGGCGGCGGGCCATTACAACAGCGGCCAGCTCGTCAAGATGGAGGCGGTGCTGAACGGGTACGCGGAAGCCATCGTGCTCGGACCCGGCGGTCTCGTGAGCGAAGGCAGCGGCGAGAACGTGTTCGTCGTCTACCGCGGAACGCTGATCACGCCGGCCGTGGATGGCACGTGGCTGTTCGGCATCACGCGGGATACGGTGCTCACGCTGGCGCGGGACTTGGACGTGCCGGTGCGCGAACAGGTGGTCCCGCGCGAGATGTTGTACGCGGCTGATGAGGTGTTCGTGTGCGGGACGGCCGCGGAGGTGACCCCGGTGCGCAGCGTGGACAAGATTCACGTGGGAGACGGCCGCCCGGGATCGATCACGCGGCGAATCCAGTCGCGCTTCATGGACATCGTACACGGGCGCGGACCCGACAAACACCGGTGGCTCACGCACGTGCCACAGCCCGCCGCTGTCGCCCGGGCGTAGCAGCCATCCGGAACAAAGGTCAGGAAGGTGGCGTCATGAAGCGTCTGGCCCTGCCGGCCGCGGTCTGTTTGGCCGGGGCGTTGGTCGTCGCGAGCCCGGCCGCGGCCCAGGAGAAATGGACGCCGGAGCTCGCGCTCAAGGTCAAGACGGTTAGTGGCGTCGCCGTCTCGCCGGACGCGCAACGCGTCGCATTCCAGGTGGGCGTCGCGGTCATGGATGGCGAGAAGAGCGAGTGGCTCACGCATGTGCATGTCGCGAACGCCGACGGATCGGGCGCGTTCCAGCTCACTCATGGCGACAAGTCCGCCACGGCACCCGCGTGGTCGCCCGACGGCCGGTGGGTCGCGTTTCTGTCCTCCCGCTCCGGCAAGTCGAACATCTGGCGCATCCGCGTGGATGGCGGCGAAGCCGAGCAAATCACGGATGAAAAAGGTGGCGTCAGCGCCTTCCAATGGTCTCCGGACGGGAAGCACATCGCGTTCCTGATGCCGGATCCCAAGACCGAAGAAGAGGAAGTCGCAGACAAAGAGCAGCGGGACGCGCGGGTGGTGGGCGAAAACGTCAAGCTCTCACGCCTGTATGTCATTCCCCTCGCACCCGACTCCGCGGGCAAGCGCGCCGCGCGCAAGCTCACCGGCGCCGATCGCAACGTGGGCGCGCCGTTCGGCGGCGGTGACCTCTCCTGGGCGCCGGACGGGTCGGCGATCGCGTTCTCCCACACCAGCTCGCCGAGCCCGAATGATTGGACGAGCGCCGACCTTTCTGTCGTCGACGTGCAGAGCGGCGCCGTACGCTCGTTGGCGGCCATGGCCGCGGCGAAATCGGATCCGGCGTTTTCGCCGGACGGGAAGTGGATCGCCTTCAACGCGAGCGACAATCCCCCCACCTGGGGCTTCACGGCGCGCGTGCACGTCGTGGCCGCGACCGGAGGCGAGCCGCGCCCGCTGGCCGAGAGCTTCGATCGCCAGCCGAACATCATCGGCTGGTCGGGCGACGGGAAGCTGGTCTATGTCACCGAGACGTTTCGGACCGTGGATCGGTTGAGTGCGTTGCCAGTGGATGGGAAGCCGGCCCTCGACGTGTCTACCCCGGATGTCATGGTCAGTGGCGTGGCGCTCAACGCGACGAGAACCCACGTCGGGTTCGTAACACAGGCCGCCGATCGCCCGCCGGAGGCGGCGATCAGCTCCGTCAAGAGCTTCAAGCCGTCCCAGGTGAGCCGCGTACAAGAGCTGCCGTCAGCACCGGTCGGCCGCACCGAGGTCGTCACGTGGCAAGCGCCGGACGGCAAGGCGATTGAAGGGCTGCTTACCTATCCGGTGGGGTATCAGATGGGAGCGCGCGTCCCGCTGCTCGTCATCGTACACGGCGGACCCACCGGAGTCTTCACGCAGGGGTTCATCGCGCGGAGCGGCGCCTACCCGATCGCGGCGTTCGCGTCCGAGGGATACGCGATCCTGCGCTGCAACGTGCGCGGGTCGAGCGGCTATGGGCGGGAATTCCGCTACGCCAACTACCAGGACTGGGGAGGCGGCGATTATCAGGACATCATGTCCGGCGTGGACGCGATGATCCAGCGCGGCATCGCGGATCCCGAGCGACTGGGCGTGATGGGGTGGAGCTACGGCGGGTACATGACGTCATGGGTCATCACGCAGACGAAGCGTTTCAGAGCAGCGTCCGTTGGCGCGGGTGTCACCAACCTCATGTCGTTCACGGGTACGGCTGACATCCCGGGGTTCATTCCGGACTATTTCGGCGGCGAGTACTGGGACGTGTCCGAGCGCTGGCGCTCGCATTCGGCGATGTTCAATGTGAAGGGCGTGAGCACGCCCACGCTGATCCAGCACGGCGAGCAAGATCTCCGCGTCCCCGTGTCACAGGGCTACGAGCTGTACAACGCGCTCAAGCGACAGGGTGTGCCGGCAAAGATGGTGGTGTATCCGCGCCAACCGCACGGCATCCAGGAGCCCAAGCTTCAGCTCGACGCGATGAAGCGGAACCTCGAGTGGTTCGCGCAGTGGTTGCTGAGTCGGAAGGTGTCAGAGGCGCGTTGAGCGCTATGCGCTCTCTACCGAGTTCGCAGCTGCTGCGTCCAGTTGAGAATCAGTTGGATCTGCGTCGCCTGTGAGCTGCGGATCATGACGAAGCGCTGCCCGTTCGGGTGGACGTCATAGTTGGCGTGGTCCTCGGCGCCTACGTAGTGGCCGACGTCGAACAAGAGCGTGCGGGTAATGACCTCGAAGGTCGGTGACGTGCGCACCCGGGCGGCGATGAGCCGGCTGCTCGGGCCCGCGTCCTCGCGATAGATCATCTCGCGGCCGTCGAAGGTCCAGACGGGCTCGCTGCCACCGTTCACGGAAACCTGGATACGGCCGCCAGGGCCGGGGAACGGCCGCACGTACACCTCCTGGCGTCCGGTCTCATCGGATACGAAGGCCAGCCAGCGGCCGTCTCGCGAGAACGCGGGGTAGGCCTCCGTCGGCCGCGATCCCGCAACCGGCCCGCCGTCCGTTGGATGGTCGAGCTGCACCGCCCAGAGTCCCGCGCTCAGCGCGGACGACACCACCAGCATGCGTCCGTCCGGGGACCACGTGCCCGACGAGTAATCGTTCTGGTTCCCGAACACGGAATCGCGCGCGCCGCTCCCGTCGGCGTTGCGGACGAACACGCTGCGCGCGGTGCCGGGGGCCGCCGTGTACGCGAGCCGCGATCCGTCCGGACCCCAGTAGGGATCGTTCGCGATCTCGCCCACCGTGAGCCGCGACATGCGCTGGTCACGCAGGTGCACGATCCACAGATCCCGCGAGTCCGCATCCGTGATGTCGAGCGCGACGCGCTGCCCGTCGGGGGAGAACCGCGGGTGATGGTACGCGCGGGGTTCATCTTGCAGCACGGTCACGCGCCCCGCGCGATCGACCAGCACGAGCTCTTGCGGCGACGGCGGAACATAGGCAACGGCGTTGGCCGCCGCGTCCCACTGCGCCACCACCCGGAACGTGATCCGCCCGCCCGGCGCAACCGGAATACCGTCCCCCGTCACGAGCAGACGGCCGGCGTCGAAGGGGGCAGCCATGAGCGGCCCGCCGAGCCGCCGCTGGTACACGACGTGGCCGGTGGGGACGTACTTCGCCATCACCACGTCGGGCAGGCCAACGTCCTGCAACCCGCCGTCGGCGAGCGTGACGGCCACAATTCGCGAACGATTGCGCCCGGCTGCCAACCGCGCTGCCAGGACGGCGCGACCGTCCGGCAGCGGGCTCACGGCCAGGAAGAACGCGGTGTCGGAGCGAGTGATTTCGCGCCGCGCGCCGTTGGCCTCGACGATATGGAGCGCGCGGCCGACCGGATCCGTGAAGACGATGTCCCCGTTGATCGTCCACGCCGCGAACGATCCAGCGCTGTCGGCGATGAGCGTTGGGGCTCCGCCCTCGACGGGTACGCGCTGGAGCCGCTGAGGGCTCCAGAACCCCACCTCGCGCCCGTCGGGCGAGAAGAACGGCGCATACCCCCCGTCCGTTCCCACGAGCGGGCGCGGCATCGAATCGGACAGCGCCCGCAGGAAGATCTGGTTCCCGCGCGGCCCGCGGCCCACGAACGCCAGCACATTGCCGTCGGGGGACAGCGCGACGAGCTGCGCGAAGCCGGTTCCGATGGAAGTCGTGGGCTCGACTTGAATCGCGAAACGGCCGAGCGGACCCGGTTCAGCCGCCGGCCGCAGCATCCGCATCGCCCCGGCGCCCAGGGCGACCCCGAGCAGCGCCAGCAGCGCGAGCCGCCAGGTCAGCGAACGAAGCGCGGCCACCGGCGCAGCGACAGGTGCTATCGGCGCCACGGTGGAAACCCGGGTCAGCGCATCCACGAACTCGGCGGCGGAGTGGAACCGATCCGCCGGCAGCTTCGCCAGCACCTTGTGCACCGCGGCCGCAACATGGGGCGGAGTCGTGGGGCGCGCCGCCGTCACCGGCGCTGGATCCTCGGTCACGATCTTCGCGATGATCGCCTGGGCGGTGGATCCCGTGTGCGGAGGGTCCCCCGTGAGCATCTCGTAGGCCACGCAGCCCAGCGAGTAGAGATCGCTGCGCCCATCCACTGCCCGGTCGCCCATGGCTTGCTCGGGGCTCATGTAGTGAGGCGTCCCCACGCTGAGCCCTGTCTCGGTGATGCGTGTCCCGCCGGCCTGCGAGACTGCCAGAGCGATGCCAAAGTCGGCCACCAGCGCCTGCCCACCCACCAGCAGCACGTTTTCCGGTTTGATGTCGCGGTGGATGATTTTGCGGTCGTGTGCATACTGGAGCGCGGCGGCGACCGATCGCACGATCTCGATCGTCTCGTCGATGCCCAGCTGTTTCTCGCGCGCCAGCCGGTCCCGCAGCGTTTCGCCCTGGACGTACGGCATCACGTAATAGAGGAACGACTCCGCCTCCCCCGAATCGTACAGCGGTAGGATGTTGGGGTGCTGGAGGTTGGCGGTGACCTCGATCTCCTTGAGAAACCGCGTCGCCCCGACGATCGCGGCCAGTTCGGGGCGGAGGACCTTCAGTGCCACCTGGCGGTGGTGCTTGAGGTCCTCCGCCAGGTAGACAATGGCCATGCCACCGGCGCCCAGCTCCCGCTCGATGCGATAGCGGTCGGCAAGGACGGACTCCAGGTTCGCGAGTTGATCGGACATGTCGGCGAGAAAATGCGGGCCGGAGGGCTTTTGCGCGAGTCTCGATCGGTGACGTGGCCCCGGGGCTCAGGGCCCGCAGGTTCCCTCCCGCCTTCGAATCCACTTCACGGCGTCCGCCGGTCCCATCGCCTCGACCCCCCCGCCCAGCGGGAATCGTTCCTCCCCTGGGTAGACGACGATCCCCCCTGATGCCCGGAGATCGTCGACGCCGATTCGGAACCCCTTGCTCACGGTCGGCGCTGAGGAACGCTTGACCTCAATCGCGAGGCGCCGCCCCCGGCTCCCCTCGATCACCAGGTCTATCTCCGCGCCCGCCGAAGTGCGATAGAACGCGACCCGCTCGGTCCCGGCGGCCGAGATCAGGGTCTCAAGCACGGCGCCCTCCCATGACGCCCCGGCCACGGGATGTCCGTAGAGATCATCCAGCGTCTCGATGTCGAGCAACGCGTGCACGATGCCGCTGTCCCGGACGTACACCTTCGGCGCCTTGACCAATCGCTTCCCCACGTTGCCGACCCAGGGGGTGAGTCGCCTGACGAGCAAGAGGTCCACCAGGAGATCGAGGTAGCGGCCGACTGACCGTCCGCTGATCCCCAGACCGGCGGCGAGCCGGGCGATATTGGCCTGTTGCCCCTGCGTGTGCGCCAGCATGGTCCAGAATCGCCGCAGCGTTTCGGCAGGGAGGCGGGCGCCGAACACCGCGACGTCGCGCTCCAGGTACGTGCGAACAAACTCCCATCGCCAGCGGAGACTGCTCCGGTCGTCCGCGGCGAGGAGACTTCTGGGAAAGCCTCCTCTCAACCAGAGTGCGTTCAGGTCTGTCCCGGTCGTCGATAGCTCGTCCAATCGCACGGGCGTTAGCTCGATGAACGCGATACGCCCGGCGAGGGTTTCGGACGATTGCCGCAGGAGATCGAGCGACGCGGACCCGAGCACCAGGAACTGCCCCGCCAGTTCGCCGGCCTCGATGCGCCGGTCCACGACGACGCGAAGTGCTCGGAAGATCTCCGGTGCCCGGTGGACTTCATCCAGCACAACCAGCCGGCCGCGTTGCGCCTCGAGATAGGACGCGGCATCAGCCAGGCGGGCAAGATCGGCCGAGAGCTCGAGGTCGAGATAGCGACTCCGCGTTGCTCCGCGGGCCTGGGTAAGTTGCCGCGCGAGCGTGGTCTTCCCAACTTGCCTGGGGCCGAGGAGCGCGACGACCGGGAACTGCTTGAGACGTTGCGCTACGACGGCGCGAGCAGCACGCAGAATCATGGTTGTAAAATAGGCACCATGTGCCGGATTTACAATATTCGAGTTCGTGGATCGGGGGAAGCAGGGTGGGCTGGGGTTCGCCCGCGTTCGCGCGGACGCTTAGGTATAGTCTCACCCATCATGGGAACGTTGTCGCGCCATGATCGATCGCGGTTCCAGGGAGTGACGTGCTGAGCCGAAGGCCCGTACCATCCCCATGACGATGGACCGACTCCGACACTCCCCCACGCTCATCGAGCGGGCCGCGAACCACGGGCGACGCGTGGCCATCGTGGCGAGCGAGGGAACGTTCTCGTACGACCAGCTTCGCGAGGCTTCCCACCGTGTCGCCTCGGCACTCCTGGGAGCGGCACAATGCGCCGATCTGGCCCAAGCTCGCGTGGCCTTTCTCGCCCCTCCGGGCTGGCACTATGTCGTCTCACAGTGGGGCATCTGGCGCGCCGGGGGCATCGCCGTCCCGCTCGCCGTCTCTCACCCGCCAGCCGAGCTGGACTACACCATCGGGGACTCGCAGGCCGCCGTCGTGCTCGCGCATCCCGAGCTGGCCGATCGCGTGGCCGGGATCGCGCCAGCGCGCGGCGTCCGGCTGGTCCTGACGTCGGAGGCGCTCGAGGCCGCACCCCGGTCACTCCCCGTCCTCGACCCATCCCGCGCGGCGATCATCTTCTACACCAGCGGCACCACGGGAAAGCCCAAGGGCGCCGTGCTCACGCACGCCAACCTCCAGGCCCAGGTGGAAAGCCTGGTCACCGCGTGGGAATGGGCGGCGGACGACCGCATCCTCGGCGTGCTGCCGCTGCACCACGTGCACGGCGTGGTCAACGTGCTCACGTGTGCCCTGTGGTCAGGGGCCACATGCGAGTTGCAGCCGCGGTTCGACGCCGCCGAGGTGTGGGACCGGATCGCCACGGGGAGGCTCACCCTGTTCATGGCGGTGCCCACGATCTACGCCAGGCTCATCGCCGCGTGGGACGATGCGCCGACCGCCGCTCAAGCGGCCATGAGTACCAGCTGTCGCGCGATGCGGCTCATGGTGTCAGGTTCGGCGGCGCTGCCTGTGAGCGTGCTCCAGCGCTGGCGCGAGATCAGCGGCCACACGCTACTCGAGCGCTACGGCATGACGGAAATCGGCATGGCCCTCGCGAATCCGCTGCGCGGCGAGCGGGTGCCGGGCTCCGTGGGCACGCCGCTTCCGGGCGTCGAGGTGCGGCTCGTGGATGAAGTGGGAAGGCCGGTGGCGGCCGCCGGCGATCCGGGCGAGATCGAGGTCCGGGGGCCTGGCGTGTTCCGCGAATACTGGAATCGCCCGGCGGAGACGGGCGCGGCGTTTCGTGACGGCTGGTTCCGCACCGGCGACGTTGCCGCAGTCGAAAACGGTCGCTACCGGATTCTCGGTCGCCTGAGCGTGGACATCATCAAGACGGGAGGCTACAAGGTTTCGGCGCTCGAGATCGAGGAAGTGCTGCGCGAGCACCCGGACGTGGCCGAGTGTGCCGTGGTGGGTGTGCCTGACGACGAATGGGGCGAGCGGGTGTGCGCGGCGGTGGTGCAGCGGGAGGCGCGCGCCGCTTCACCGGAGTCGTTGCGTGACTTCGTACGCGACCGGCTCGCACCTTACAAGGTGCCCAGTCGCGTCATCGTGGTAGGGGAGCTTCCGCGGAATGCCATGGGAAAGGTGACCAAGGCCGAGGTCGTGCGGCTTCTTGCCCCTTAAGAGGGAAGCTTTGCACAAGTCGCGCGGCAGGTCCCTCCGGCCGCTGCAGCTCGCGAGTGCGGCGAGCGGGTACGCGGGGCGCCGCTCACTGACGCGGACGTCGGGACCCACCGCGACGACTTGCGCAGAGTTTCCGTAACCGCGTGGAGCGCTGGCCCCTGCGCGCGGTTATCTCGCCATCCGGAATGTCCGCACCGCATTGTCGTGAAACACCGCCTGCCAATGCTCCCGCGGGATTGCCCGCTTGTACGCCTCGACATAGGAGGGGATGTCTATCAGCGGCCAGTCGGAGCCGAACAGCAGCTTGGAAGGATCCTCGATGTACCCGAAGATCCAGGAGATGGATTGCGTGACGTAGCGGTCCACCCAGGCGGGGTCTGTCGTGCTGGCATTGCCCAGCATGAGGGCCGAGGCTTCGAGCACCACGTTCGGGTTCTTGTAGGCCACTTCGGCCGCGGATTGAATCCAGGGATTGCCGGCGTGCGCGATCACGAAGCGGACGTTGGGGTGATCCACGGCCACGTCGTCGATCGTCATTGGATCGGCGTACTTGAGCTTGCCGCCTGAGGAGTAGGTATCGCCCGTGTGGAACACAACGGGGACCTCGTACTCCGCGGCCAGTCGATAAGCCGGCTCGTAGGCCGGGTCGGCGGCGTAATGGTGGACATAGCCAAGGTAGATCTTCAGGCAGCGATACCGCCCCGATCGTAGACCCTCTGCGATGCGCTGCACAGCGACGGGCACGCCAACACCCGCGCAGTGAATCACGCCCGCTGCTGAGAGGTCGGCGTAGCCGCCTCCCTCCGCGTCGGTGTGCGCCACGGCGCCGACCACGCCGGCTGCGGCCATCTGTTCCGCCAGTTCCTCGCGGCTATACGGAATGCGACTTGACGGTTCGGGTTCGCCGGTGAAGTCGGTGTGGATGTGGGCGTCGATGATCGCGAGGGGAGCGTCCGTGGCAACGTGATCTCCACCGGGGCGGCCGCAGGCCAGCCCGGCAACCCACATCAGCACGGCGCGCACGCGTGGGGTGGTTCTCACCTAGACTCCGTTCGGCGAGAGGAATCGCACTGGTAACACGCTGGCGATCGCGGCGAAGTCGGCCTGATTGTACGTCAGCACCGCAGCCCCGCGGGCGGATTCACGATCCGCCGTCGCCGCGCGGCAAATCGATAGAGTGCCACGAGGTCGCGGGCGTGCCCCGATGAGGGCACGATTCCAGCTCACCGCAAGCCTCGCCTCGAAGCAGGGCGAGCCGGTCGCGAGACTCTGCTGCGTTTTTTGCGCCTCTACGTGCAATCGTTTGATCCCTCATTCCCGTGCGCCGCTCGGTAGATTCTGCGCGTGTTGGCTTGCGTTCCCTTCGCCGCCGAGCCGACCATATGGGCATGGGCTGCCTGCGTCCCGTCTGACCGGCAGTCGAGCCCAGCGGAGCTTGCTTTGGGACGCACAGGGAGGTGAATACCAGATGGGCCTGCAGCCATGAAATGGACGAGCGAGCTCTACCAGCTGCCGGCAGGCCACGGCTGGACGGCCGCGCCCGGAAACAAGATCCTGGTGCTCGACCGCGGTGCCGTGCTGTTGGAGTATCCAGCGGCCTGGGTGGTCGAGCCCGGAAGGCGGGAGTTTCGCATTCGCGATGGGGCGTGCGCCGAGGATTCGACGTGCGTGCTCGCGGTGTCGTTTCTGCGATTGCCCGCGGTTGACTGGAGCGGATTGCCGCTCGCGCGCTTGCTCAGGGACACCGCTGAGGGCGACGACCGGGACCGGATCTCCATCGCCCCTGTAATCGAGATGACGCGCGACGGCCTCACGATCGCCTGGACGGAGCTTCGTGTGGTGGACCCTGGTGAGCATCGCGAGTGCCGCTCCCGCCTGTGCCTTGCGCGCGCCGATTCCCTCCAGAGCCTGATCACGTTTGACTTCTGGCCCGAGGATGAGGCGCGGATGGCTCCCGTGTGGGAGCGAGTGCTGAGCTCACTACGACTCGGTGTTCGGCTGGAAGACCCTACGAAGGGGAGGAGGATTGGGTAACCAACCCGATCGAGGGCGCCGGGCTCGCTCCTCACCCATGACGCTCTGGTCATCCCGCCCTCAGAGCAGCCCGAAGAACACCCAACACACCACCGCTCCGACGACCGCCATGGAGAGCCCCCACGCCAGCACCTTGTTGAACAGCGCCTGCCGGTCTTCAGTGCCGGCGTAGGCGGCGACGCAGATGGCGCCGATCGTCGAAAGCGGCGAGACGTCCACCAGGTGCCCGCCCACATTGATGGACGACGCGATCGCCATCGGGTCGGCGCCGAGTCGCTGGGCCAGGCCGGGTACCGTGGGGAGGAACGTGGGGAGCACCACGCCCACGGTGCTGGAATAGGCGGAGACGAGGCCGGCGACGAACGCGACGACACCGGTGACGGTGACGGGTGTCGAGATCTTCACCAATCCGTCTACGATCATGTCCACGCCACCGGTTTTTTCGAGCACCGAGACGAGCGTGGACACGCCGCACACCATGAGGATCGTGCTCCACGGCACCGCCTTGATCGCCGCCTCTTGATCGGCGACGCGGGCGACCAGGAGCAGGGCCACGGCCGCGAACGCTCCCACGATGATGTCGAGCTTGAAGAAGATCACGGAAGCGAGCAGCGCCGCCAGCGCGCCAAGCGTTCCCCATTGTTTCGCAGTGAACGGGGCGAGGTCCTCCGGCGCGAGCTGCGCCGCAACGTCCACCCGTTCCGGCCGCCGCAAGAGCTTGATTCCTCCGAGGAGGAAGTATCCACCGAAGGCAACGGCCGACTGCGCGATGAACGTATTCCAATAGGTCCGCCATTCCATTCCGGCCAGCCCCGCGTTCGCCATGAGCCCGCTGGCCACGACGCCCGTGGGGGCAATGGGCGAGTACGCGCCGGCGTTGCAGCCGTTCCCGACCATGATCGTCATGAGGAATGCGCTGATGCCCAGGCGACCGGCGGCGGCCATCGCGATCGGCGCGATCAACGCGGATGCCGCGATGTTGCCGCCGCCCATCGTGGCGATGCCCACCGACAAGCCGAAGAACACGATCGGCACCATGCCGGCGTTTCCGCGGGCCAGGCGGATGCTGTGGCGCGCGAGCTTGGCGAGCGTGCCGTTCACCTGCGCCTGGGCGAACAGCAGCATGACGGCGACCAGTACGAGGAACAGCTGCAGCGGGAACCCGCTCGTCACGTCGGCCGCGCGCATGTCGCCCAGGCCGACGCCCACGATGTAGGCCAGCCCGAACGCGAGCAGGCCCACATTCAGTCGCAGCCAGATGCCGACGACGACGGCCGCAGCCAAGGCGGCGAGTGAAACCCAGGCGAGGTTCACGGGCGGGTAGGATAGGGGCGGGAGGCCTGGACGGCCAGGCCGTGCGGTCCGGCGGAGGGGAGCAGAGGGCAGGCGAAGGGGCTTGTGTCGACTCGCCGCCACGACGACGAGGTTGACAGCACCGTTCGCGAATGACCAACCTAGTGTCCCTCCCGTGGTCACCTACACGCCGGCACGGCCGGCGCAAATGAGGAGTCACACCGATGGTCCACATACGGTCAATGTTGTTCGCAGCGGCGACGCTTCTGGCCGCTGGCACGCTCGCCCAGGCACAAACCACTGAAACCGAGCGCGCCGCCGCGCGGGATGTCGTGCGCCAGATCGACGCGCTCCAGGCGCGGATCAATCCGACGCAATTGGCCCAGCGCATGGCCGGCAAGAAGGACCAGGAGCGCGACCGGGTTCTCCAACGGGTCGAGGAGATGTGGCTCTCCGGCATGCGCGACCTGAGCGACCACATCGGGAAGAACCCGGAGGTGGGCTTCAAGGAATACAAGGCCGTCGACACGCTCACCGCGATCCTCCGCGCCAACGGGTTCAAAGTCGACAAGGGCGTGGCGGGCCTCGAGACCGCGTTCATCGGCTCGTGGGACTCTCCCGCCGGAGTCGACGGACCGACGCTCGGCGTCATCGTGGAGTACGACGCGCTGCGCAGCACCACCGAGCCGTTCCACGGCTGCCAGCACAACGCTCAGAGCCCCGTCGGGTATTCGGCGGCCTTCGCGATCGCCGAGTTCATGAGGGCGAAGAACGTGAAGGGCCGGATCCGCGTGTTCGGGACACCCGCCGAGGAAGTCGGCCCCCCGTCCAAGGTCACCATGTGGGAGGCCGGCTTGTTCCGCGGCACCGACGTGCTGATCCGCAGCCACGGCTCGGGGAGCACGGCGCGGAGTAAGGCGGGCTTCGGCGTGTGCTGCCTCAACATCAACGAGGTGAAGTACATCTTCATGGGACGCTCATCGCACCAGCGGGCCTCGTGGTTCGGGCGCAACGCGCTCACGGCGGCCGTGCAGTTCTACACGGCCGTGGACCACCTGCGTCCCACGTTCCGACCTGAGGCCTCCATTCAAGGCGTGATCCCCGAGGGCGGCGTCGCGCCGAACGTGGTGCCGGACCGGGCAGTGGTGGACTACTACCTCCGCTATCCGGACGAGGTGTACCTCGAGCACATGGACCGCATGGTCGCCGA
Organism: Gemmatimonadota bacterium; assembly: GCA_016199245.1. Lineage (GTDB taxonomy): Bacteria > Gemmatimonadota > Gemmatimonadetes > Gemmatimonadales > GWC2-71-9 > JACQHC01. The sequence goes on along the minus strand of JACQHC010000134.1, from coordinate 19,213 downwards.
CGCCGCTCGCGCCGCCGCGCTCGCGACCGGCACCGACGTGCGGATCGAGAACTATGGGCGCTACCGGGACGGCATCACGCTGGGCTCACTCGAAGAGCTGGTTTTCGCCTACGCGCAGGCCCTGAACGCGCCGGATATCAGTTCGGAAGCGGAGCGGCCGTCCGGCTACGAGGAGACCGGCTTCGTGACGCGCGAGATTCCCGGAGTGGGCGTCAGCGTGTACAGCTCCCCGGCCCCGGGCCACTCGCTCGAACGCTGGATGGACTCCATGAAACCGGTCGGGCACACGGGCTTCCTGCTCGACGGTAAGATCATGGCCGCCGTGCTGTACCACTTTCTCACGGACGGGGCGTTCCGGGCGACCGTGCAGGACGAGCATCGCACGATGGCGGCCCTGTTCGATCAGTACATCGAGGGGCTGAAGCAGGCGTATGCGGATGAGATTGGGGGAGGGAAGGTGGGGCGATGAAACGAACATCGAACATCTAGCATCACTTTCCATGTCCATCCGCGCCGCCGTGCTCACCGCTCCGGGCAAGGCCCCCGAGGTCTGGGACATCCCTGACCCGTCGCTCGAGCCCGGCAGCGTGCTGCTCGAGACCGTCGCGAGCGAGGTGTGCGGGACGGACGTGCATCTGTCGCACGGACGGCTCGCCGGCGTGCCGTACCCCATCATTCCCGGGCACGTCAGCGTGGGACGCATCCTCGAGACCCGGGGCGTCGCGAAAGATTTCAGCGGCGCTCCCGTGGCTTCGGGCGATGTCGTGACCTTCTACGATGTGCACGAGGTGTGCGGCGCTTGCTGGTACTGCCTCGTGGCCAAGCAACCCAATCGCTGCCCCAGTCGCCGCGTGTACGGGATTACCTACTCGGCCAAAGAGGGCCCGCTCGGTGGCTGGGCCGAACGCATCTACCTCAAGCCCGGCGTGAAGCTCCTTCGGCTCCCGGAGCCGCTCACGGCGGATGAGGTCATTGGAGGCGGTTGCGGATTGTTCACCGGATTCGCCGCCGTGGAGCGATCCGGCATGGCCCTGGGCGATGCGGTTCTCGTGCAGGGCGCGGGTCCTGTGGGGCTCTCAGCGGCGGCGTTCGCCGCGCTGCGTGGGGCGAGCCTCGTCATCGTCATCGGGGCGCCCGCGAACCGGCTCGAGCTGGCGCGCGCCGTCGGTGCGGACGTGACGCTCTCCCTCACGGAGATGCCCCCGCGCGAGCGGGCGGCGCGCGTCCGCGATCTCACCGGCGGTCGCGGTGTGGATGTGGCGATCGAAGCCGCCGGTAACCCAGCGGCCATCGAGGAGGGATTTCGCCTGCTGCGGGACGGCGGCACCTATGTGATTGCGGGGCACTACACCGACGTGGGCACCGCCACGGTCAACTTCCATACCGACGTCAACCGCAAGCATGCCGACGTGCGGGGGCAGTGGGGCACGGACTTCACCCACGTCTGGCGCGCGCTCACGCTCCTCGCCAAGCATCGCGATCGCCTGCGGCTCGATCGCGTGATCGGCGGTCGCTACGGATTGGACGAGGCGGGCCGCGCCCTGGCGGACGTGGAGTCCCTCGCGGTCACGAAAGCCATCATCGTCCCGTCGAAAACGACGCGTCCAACAGCCGCAGGCTGAGGCCCGGTGCGCGGCGCACGCGATCGCCGTCCAGGCCCGCTGGCAGCAGCGTGGGGGTAGGCAGCGGAATCGCCATCCCGAGGCGACCGTCCCGCACTGCGAACAGCGCGTTCGACATCTGCCCGCCGAAATCGCGGCGCCGTGCGTCGTAGTCGCGCGTCCAGCTGACCCCCATCCCCAGGCCGATGACGCTCGTGACCATGGGGATGGCGATGGCCGCTTTGTCGTCATCCACTTCGAACAACAGGTCGAGGCCGAGCCCGCCGATGAGACCGGCGACGCCGGTGATGCTGACGAGGCGCGCGCGGCCGGCGCTCCAGCCGAGCTTCGGCCCGGCCAGGGCGCCCGTCAGCAGCCCCGCGTTTCCACCGAGCAACAACCACGTGAGCACGGCATCCTCGCCGTCCACGTCGAGCAGCGCCGCGGTGGCGCCGGAGTACCACAGGCCCCAGAGCGAGCCGGTCTCGAACAGCGTTGAGGTTCCCGTGGTAATGTCCGCGGATCGGGCGATGACCGCTCCGGCCACGGTTCCCGCGAGGCCGCCGAGTACTGACGCCGTGAGCGGCGCGACGTCGGACTCGACCGGGTAGGTGCTGCAAAAGCCCGAGAAGGGATCGCAGTACGTCTCAGTGCCATCACCAATGTCGAACACTTCCCGCCAGCCGGCGCCCTGCCACGAACCCCAGATGCCACCCCAGCGGATGGCGCGCGCCTGGCCCAGGCTCATGCTCGTACTCACACCGTAGGCCCGGGCCGCGAGGAAGCCGACGGGCGCTCCGAGCAACAGCCCGGCGCCGTACGGCGCGGCCTCGTCGGCTTCGAGCATCCCCGGAATCCCGATTCCGAGCCAGGCACCGTACGTCGTGCCCCAGACGATCAACTCGACCCGGCCGCTTTCCGCCCGGTCGGCTTGACGCAGTGCGGCAAGGCGGTTTCCGGCCTCCGCCGCCGCCGGGCTCGTGGCGTAGTCGCGCGCGATCAAGGCCAGCAGCGCCTGGGCAAGCCTGCGGTCACCCTGCGCGTCGAAGCGCAGCGCCGCAGTGAGCAACACGGCGGCTGTGTCCGCCGCCGTCGCCTGCGCGCGCGCAGGACGCGGTCCCAACGCGAGACCGAGGATGAACAGGACGGCGCACCAGAGCGTTCGCATACCGCGGACCTCCGATCTGGTCGGGTGACGGCAAGTTAGACGGGGGCGTCAAGCCACGGTCAAGCGTCCCCTCATGCTGGGAATGCGCAGGTGCAGGAAGTGTGAAGGCCGGATGACGCTGGCCGATTGACCCCACACGGCCCGCCGACTACCATCGTGGCGGCCGCGGCCGCCGCCCTCCCGGGCGGCCGGCGTTAACGCCGTTTGTTTACGATCCGAACCGAAGAGGTCATTTGGCGCACGTGCGAACGCTGACGGCGCTCGCTCTGGGCGCCCTCATGCTGGGGGCCGTCGCCTGCGGAGGGCCCTACCCGCAGTCGACGCTCGACCCCGCGGCGGATTTCGGCTCGCACATCGATGAGCTGTTCCGCTGGATCTTCTGGTTCGCCGTCGGCGTGTTCGTCGTGGTCGAATCCCTCCTGCTGTTTGTGGTGGTCCGCTACCGCGCCCGGCCCGGCGCGCCGGAGCCCGAGCGTGTGCACGGCAACACGCTGCTGGAGATCGGGTGGACGCTGGTGCCGGCGGTGATCCTGATCCTCATCGCCGCGCCTACCATGCAGACGATCTTCCGCACCGACGGCACGCCGCCCGAAGGCGCGCTCGAGGTGGACGTCATCGGTCACCAGTGGTGGTGGGAGTACAACTATCCCGAGCTCGGCATCACCACGGCGAACGAGCTGCACGTGCCGCAGGGGCGGCCGGTGAGCCTGCGCCTGACCTCCCGGGACGTGATCCACAGCTTCTGGGCGCCGCGCCTGGGTGGGAAGCGCGACGTCATCGCCGGCCGGACCAACCGCATCAGCTTCACGGCGGACTCGGCCGGCGTGTTCCTGGGACAATGCGCGGAATTCTGCGGCGAGTCTCATGCCAAGATGGGGCTCCGAGTCTTCGTGGACGACTCCGTCACGTTCACCCAATGGGTGGCGGGACAACGTGCCGCTCCGCCGAGCGCCGACACGCTGCCGGATCTCGCGCGGCGGGGCTGGGAAGCGTTCCGGCTGATTCGCGACCCGGCGAGCAACTCGTGCATCGCGTGTCACACCGTGCAGGGCGTTTCCGGTGGCGTGCTGGGGCCCAACCTCACCCACATGGGGAGCCGCTCCACCGTCGCGGCCGGTGCGCTCCCCAACACGGCGGAGGGCCTGGCCCGCTGGCTGCGCGATCCGCCGGCCGAGAAGCCGGGAAGCAAGATGCCGCGCATCGGCCTCACTGAAGACGAGATCGCCGCGCTCGTGGCGTATCTCCAGCTGCTGAGATAGGCATGGCCGAGCACGTTGCCCCGGCCGCCGGCGCCCGCTCGGGAATCTGGAGCTGGATCACGACGACCGATCACAAGCGGATCGGGATCCTGTACGGCGTCACAGCCTTCGTGTTCTTCCTGATCGGCGGGCTGGAGGCGCTGCTGATCCGGCTCCAGCTCGCGTCCTCGCAGAACGATCTGGTGAGCGCCGAGACGTTCAACCAGCTGTTCACCATGCACGGCACGACTATGGTGTTCCTCGCGGTCATGCCGTTGTCAGCGGCGTTTTTCAATTACATCGTGCCCCTGCAAATCGGCGCTCGCGACGTGGCGTTCCCGCGGCTCAACGCGTTCAGCTACTGGGTGTTCCTGTTCGGCGGCCTGTTCCTCAACGCGAGCTTCATCGCCGGGCCGATCCTGGGCGCCGATTCGCTGAGCGTAGCCCCCGACGCCGGGTGGTTCGGCTACGCCAATCTCACGTCCCGGGCGTACTCGCCCGGGTTCAACGTCGATTTCTGGGTGCTCGGCCTGCAAGTGCTCGGGATCGCGTCACTCGCCGCCGGGTTCAACTTCATCGTCACGATCGTCAATCTGCGGGCCCCCGGCATGCGCCTCATGCGGCTGCCGGTGTTCACGTGGATGACGCTGGTGACCCAGTTCCTGGTCGTCACCGCGTTCCCCGTGATCACGATCGGGCTCGTGTTCCTGATGTTCGACCGGTTCTTCGGGACGAACTTCTATCAGGTTTCGGCGGGCGGAGACCTGCTGCTGTGGCAGCACCTGTTCTGGCTGTTCGGACACCCGGAGGTCTACATCCTCATCCTGCCGCCGATGGGGATCGTCTCGGAGGTCCTGCCCACGTTCTCGCGCAAGCCGTTGTTCGGCTACGCGGTCGTGGTGTACTCGGGATTACTCATCGGCGTGATGGGCTGGGGCGTGTGGAGCCACCACATGTTCTCCGTGGGCCTGGGGCCCATTCCGGATTCGGTCTTCGCCGGCACGACGATGCTCATTGCGATCCCCACGGGTGTGAAGATTTTCAACTGGCTGGCGACGATGTGGGGCGGCCAGCTGCGCTTCACGACGGCCATGCTGTTCGCGCTCGGATTCATCGCCATGTTCGTGATCGGCGGGCTGTCCGGCGTCATGCACGCCTCGCCGCCCGCGGACCTGCAGCAGACGGACACCTACTTCGTCGTGGCCCACATCCATTACGTGCTGTTCGGCGGCGCCATCCAGGGCATCTTCGCGGGGATCTATTACTGGTGGCCCAAGATGACGGGCCGGCTGATGAACGAGCGCCTGGGGAAGACGCATTTCTGGCTCGGTTTCGTCGGAATGAACCTGGCGTTCTTCCCGATGCATTTCATCGGGCTGCTGGGCATGCCGCGGCGGATCTACACCTACGGCCCCGAGCTGGGCCTCGACAGCCTGAATCTCGTCTCTACTATCGGCGCGCTGCTGATCGGCGTCTCGATCCTCGTGTTCGCCGCCAACGCGTGGTGGAGCCTGCGCCACGGCGAGACCGCCGGGAACGATCCCTGGGGGGCGCCGTCGCTGGAGTGGACGATCTCCTCGCCGCCGCCGGCGTACAACTTCTCGGTGATTCCGGAAGTGGTGAGCCGCCTGCCGCGCTGGTCCCGCACCCAGATGCGCGCGATCCCCGACGTGCCGCCGGAGCCGGTGCACGTGCCGGGCGGCTCGTTCTGGCCCGTCATTGCCGCGCTCGGGATCGGTGTGCTGGCGACGGGCGCGCTGCTCCATACGCTGTGGGTCGTGCTGGCGGGGGCCGCGGTCCTCGTCGTCGCCATTTACGCCTGGGCGTTCGAGCCCTTCGAGGTCTGAGTGACGCACGCGCACGTGACCAGCACCGGGCTCGACAGCCGAAAGCTCGCGTTCTGGACGTTCATCGGCTCCGAGTGCCTGCTGTTCGGCTCGCTGATCTCGACCTACCTGGTGTACAAGGGCCGCAGCGTCCGGGGGCCCACGCCGCACGAGATTCTCAACATCCCCGTGACGTCGGTGAGCACGTTCGACCTGTTGATGTCGAGCCTGGCCATGGTCCTGGCGCTCGCCGCCGTGGCGCGGGGCGACCGCGTGTGGGCCCGCGTGTGGCTTGCCGCCACGGCGTTCCTCGGCCTCGTGTTCCTGGGGTTCCAGGCGTACGAGTTCACGTCCTTCGTGCATGAAGGTCTCACGATCACGACCAATCTGTTCGGGTCCACGTTCTTCACGCTCACCGGCTTCCACGGCGGGCACGTGGCCGTGGGCGTCGTGTGGCTGCTGACGCTGCTCGTGCGGTCGTTCCAGGGGAAGCTCGGGCCCGACAAGGCGCTGAACGTCGAGATCGCGGGGCTGTACTGGCACTTCGTAGACGTCGTGTGGATCGTGATCTTCACGGTCGTGTACCTCCTTCAGTGACGAGCGCATGGTGAGCGACCAGGACGCCGCTTCGCAGCACGCCCATCCCGGCACGGGCACGTACCTGGCCGTGGCCGCCGTGTTGACCATCATCACGCTGGTCGAGGTCGGGGTGTTCTACGTGCCGGCGTTCAAGGCGGTGCTGGCGCCCGTGCTGATCACGTTGTCGGCCACGAAGTTCGCCCTCGTGGTGATGTTCTACATGCACCTCAAGTCGGACAGCAAGCTGTTCACGCTGATCTTCAGCCTGCCGTTGCTGCTGGCGCTCGGTGTGGCGATCGCCTTGCTGTTTCTGTACGGGGCGTTTGTGCGGGGGTGAGACCGGGCGGACCCGCTGCGCGGTTCCCGCTCCGCGCGGAGCGTCCCCTCTCACTCCCGGCCGCACCCGCCGGGCGAGGCGGAAGGGTTGCTTCGTTCCCTCGTTGACTTCCTGGCGACCCCGACCGTCTTGATCGCCCAAACACCAGAGTTCTCCTGGACGGACTGGGACCTGCATCCCAGCACCGTCATCGGCGTTCTCGCGCTCGGTGCCGTGTACGCCTGGTTTGCCGGACCTGTCCGCCGGCGTCTGCAAGCGCCGGAAGTGGCGCCTCGCCAGGTCGTTGCGTACGCGGGCTCGCTGCTCGTCATCCTGGGCGCGCTCAACGGTCCGCTGCACCACCTGAGCGACGAGTATCTGTTCAGCGCGCACATGGTGCAGCACCTGCTGCTCACGCTGCTCGTGCCGCCGCTGTTTCTCGCGGGGTTGTCAGGGTGGATGGTGGACAACGCAACGCGCGACCACCGCGTGCTCACCGTTGCGCGGTTCCTGACACGGCCGTTGGTCGCGTTTGTGGTGCCTAACGCCGTGCTTGCGGCATGGCACTTCCCAGGTCCCTACGGCCTCGCCATGGAGCGCCACAACGTCCACATCGTGATGCATCTCACCATGATGGTGACGGCGGGGATGTTGTGGTGGCCGGTGCTCTCGCCCACGGAGCGCCTGCCGCGCGTGTCGCGGCCCATGCAGCTGCTCTACCTGTTCGCCCTGGGCCTGCCGATGTCGCTGATCGGCGCCTTTATCACGCTGGCCGATCATCCGCTGTATGAGTTCTACGTAACCGTCCCCCGTCTGTTCGGCCTCGATCCGCTGGAGGATCAGCGGATTGGCGGGCTCATCATGTGGGTGCCGGGGATGCTGGTGTTCTGGTCGGCGATGACGGCCGTGTGGTTTCGCTGGTCCCACGAGGAGAGGGAGGAAGAAGCGTAAGGCGTGAGGGGTAAGGGGTCCCCCCCGCCCCTTACCTCTTACCCCTTACCTCTTACGCCTTTCTGTTCTACTCCGCGCGCAGTGCTTCCATGGGGTCCGCACGCGTCGCCCGCCATGCGGGGACGATGCAGGCGGCGGCGGCGACCGCGAGCAGGAGCAGCGTCGTTTGCGCATACACTCCGGGATCGAGCGGCGAGACCTCGTACAGCGCGGCGCGAACCACCCGTGTGGAGCCGAGGGATGCCAGCGTGCCAGCGAGCAGCCCCACCGACGGGAATACCATGCCTTCCCTCATGACCAGCCGCACGACCGTGCTCGGGCGGGCCCCGAGCGCGATGCGAACGCCGAACTCGCGGGTGCGATTGGTGACCGCGTAGGCGAGCACGGCAAACACGCCGGTCGCGGCGAGCAGCAGCGCCGCCACGCCGAAGCCGCCGAACAGGATGGCATCGAACCGATGCCGTGCCCAGGATCCGTTGACGACCTCCGTCAGGGGCTGGACGTCGCGCAGGGACAGGTCCGGACTCACCGTCGCCAGCGCCCGGCGCACGCCCGGCAGGACCGCGACAGGATTGCCGGCCGTCCGGAGAAAGAACATGCGCGACGCGTACGTGAACTGCGCGTACGGCGTGTAGAAGCTGGCGCGGTTCGGTTGGAGATCGAGCGGCTCATAGACGACGTCGGCCACGATGCCGACAATCTCCGCGCTCGAATCCGGGTGACTGAAGCTGCTCCCGCCGCCGAACCAGACCCGCTGGCCGAGCGGATCCTGGTCCGGCCAGAAGCGGCGCGCGGCCGTCTCGCTGATGATGGTCACGCGCGGCGCTCCCGCCACGTCCGATGCCGTGAACGTCCGACCCGCGAGCAGCGGAATGCCCATCGTGCGAAAGTGATTGGGCGCCACGTAGTGCCGGAGGACCGGCGGCGCTTGACCGAGCGGCGGCGCCGGGCGGCCCTGGATGTAGAGCGTGGATCTCGCCGTTCCGGCGAGCGGAGCGCCGCCGTCCACGGTCGCCGAGAGGACCCCGGGCACCGCCGACACGGCATCGAGCAGGCGGGTGACGAATGCAGGTGCCGTTCCCGGAGGCAGGCTCGCCTCCGGGGGTATCACCCAGAACGTGAGCACGCGGGTCGTGTCAACGCCGATGTCCGTGCGGCGCATCCGCTGATAGCTGTCGATCAGGAGTCCCGCAGCCACGACGAGCAACATCGCGAGCGCGGCTTCGAGAGCGACGAGGACCCCACGGAGCGATGGGCGCCGCAGCGCTAACACGACCGACTCTCCGCCGCGCGCACCAAGGCCGCCAGTGAGCAGGCCGCGCGAGCCGGTCTTGAGCGCTGCGGTGACATCGAAGCGGAGGGCCGTCACTGCTGCCGGGAGGGCGACGATCACGGCGGTGGCGAGCGCGACTCCGATACCAAACGAGAGCTCGGCGAGATGGAATGCCGGGGTGTCGAACGGGGCCAGGCTTCCATAGAAGTTGCGGGGCGCCCAGACGTTCGCCGGCGGCGCGATGAGCGCGCTTGCTTGCCACGCGAGCCCGACGCCGAGCGACCCGCCCAGCTGCGCGAGGCCGGCTCCGTCGGCCAACAGCTGCGCGAACAGCCGGCCGCGACCGCTGCCGAGTGCCACGCGGACAGCGGATTCGTGCCGCTTGGCCGCCGCCCGTCCCAGCAGGAGGTTCGCAACGTTGGCGCAGGCGAGGAGGTGCAGCAGCACCACGGCGCCGAAAAACACCATCAGGGAGAAGCGGACGGTCGCATTGCCGCGCCCGTCGCTCATGGAACGGGCATCGTTGAGGGACACCGCGGTCGCCGTCACGCGCTCGTCCGGGAAACGCGGGTCACTGGGAAGCGCGCCATTGATGGTGGCCCCCAGCACGGCGAGCTCGCTTTGCGCCTCGCGCAGCGTGACGCCGGGTCGCAAGCGACCGACGACGCTGATGAAGTTCTGGTTGGTCCTGAGGTAGTCGGCATACGTGAGTCGCGGCGCCATCGGGGCCGGAACCCACAGGTCCGCCCTGCCCGAGAGCCCGTGGAAGCCCTGGGGGAGAACGCCGATGACCGTGAGCATGACGCCGTTGACCCGAACGGATCGGCCCAGGAGTGCCGGGTCGGCCGGCCAACGGCGCGCCACGAGTCTGTGGCTCACGAGGACCACTGGCACACCGCTTTCATTGTCTTCGGCGGGCAGGAACACGCGGCCCTGAACGGCGTTGACGCGGAGCAGGGGAAAGTACGACGACGACACCATCTCACCGACCACGGTCTCCGCGTCGCCATCGCCGGCGAGCGTGAGGGTCGGCGGCGTGTAGTGCGCGACGTACTCAAAGCTGTGCTGCTGGTCCTGGAGCAACCGGAAGCGCTCGAACGACCAGCGCTCACGCCGCGTGGGCTCGCCGACCGGGTTGCGGATGAGGTAGAGCAGCGCAAGACGGCGGGCGTCCTCGAAGGGCGGCTGCCGCCAGAGCGCCGCATGCACGATGCCGAACGCCGTAGTCAGCGCGCCGACCCCCAGCGCGAGCGTGACGAGGATGGCCGCGGTGAGCGCGCGGAACCGCGCTAGCGAGCGCCAGGCGGGCGGAAGTGGCACGATCAACTCCACGCCATTCCCTACCGGAACTTCGGCTCCAGCGGGATCGGCTCCAGGACGCCCCGCTCCCACTCGGCGTAGCCGGCCTTGAGGCGCGCGAAGACATCGGGGTGCGCGGCCTTCAGGTCGGTGGCCTCGCCGGGGTCATGGGCCACATCGAACAGGAACTCGCCGTCCGCGGTCGCCAGGTATTTCCAGTCTCCGCTCCGCATCGCCTTGTGCTGCTCCCGTTGCGTGATTCGCCAGTACAAGTCACGCCGAGTCGGAGCGGCGCCGGTGAGCGCGGGCAGCAGATCCATCCCGTCGAGCGGTGCTGCAGGATCGGGTTGCGCGCCGGCCCGCGCGAGCAGCGTCGCCGTCCAGTCCTGCGTGACGCACACCTGGTCGCTGGTCGCACCCGCCGGAATCACACCGGGCCAGCGCGCGAACGCGGCCACGCGGATCCCGCCCTCGTACAACGTCATTTTGCCCTGGCTGAACGGTCTCATGTGGGAAAACCGTTCGCCTCCGTTGTCGCTGGTGAAAACGACAAGCGTTTCGCGCTCCAGGTCGCGCTCGCGAAGAGTGTCCAGCACCTTCCCCACGCCGAGATCGAGTCGCTCCATCATGTGCGCGAACGTTTCGGTCGACCCGCCTTTGTCCCAGCGCAGGGAGTCGGGATACGGCGGATCACCGGGCGCCTGCCACGGCCAGTGGGGCGCGTTGTATTGCAGGTTCAAGAAAAACGGGGCGGTGCGTTCCCGCCCGATGAACCGCACCGCGCGCTCGGTGAACAAATCGGTGAGGTATCCGTCCGCGCGCGCGGGGCGATCGCCGTCATAGAAATAGTCCTCCAGCGCCTCGGTATCGATATGGCTGGCGTAATCCGCCGCCGCGCCGAGGAATCCGTAGAATTCGTCGAACCCGTGCCGGTGCGGGTGAAACTCGGGTAACAGGCCCAGGTGCCACTTCCCGATCAGAGCGGTTTCGTAGCCTTGCTGCTTGATCAGGAGCCCGAGCGTGGGTGGCGTCGGTGACAACCCCGTCGGGTGCGTGGTGAGCGGCTCGAACAACCCGGCATCTGTCCGCGCGGGGTAGCGGCCGGTCATGAGCGCCACGCGAGTGGGTGTGCAGACCGGCGCCGCGGCATAGGCCTGGGTGAGCCGCACGCCCTGGCGCGCGAGCGCGTCGATCGAGGGTGTCTGATAGTCGGTGCGGCCGGTGACGCTGAGGTCGCCGTACCCCAGGTCGTCCGCCATGATGAACAACAGGTTGGGTGGGCGGCGTTGGGGGGGAGCGCAGGCGGACAGGGGCCCGGCTAATGCCGCGCCGACGGCAACGCGCTCGAGGAACTCGCGCCTGTTGATTCGCGTGCCAAGCGCGTTTTCCGCCAGCGTCACCCTTGCTCCGTCCCCCTGAAGAAGCTCTGCACAAGTCGCGCGGTAGGTCCCTTTGGGCCGCTGCAGTTCGCGAGTGCGGCTAGCTGGTACGCCGGGCGCCGCTCATTGACGCGGCCCTCGGGACTTGCGGTTACACCGGCTCGTCCACCCCCTGGTCCATCGGCTCTCCCAGCGGATGCGCCTTCAATTCCGCTCGCAACTTGGGATGCATGCGCCACAGATAGTACCCCATGCCAAACGCCGCGATGGCGTTCCCGATCGCCACGTTCCACCAGGCGAGCGCGCCCAGCAGCGGGCGGGCGAGCGTGGCGACGATCACGTAGAAGCCGAACTCGAAGATCGCGAAGCACACGACCACGACGAACAGCGTCGCGGGGAAGAGCTCGACTTCGTAGGCTAGCAGCGCCGCGATCAGGCCCACCACGACGAAGGCCAGCACGTGCACCATCGTGTAGCCGACGACCGTGGGGAATGCGATCGACACCTGGGACGGGTCTCGCAGGCCCCAGAACAGCGCGTCGCCCAGCATGGCGGGCGTGAACAACGGCCGTCCCGCTACCGTATCCACGATCAGGAACCACGTCGCCACCCCCGCGGCTCCGATCAATCCCGAGACGAATCCCTCACGCAGAATCCGCTGCACGTCCATGCGACGCTCCAGGCCAGTGACGGGGAAAGGGGTCGGACTGGTTGCTAATATGGAGAAGTCGGCGGGATCGCAAGAGGGAGCAGCGGCCTGGGCGGCGGACGCCGAGTCCGCCGAGGACGTTAAGGAACCCTGCACAAGTCGTGCGGCAAGTCCCTCCGGGATCACTGAAATAGTCGCCCGCCGTCCGGCCGGTATGTGTACTGAAAGGTCACGCACCCCGGCGCGGGACCCGGGCAGTAGTAGCTCAAGAATGCGAGCTTAGCGTAGCGCCCGGCCGCCGTTCGTACCACGTAGATTGGCGTGCCGGGCGTGAGCAGGTGCGTGATGTAGCTGTAGCGATACCATCGATCGATGGTGGGATGGACGGTGTCCGACCCGAACACGGTTTGGGTGTAGCCCGTGAGGGAAGCCTCTCGGAGCTGTTCGAACTCGCCCGCGCTGTCGGCGGCGACGGCTCCCGCCACGATGACCTGGAAGCGCCGAAACGCCAGGTCCCAGCCGGCGGTATCGGCGGACGGCAGCACGCCGCGAGCGAAGCTGAAGTAGCGCCACGTCACCGGGTCCCGGGCGTCGATCGTGACGGTGTCCGTTGTGAGGCTCGAGGGGGTAGGTCTTTCGAGCGCGAGAGACGGGGCGTACGTTGGCACGTGGCGACGCGCGAAGGCCGCGCCTACCAGTGCCGCGAGCACGCCGACAAACAGGACGAAGCCTGCTGTAAGCAGCAGCGGAGCCCGGGCAGAGGCGGGCCTGACGGGCGCGTGATGATCGCTGTCAGCCATCTGATTCCTGAGGAGAGTAGGCGCGCTCACGCGCGGAGGTCAACCGAATCAATGACTTCTCCAGAAGCAGCGGCGCGCTGGCCCGAGGCCCGCGCCCGGAAGTTCCGCCAGGCGGCCTTCGTGTACCTCCACGTGGGGATTCTCTACGAGGGCGCCACGTTCGCCATGTGGCGCCGCGACCTGCTGCCCGAAGGGCGAGGCGCGGGATGGCTGTGGATGATGGTGGGTGCGGTGATCGTGGCTGCGGTGATGTGGGGCCTGTGGCGCTGGCAGAATGTGTGGGTCGCACGCGTGGTATGGGTGATCGCCGCGCTCCGAGTCCCCACCCTCATCGGCCACACGTTCTTGCCCACTGCCGTGCAGCGGCTGTCCCCTGAGTTTTATGGCGTCGCGCTGCTCGTGGTGATGATCAACCTGTGGATGCTGGCGCGCGCTGGGTGGGACCTGTGAGTGAGGGCGCGAGCTTTCGGACGTACTTCGAGGTCGAGGGTGAAGACCGGTCCCGCCTGGGCGCCCAGGTGGGTGAGCAGCGCCGGCGTGTGGCGGCGCGATTGGCGGAGATCCGGAACGTCGTGGCGGTGATGAGCGGAAAGGGCGGTGTGGGGAAGAGCTACCTCACCGCTGCGCTCGCACTCGGCCTCGCCCGTCGCCTCACGCGTGGTGTGGGCGTGGTGGACGCTGACCTCAAGAGCCCCACCGTCGCGCGGCTGCTGGGAGCTGCGGGGCCCCTGGCGCTCAGCCCCGAAGGCGTTCGCCCGGCGCTTGGTAATGAGAACATCCGAGTCATATCCACGGACTTCCTGCTCGCGGACGGGCGACCGCTCCGCTGGCGCGAGCCGGAGCACGAGCGGTTCGTGTGGCGCGGGGCACTCGAAGCCGGTGTGCTGCGTGAGTTCTTGGCGGATGTGGCCTGGGGGCCGCTGGAGCTCCTGGTGATCGACCTGCCCCCCGGCGCCGACGGCGTCGCGGACGTGGCCGAGCTGGCGCCGAGCCTCAAGGGCGCCGTCAGCGTGACGCTTCCGACCGACGAGTCCTACCAGTCTGTCCGCCGCGCCATGGCATCCGCGCAAGACGCGGGCATTCGACTGCTCGGCGTGATCGAGAACATGAGCGGATATCGCTGCCCGTCCTGCGGCTCTACTGAACCGCTGTTCCCGGGGTCAGCGGGAAGCCGCTTGGCGGAGGACTTCGGTGTGCCGCTGCTTGCGCAGGTGCCGTTCTCGGCCGGCGCCGTGGAAGTGCCGTCCGGGTTGCTCGACCGCTTCCTGGAGACGCTGGCGTGAAATTCCTGTGTGTGAACTGCGACGAGCAGATGACGTTTCAGGAGCGGCGCGAGCCGGGAGACGGGACGTTCGCCGCGGCGTTCACCTGCGCCCGGTGCGGCCACACGATCGCCCTGTTGGCCAACCCGATGGAGTCGCAGCTCGTCCGATCGCTCGGTGTGGAGATCGGCGGGCGCACGCTCGATCCCGAGCCGATGGCGCTGGTGCGGGAGAACGTCGTGGGACGCGCGGACGCGTTCGCAGCTGCCTCGTCCACTCCGCAATCTGCAACCCGCAATCTGCAATCGCCTCCCACCTGGTCGCCCGAGGCAATTGACCGTCTTGCCCGCGTGCCGAGCTTCGTTCGGGGCATGGTGCGGAAGATCTATGCCGACTACGCCGCCGAGCGGGGCATCGCGGAGATCACGCCAGCCGTGATGGACCAGGCACGCGCGGACCTGGGACTCGAGGGCATGTAATGGCCGATTTCGAGGAGCGGTCGGTTGACGGGCTTCGCATTCGCATCGATCGGCTGGTATGCGTGGGGTTCGAGAACTGCGCGACCGAGGCCCCCGAGGCCTTTGTGCTGGCAGATGACGGCGTGGTGACGTTCGTGAATCCCGAGACGACAGGCAGGGAGCGCCTGCTCACGGCATGCGACGCGTGTCCCGTGGACGCGCTCACGGTGTGGGACGAGAACGGGCGGCAAATGGTCCCTTGACAGCCGGGCGCCCCGCGTCCCAATCTTCGCGCCTGACGCCGGGCCTCCGCACCTCTCAGCCTTCGGCGCTGCTGTCGATCCCGAAGTGCATTTGATTCGTCTCAACGTCCGTTCGGCGTTGAGGTGAGGCCCCCCTCGACGGAGGGCGCCGTGTACCGGGAAGTATTTGTGCCGGTGGACAACTCGCAGCACTCCGACTGGGCCGTCGAGCGCGCCCTCGAGCTGTGCCGCGCGTCCAGCGGCCACATCACCGCCAACCACGTGTACGCCGCCCGGCTGCACGACGTGCGATTCCGCCAGCTGGAAACGGGCCTGCCCGCGCAATTCCAGACGCCGCACGAGATCAAGCGCCAGCGCAAGATCCACGACAAGCTGATTGAGAAAGGCCTGCAGCTCATCGCGGACAGCTTCCTGGAACAGGTCGCCCAGCGCTGCGCCACCGCCGGTGTGCCCCTCACGCGGCAGCTGCTCGAAGGGATCAATTACGAAGAGATCATTAAGGAAGTGAACAGCGGCGCGGGGCGGCTGCCCGGGCTCATCGGGTTCGACCCCAACCGGGCGGCCACGTACGACGGCGGCGCCCGGGTGCGGAGCGACGTGCGGATTGGCGACAACGGGCGGATCGTGGCCGAGGAGGAGGATGCCGCCGCCAAGATCGCCGGGTCTTCGGGCCGCAGTTACGACCTGGTGGTCATCGGGGCGCACGGCCTGGGCCGCCAGCCCGCGTCGCAGCTGGGTGGTGTGACCGCGCGGGCGCTGCGCGGCATCTCCAAAGACGTGCTCGTGATTCGGAACGACCAGCCACTCACAGGCGGGCGGTTCATGGTGTGTGTGGACGGGTCGTCCTACAGCTTCAAGGCCATGCGCGCGGCACTCGAGCTGGCCACGACGTTCGAGGCCTCCCTGTACGTGTGCAGCGCGTTCGACGTGGAATACCACCACGTGGTGTTCCGCAACATCAAGGACGTGCTCACGGTGCAGGCGACCAAGGTGTTCAAGTTCGAGGAGCAGGAGGAGCTCCACAACAACATCATCGACAAGGGCCTGCTGAAGCTGAGCCAGGCCAACATCAAACGTGCTTCGGTGATGGCGCAGCAGTTCGCAGGTGTGCCGATCACGACCCAGATTCTGATCGGGAAGCCGTTCCAGGTCGTGCTGCAGTGGGCGGAGGAGATCCGGCCGTCCCTGCTCGTGCTGGCGCGCCACGGCGCGCATCGCATCGAGGGGACGGACATGGGGTCGCAGGCGGACAACCTGATGCGCCTCGCGCCGTGCAACACCCTGATGGTTGGGACGGAAGGGGTGCGGCCCGAGGACATCCCGTGGATCGAGGAAGACGGCGTCGCGGGGCTGCCGTGGGCGCCCGATGCCGAAGTCCGCATCCTGCGCGTCCCGCCGTTCGCGCAGGGCATCGCGCGCAAGGCCGTGGAGGAGTACGTGCTCGAGCGAACGGGTGGCGAGCCCGCGACCGTAACCAACCGCTGGCTGGATGAGGCCATCTCCAAGCTGCTCCCCACGCACATGCAGCTGATCATGGGGATCGGGTCCGCCGAGGAACTCGCGCTCGCGGAGGTGAAGGCTGAGGAGCAGCTCAAATCGACCAGAGTGCGTGGCCACGACGACGACCCGGAGCCAGCCCATGGGATGGTGGAAGTGCGGTGCCCGGTGACGGGCCGGGTAAGCCAGCGGCCGCGGGTCGAGACCGATCCGATCGCCTGGACCGAAGAGGCCTGGGAGCGCCTCGGTCGCGTGCCGCTGATCGCACGTCCGCTGGCGCGGAACACCGTGGAGCGGTTCGCCCGGCGGCACGCCATTGGTCGCGTCACGAGCGCCGTGATGGATGACAACAAGCAAGCGATGATCGAGGCGGACGAGTTCGACGCGGAAACCATGATGGTGATGTTCCAGGAGCTCCGCGCCAAGCAGATCCGGGCCGAGGCCGAAGGCGGCTCGGCGCTCTCAGCGGAGATGCGGCAGTTCATCGAAGAGGCGAAGGCCTCAGGTGTCACCCGGTGCCCCATCCGGGATATCGAGGCCCAGATGGCGCAGTGTCCCGTGGACTTCAAGACCGTGACCCCCGAAGAGGCCAGGGCTGCCGTGACCCGGCTGCTCGAGTCGCAGACGGAGCGCCAGGAGGACGCGGTTTGACCCTGGGGATGGCCGCGTCGCAGTTGCTGGCGGAAGCTCCGGCGCGTGCCGCCACGCCGGCCGACTACGTGCCGCACGTGGTGGCGTGGAACCTCACTCGGCGGTGCAACCTCGAGTGCGCCCACTGCTACATCTCCGCGGGGCCCGAGGAAGGCGCCACGGACGAGCTGGCGACGGAGGAGTGCGTCCGGATCGCGGACGAGATCCTGGCGCTCAATCCGGCGCCCCTGTTCATCCTCTCCGGGGGCGAGCCCCTGCTGCGGCCCGATCTCGCGGCCATCGCGCGGCACGCGTCACGCCGCGGCGCCACCGTCGTGGTCGGCACCAACGGGACCAGGCTCACCGACGAGCGGGTGGCCGAGCTCGTGGACGCCGGGGTGACGGGGTTCGCGGTGAGCGTGGATTCACTCGAGCCGCGGCATCACGACAACTTCCGGCACGGTTCGGGCGCCCTGGTTGCCACGACCGAGGCGCTGGAGCGGCTGCGGCGCCACCGCGTGGACTTCGTTATCCAGACGACGGTGACGAAGGGCAACCGCCGGGAGCTGGGGAGCCTGGTGGCCTGGGCGGCGGAGCAGGGTGCGGTGTGCTTCAACGCGTACTTCCTCGTGCCCACAGGTCGCGGTGCTCGCCTGTCCGATCTCTCCGCCGCCGACTACGAAGCGGTGCTTGCTGAGCTGGTGACGTATCACCGGGAGTACTTGGGCCGCATGATGGTGCGCGCCAAGTGCGCCCCGCACTTCATGCGTCTCGTCCACGCTACCCTGCCCGATTCACCGATGCTCAACTACGAAACACGGTGTCCCTGTGGGGTTCAGTACTGCCGCATTACGCCCGATGGAAAGGTGACGCCGTGCCCGTATCTGCCGGCCGTGGCGGGGGACCTGCGGGGCGAGGCGTTCGCGAGCGTGTGGCGGGACTCGGAGCTGTTCCGCTCGCTGCGGTCGGGTGAGCTGGGCGGGCGGTGTGGGCGCTGCGAGTACCGCGGCCTGTGCGGCGGGTGTCGGGCTCGCGCGTTCGCCGATACCGGCGACCCCTTGGCGGAAGATCCCGGCTGCGTGTACGAGCCCTCCGGCAGTCCCGTCATCGAACCGAAGCGGCCCGTCACGTACGGGGCGCAGGTGGAGCGCAGGCTGCCGTGGTCCGCCGGGGCGGAGGAGCGGTTGAGGAAGATTCCGTCGTTCGTGCGCGGCGTCGTGATCCATCGGCTCGAGGAATACGCGATGAAGCATGGCCACGCGGAGGTGACCGTCGAACTGATGACGGAGGTCCGCCGCGCCATGCCCGTGGACTTCTCCAAGCGACTGCCGTTCTTCGCCGACCGTGACTGAGCTGTCCTCCCTGGTCCAGGCCGCCGCGGATACCGCGGGTGCCTATGGGCGGTTCCCCGTCATAGGGGCGCGCGCCGCGGTGTGGGTCGCCGCGGAAGTGCACCTCATGTTCGCGGCGTTCGTGCTCGGTGTGCCCATGTTCGCAGTGATCACCGAGCTGATCGGGATCGTCGGCAAAGACGCCAAGTACGACCGGCTGTCCCAGGAGTTCACGCGCCTCCTCGTGTTCGCCTATAGCGCGACGGCGCTGTGGGGCGTCATGCTCGTGTTCCTGCTCACCACGCTGTACCCGCGGTTCTGGGGCCACATGGCGCAGATCTTCGGGCTGTCCATGTGGATCTACGTGAGCCTGTTCTTCGTGGAGTCCTTCACGCTCTACCTGTACTACTACGGCTGGGATCGCTGGAAAGCGGGCCGCACGAAATGGGCCCACTGGGGCCTGGGCGTGCTGCTCAACGTCTGGGGCACGATCGTGATGTTCATCGCGAACGGATGGCTCACGTACATGATGTCCCCGCCCACGGAGATCACTCCCGCGACGCTCCCGTCCGAGGTCCAGCTGTGGAACGCGCTCGCCAACGCCACCTGGATGCCGATCATCATCCACCGGCTGATCGCCAACGCCGTGTTCGGTGGCTGCATCGTGGCGGCCTACGCCGGCTACCGCTTCCT
>JACQHC010000133.1 GCA_016199245.1 Gemmatimonadota bacterium | reverse complement strand
CATGTCCGCCACCGACGCGCTCGCCCGTGCCGTCGCCGCCGACACGGGCGCCGCGCGCCGGCAAGTCGGGGTCATCGGGCTCAAGGGAACGAGCGCGCAGCACACGGGCACGGGCACCAATGCGTGGGCCGGCCACCGCGCTGGGCAGAACTACGTGACCCAGGGCAACCTGCTCGTGGGCCCGCAGGTACTCGAAGCGGTGGCGCGGGGCTTCGAGAGCACGGCCGCCAGCGATCGCCATCTTGCCGACCGGCTGATCGAAGCGCTCGCCGCCGGGCACGCGGTGGGCGGCGACGCGCGGAAGGGCAGGGCACAGTCGGCGGCCGTGGTCGTGGCGGACGCGCGGCCCGGGCGCTCGCGGCGAGCAGACGGTATCACGGCCAACATCAACGTGTGCGAGCATCCGGAACCGGTCGCCGAGTTGCGTCGCATCTACAGCGCGATCTCCCAGACGCTGGGGTACCGCACGCTCGAGCAGTTCGAGGGGGCGGACGTGTGGCAGCTCAAGGTGATGCTCCACGCGCTGGGCCATTTCCGACCGGGGACGGACTCGCTGGTGCAGGACCGCGAGGCGAATCGCTACACGGCGGAGACCGTGGCGGCGGTGGACGCGTTCCGCGCCGCGGAGCAGCTGTCCACCCCCGCGGTGGGCAGCCCGCCGGGGCTGGTGGACGCGGACACGGTGAGCCGGCTGTGGGCGGCGGCCGAGCGATCGGGGAAGGCAGCCGACGTGCGGCGCCGGCTCAAGGACGTGACGGCCGTGCGGCGGTGATCCACGCGCCTCGCCAGGCTTGGAGCGTACTTGGCAGGTGTGGGGGCGTTGCAAGCCATGTAGAGGGCCCACGGGACTTCAGGCTTTATCCCCCCGGTGTCAGGCTTGGCCACACGCCGGGGTTCTTTTCTTCGGGGTGGAAACAACACCGGGGCCGGATCGCGGACTGGCGCGGCACTCCTCGCCAGCGACTCCGTGATGCGTGCTAGCCTCCGATCCTCACAGCTCTGGCGCAATCCGTTTTTTTTCTAATTGAAGAAGAAGAAGAACCCGCCGCCACCCATGCGCGGGTTGACGATGTTGTTGAACTTGGAGCCGAAGGTGTAGCTGAAGTTGATGTTAGCGTTGTACCGATAGTCCGTGCCCAGCTGGCGACGCCGAAGCAGAATCTCCTCCGGCGGGATATCCGCCTTGGGTAGGTACAGCTGGTCCTTGATCCGACCGACGCTGCTGAACAGGTTGAGTGACAAGCCCCGGAACAGTCGCAGGCTGATCCCCGTAAACAGAGTGATCTGGTGACGCTCGAGATCGTGCAGGTACTGTGAGCCCTCGAGGGACCCGTTGATCGATCCCCATGGCTGCCGGACTGCGAGCGACATCTCTAGACTGTGCCGGGGAAGCACCTCCGCGGTCTTGTCAAAGATGGTCTCCGATTCGTAGTCGAAGGCCGACAGGCCGGCCGTGTACATGAACGTGAGCTGTCGCCGAGTGGACTCCTTGTACGGGAACACATCGAACTCGATCGCCGGCCCGGCCTGGAACGAGAAGTCCTCGTTCAGGCGGGTGGACGAGCGGGCCGACGTCGTGCCGCCGGCAGACCAATGGTCACCCAGGCTGAACACGAGGAGGGCGTCGGCGTTGAAGTTGGTTTGTTTGTTGATGTAGGTCGTAACCGAGTCGAGCTCGAATTCGTCCCGGCTGTATCGGCCGGATGAGCGCAACGTGAACTTCAACGGCTCGGTAATCCGCGTCGCGGACAGCGAGCCGTTGAACGAGTGAGCACGCTGCTGGCTCTCGCCGTCGATCGAGCCACCCGCGCGGATTTGGAACACCCAGTAGTCCCAGGCATCGTCGACGGGTCCGGCCGGCGCCTGCGTCGCGGGGGCTTGGTACGCGATCTGAATCCGCTCGGCGAGCGGCGTGGCGGCCACGTACCGGATCAGCCCGAGCTTCAGCGTCCGCACCTGTCCGTCGCGGACCTCGGCTTCCGTATCCGTGTTGCGGGATACGTATCGCAGCGTGTCACTCCGCCCGGCGAATTCCCTGAGCCCGATGAACGCGAAGGTGAACTCGCGACCTCCGCCGCCGGTCGATTGGGACGTGCCCAGCACGTGCACGTGAGCGTCCTGCCGGTCGCGCACCCAGTTGACGAAGACTACTTCCCGCCGGAAATGGTCGAAATCGCAGAACATGCTCTGGCAGTCGAGAAAGACCTGGATGGCGTCGATGGTAGCCCGCTGCTGTGCGACGCCGCCGGCCGGAAGGTGGATGAGACCGGCGACGAGTGCCAATGCGGCGGCGGCCGGACGAAGTGTCAAGAATGTCTCGCGGGCGGGGGCGCGCATCATCCTTTGGACGCCGCTGGGGGAGCAAAGGTTTCATTGGGCGCCTTCCGGGTCACGCGGCTCACGGCGTAGGCGAGGCCGATCACGAGCAAGGCGACGCCGGTGGATCGCGGCGTCGCGATCGCCGTCCCGAGGAGTAACGTCGCGTACAGGGCTACGAACAATATCGGCGTCACGGGATACCCCGGTATGCGAAACGGGGCACTCGGCTCACGCGCCCGGTAGCGGAACAGCGCCAGCGCCGTAAAGCCGTCCACCGCGAGCACCAGTGTGATAGCGAGGGCCAGGAGCCACTCGAACGTGCCGGAGGCCGCCAGTCCCACCCCCACCAGCCCCACGCCGAGCGTCGCGGTCCAGGGGGTGCCGCCGCGGTTCACCTGCGCCAGGCCAGCCGGAGCGAGACCGTCCCGGGCGAGTCCGAAGAGCACGCGCGGCGTCGCGAACACGTTGCCGTTGAGCGACGCCAGCACCACGAGCAGCGCGATCGCCGCCATTACAGCGCCGCCACGCGCCCCGAACACCGCCGTTGCCATATCGCCCGCTACGAGATTGGATGCTGCCACCGTCTCGAACGGCAGCACGTGGAGGAAGGCGGCGTTGAGCGAGAGATACAGAGCGGCAACGATCGCGATGCCGAGCAGGAATGCGCGCGGGATGGTGCGGTTTGGGTCCACGACCTCTTCGGCGATCTTGGCGACCTCCGGATAGCCGTAGTAGGTCCAGATCACCGCCTGGCCGGCGGCGGCGAGCGCCGCCAGCGCTGCCGCTCCGGTGGGAGCGTCCGGGAGCCGGCCAGTCCAGCCCGCGCCGGTGCCCGCGGCGAATGCGATCACCACCACGCCGCCCAGCGCAAGCACCTTGGCCGAGGTCACGACGTTCTGCACCCAGCGCCCAGTCCGCACCCCGAACAGGTTGACGCCCGTGACCAGCGCGACGAACGCCACACCCACCCACCGGACCGCGTCAGCGGGCAGGCCGACCAGGCGCCCCGTGTACTCTCCGCATACGACGCCGATTGCGGCGATCGCGGCGGGGTAGATCACGAGGCTCTCGACCCAACCCACTACGAAGCCGGCGCGCCACCCAAACGTCTCCATGACAAAGACGTACTTGCCGCCTGCGCGCGGCCGGCGAGTGGCGAGCTCGGCGAACACCAGTGCGCCAAGCAGCGCGATGGCGGCGCCGAGCAGCCAGGCCACGAACGTCAGCCAGGGGCGTCCCAGGCGGGCCGCGATCAGGCCCGGCGTACGGAAGATCCCCGAGCCTACGATGATCCCCACCACCATCGCGAGACTGTCGCCAAGACGGAGGGAGCGGCGGAGCTCGATCACGGGGCGCGAGACCACGGGATGGGCGGTAGCAGGGAATGCAGCGGGAGAAGTCCCGAGAAAAAGCCGGACGAAGGTAGAGTGGCGCCCGCGTTACGCCAGGGGCCCGGGAAACTGTCGCGTTCCGGACGGCACGGCAACGTGTTTCAGAAGACAAACCAACCTGAAGAACGGTTAAGATTGCTCTCATACTGTTCCGGCTCCCTGTCGCGTATTTCAACGGCGCCAAGGGGGCGAAACCCCATAACACGTCGCTGCGATCTGGAGGACCCTCCCGTGTCCAACTCTGCCCTCCGTGTGCATCGGTGGCTTGGCGCGACAACCGCCGTCGTGCTTGCTCTCCCCCTCGCGACCTGGGGCTGGCGTGCCAGCCGCGGCCCCGCGGTGCTCCAGCAGGAGGAGGCGGTGCTGACCGATCCGCCGGCCGTTCCGCCGCCCATCACGCGGACGCGTGCCGCGCGCGTCGTGGTCCAACTCGAGACGCGGGAAGTCCTGCGAGAGATCGCCCCCGGCGTACAGTACACGTTCTGGACGTTCGGCGGCAGCGTGCCGGGGAAGTTCATCCGGATCCGTGAGGGCGATGAGGTCGAGTTCCACCTCAACAACCATCCGGAGAGCCGGTTCCCGCACAACATCGACCTTCACGCCGTTACGGGCCCGGGCGGCGGCGCCACGTCGAGCTTCACGTCACCCGGACACGCGTCCGTGTTCAGCTTCAAGGCGCTCAACCCCGGGCTGTACGTCTATCACTGCGCCACGGCACCGGTCGGCATGCACGTCGCCAACGGGATGTACGGGCTGATTCTGGTCGAGCCCGAGGCGGGGCTGCCGAAAGTCGACCGCGAGTACTACGTGGTGCAGGGCGAGTTCTACACGGCCGGACCCTACGGCCAGGCCGGCACCCAACCGTTCAGCATGGAGAAGGCGCTGAGGGAGGACGCGGACTACGTCCTGTTCAACGGATCGGTGGGGTCGCTCACGGGTGACAGGGCGCTCACGGCGTCGGTGGGCGAGACCGTCCGCCTGTTCGTGGGCAACGGCGGGCCCAATCTGCTGTCGTCGTTCCACGTGATCGGCGAGATCTTCGATCGCGTGTACGCCGAAGCCGGAACCGCAGTGAACCAGAACGTCCAGACCACGCTGGTGCCGGCCGGTGGCGCGGCCATGGTGGAGTTCCGGGTCCAGGTTCCGGGGACCTATATCCTGGTGGATCACTCCCTGCTCCGTGCGTTCAACAAGGGCGCGCTCGGCATGCTGCGGGTGAGCGGCCCGGACGTCCTGGCGGTCTATTCGGGGAGGCAAAGCGAGGGGATCTACAGTCCCGAGGGCGCGGCGGTGCAGGTCGTGCCGGGGCGCGCGCAACTGGCCCGAGCGGGAACCCGAGCGGAGCGGATCGAGTTCGGCCGCCGAGTGTTCGAACAAAACTGCGCGGCCTGTCACCAGACCACCGGGGTCGGGCTTCCGCCGGCGTTTCCGCCGCTCGCAGGCGCCGATTACCTCAACGCCGACAAGCGGCGCGCGATCTCGGTGCTGCTGCGCGGGCTCCAGGGTGAAGTAGTCGTCAACGGTCAGACCTACAACGGCGTCATGCCGCTGCTGCGGTTGGAAGACGACGACGTTGCCAACGTCCTGACCTATGTCTACAGCCAATGGGGCAACGCGGGGCACGAGGTGACGCCCGCGGAAGTGGCAAGCGTACGGCGTCAGGTGGGAAACCGGCAGCCTCAGCCCGACCAGAGCCATGGACGCTGAGCGCATCGAGCGGCTCGCCCATGGGGTCGCGCAGCAAAGCGCCGTCGCCCGTGGACGCGCCAGGCCCCCTGGCGTGTGCCTGATCCGTCCCGTAACATGGCGTTTCGACAATCCCTCCGGCACTTCCAGCTCGCAGGAGATACAGAGCATGTCGCGAACATTCGTACGTGCCGCCACGATGGCGCTGGTCTGGGCGGTGAGCGCGGTGTGTCTGCCCCGCGCGGCTCAGGCGCAAGCACAGTATGACTCGAAGCTGTTCGGTGCGCTGCGATGGCAGAACATCGGTCCTGCCCGCGGCGGCCGGTCCACCGCGGTGGCGGGCAGCGCCGCGCGGTCGTTCGAGTACTACTTCGGGGCGACGGGCGGCGGGCTGTGGAAGACGACCGACGGCGGCCAGAACTGGCAACCGGTCACCGACGGCCAGATCAAGAGCTCGTCCGTCGGCGCCGTGGCCGTGTGTGAGGCCAATCCCGACGTGGTGTACATCGGGATGGGCGAGACGGAGCTGCGGGGCAACATCATGCAGGGCGATGGCGTCCACAGGTCCACGGACGCCGGCAGGACCTGGCGCCATGTGGGGCTCAAGGAAACGCAGGCCATCGCGCGGATCCGTGTGCACCCGACGGACTGCAACACGGCGTGGGTAGCTGCGTTCGGCGTGCATTCCGCGCCCAACCCGGATCGGGGCGTGTTCAAGACGATGAACGGCGGCGACACCTGGCGCAAAGTGCTGTTCCGTGACGAGCGCAGCGGCGCCGTCGACCTCTCCGTCGACCCGACCAATCCGGCCGTCATGTACGCGGCATTGTGGGAAGCGTGGCGCAAGTCGTGGGGCATGTCCTCCGGCGGTCCCGGCAGCGGGTTGTTCAAGAGCACCGACTTCGGTGAGACCTGGCGGGAGATCACGCGGAATCCCGGGCTCCCGCCAACGGGGATGGTCGGGAAGATCGGCGTCGCCGTCTCGCCGGCGGCTCCCTGGCGCGTGTACGCCATCGTCGAGCACGACTCGGGCGGCGTATTCCGCTCCGATGATGCGGGCGGAACGTGGATCCGGGTTAACGACGAGCGGCGGCTCAGGCAGCGCGCCTTCTACTACACGCGCATCTACGCAGACCCCAAGAACGCCGACGTCATGTACGTCCTCAACACCGGGTTCTACCGATCACGGGACGGCGGCAAGACGTATCAGGGCATTCAGGTGCCGCACGGCGACAATCATGACCTGTGGATCGCCTCCAACGATCCCAATCGGATGATCAACGCGAACGACGGCGGCGCCAACGTGTCGGTGAACGGCGGTCAGACCTGGACCGAGCAGGATTTCCCGACGGCGCAGTTCTATCGCGTGATCACGACGCATCACGAGCCCTACCTGGTGTGCGGGGCCCAGCAGGACAACAGCACCGCGTGCGCGGCGCACAAGGGCTGGCAGCACCTCGGTACGCGAGGTGGGGGGACCGGCGCGTTCTTCTTCCCCGTAGGCGGTGGCGAAAGCGGCCACATCGCCAACAACGCCGCCGACCCCAACATCTTCTACGCCGGGTCGTACGGCGGGCTGCTGACCCGGCTCGACTACAAGACCGGGTTTGAGCGCACCGTCAATGTGTGGCCGGAGAACCCCATGGGGCACGCCTCCGCGGAGATCCGGGAGCGGTTCCAATGGACGTTCCCCATCGTGTTCTCGCGTCACGATCCGAATGTGCTGTACGTGGCGAGCCAGCACGTGTGGAAATCGACCAACGAGGGCCAGAGCTGGGAGCGGATCAGCCCGGATCTTTCCCGCCACGATCCCACGACGATGGCGGCGTCGGGCGGTCCCATCACGAAAGACCAGACGGGCGTCGAGACCTACGCGCTGGTGTTCACGCTCGCGCCCGCGTATCAGGATCCCAACGTGCTGTGGGCCGGATCGGATGACGGCCTGGTGCACGTGACGCGCGACGGCGGCCGGACGTGGCAGAACGTGACGCCCAAGGACGCGCCGCCGTTCGTGCGGATCAACACCATCGAGGCCTCGCCCACCACGGCGGGCAAGGCGTACGTCGCGGGTATCCGCTACCTGGTGGAGAACGACCGGGCGCCGTACGTGTGGCGGACCATGGACTACGGCGCCACGTGGACCAAAATCGTGAATGGGATCCCGGGAGATGACTTCGTGCGCGCGGTGCGCGAGGATCCCAAGCGCCCGGGCCTCTTGTACGCGGCCTCGGAGCACACGGTGCACGTGTCCTGGGATGATGGAGCGAACTGGCAGCCGCTGACCCAGAACCTGCCCGACGTGCAGGTGTCGGACCTGGCCGTGGAAGACAATGATGTCGTCATTTCCACGCACGGTCGCTCGTTCTGGATCATGTACAACATCGGCCCGCTGCGGCAGCTCACGCCGCAGGTGGCGCAGGCCGCCGTGCACCTGTTCGATCCGGTGGATCCCATTCGCGGCGTGGATCCGGGCGTGCAGGTCTTCTACAATCTCAAGACCGACGTCGACTCGCTGACGCTGGAGTTCCTCGACGGCGCCGGCAACGTGATTCAGGCGGTCAAGGGGACCAGGGCGGATACGGGCCGCGCGGGCGCGCCCCCCGGTGTGCCGGAGGAATTCGCGTTCTTCTTCGGCGGCGGGCCTCAGCGGCCGGCCGTGCGCGCGGGCTCGCAGAGCTTCAACTGGAACTTCCGGTATCCCGGATACACGGAGTTCGAGGGGCGCATCTTCTGGGCGGCCGGCAACAATGGTCCGGTCGCGCCGCCGGGCCGCTACCAGGTCCGGCTCACCACGGGCGGCGCCTCGCAGACGCAGGACTTCGAGATCCGCGTCGATCCGCGGCTTCAAGGACAGGTGACCGTGGCGCAGCTCCGGGAGCGATTCGACTTCGCGTTGAAGATCCGGGACCGTGTGAGCGACGCGAACGAAGAGGTCATCCGGATTCGCCGGATGAAAGGGGACGTGGACGACCGGCTGAAGCGCACGAGCGACGCCGCCATTGGCCGGCTGGGCCAAACGGTGAAGACGAAAGTCAGCGCCGTGGAGGAGGAGGTCTATCAGGTTCGCAATCGGAGCAACCAGGATCCGCTCAACTACCCCATCAAGCTGAACAACAAGCTCGCGGCGTTGATCGGCGTGGTGGAGAGCGCGGAGGCACCGCCAACCGCCCAGTCATACGAGGTGTTCCGCCATCTCGATACGCTGCTGCAACAGCAGTCCAACCGGTTGGAGGCGGTGATCTCGACGGACGTGGCCGCGCTCAACGAGCTGCTCAGGAACGCGAACTTGCCGCCCATCAACACGGAAAAGCCGAAGCGAGAAGCGCCGGGGGCGCCGCGGCTCGTACCGTAGAGGCGGCGGCAGAAGCGGGAGAAAGCGGCAGAAGCGGTAGAAGCGGCAGCTGCCGGAGTGTCGGCCTGCCGCCGCTGCCGCTTATGCCGCTCATGCCGCGCTTCACCCTCGCGTTCCGCCCTTTGACGGTTCCCCCGCGCTTCGCGGCAATCCGTTAGATTTACGGCATGAAGGACGCAGCGCGCGTGACCCCACGACTGAACGACGACACCACCTATGACGTCGTCGCGGAGATCTTCCGTGACGATATCAACCCCATGGTGGCACGCCACGGCGGCCGTGTGGACCTCGTGGACGTGCAGGACGGCACCGTGGTGGTTCGCATGATGGGCGGTTGCCAGGGATGTGGCATGGCCACCGTGACCCTCCGGCAGGGCATCGAAGCGGCGCTGCGGCAGGCTCTTCCCACGATCCGTGAGATCAAGGACATCACGGATCACGCGGCAGGGACCAACCCGTACTACTCCCCCGGTACCCAGGGTAGAAGCGCCGTCGAATAGCGACACGGGCGCGATAGACGCGTGATCCAGCGCACACCTGGCTGGACCGGATCTTGCTCCTGCATGACGTTGCGGGCGGATACCTCCGCCCGGGGTAGGGTCCCCAAGTTGAGCTACGACAACACGAAGCGTGACTTCACGCTGGTCCTGAGTGGCGGCGGGATGCGGGGCCTGGCGCACATCGGCGTGTTGCGCGCGCTCGAGAACGTGGCGCTGCTCCCCGGCGAAGTGATCGGGTCGAGCGTGGGCGCGTTGATCGGCGCGGCATGGTGCGCCGGGTGGGAGGTGGAGGACCTCCACGAGATCGCGCTCACCATTACTCGGCGCGACCTGTTTCGCCTCGCGAGCCGAGACATGGCGCTCAAGGGGTTGCGTTCGCCCGGCCTGTACCAGAGCCAGCCTGTTCAGGACCTCATCGTCGGGCTCCTCGGTGACATCACGTTCGCCGAGTTGGAGCACCCGCTTTACGTCAACACCGTGGAGTTGAGCACGGGCGCGGCGCACCTGTGGGGCCCACAGGAGACGCCCGGCGCCCGCGTGGCGGACGCGGTCTATGCGTCTTGCGCGCTGCCGGGGTACCTGCCGCCGCTGTGCGACAACGGACGGGCGTTCGCGGACGGGGCGTCGGTAGGGAATCTCCCGCTGGATGCCGCCGCCGCGTTCGGCCGTTCCCTGGTGATCG
The DNA here is from genome assembly GCA_016199245.1 of Gemmatimonadota bacterium. GTDB lineage: Bacteria > Gemmatimonadota > Gemmatimonadetes > Gemmatimonadales > GWC2-71-9 > JACQHC01. The sequence continues at coordinate 3,547 of JACQHC010000133.1, read as the reverse complement.
CAGTGGATGTCGGCGCTCCGATGGCGAATGCTCCCGACCTCGCGTCGGGCGGGTTCACGGCGGCCCACGCGCGGGCTATCGAGATCGGCCTGAGCCGGATGCGGGACGCCGTCCTGCAGCACTGGACCAGCCCGCCGTTGCTGCTGCTCCAGCCGGAGGTCTCCCACATCCCGATGTTCTCCTTCAGCCACAACGGCGAGCTGGTCGACGCGGGCGCCCGCATGGCCGTCGCCGCGCTGCGCCAGGGACTGCCGGTACCGGGCTCACGCGGTGTCCATCGCGTGGGTCCGACCGAACAGGCACAGGTTCGCCGCAGCGTCGCTTGACCCTGCGCTTTGTCTCCCGGTAAGTTGCAGCGCTTCGCGGCCCGCAGTGCGGGCTTCCGCCCTGGTGGTGAAACTGGTAGACACGCTGTCTTGAGGGGGCAGTGCCGTAAGGCGTCCCGGTTCGAATCCGGGCCAGGGCATGCTGCAGCAGATCCCGCCACCGTAGCTCAGTGGTAGAGCTCTCGATTCGTAATCGAGCGGTCGTCGGTTCAAATCCGACCGGTGGCTCTCCGCCCCGCCAGTCTCACTGCCCCGGCATATGCGGCAGAGCGGCACAAACGATGGCGACCGGGTGCCCGCTCAGTGTTCTGACACCTGCCGCTTATGCCGCTCATGCCGCTTTGTGGGGTGTTGCGCCGAAGCACCAGTTCCCGCCGCAGTGATCCAACGCACTTGCAGTCAAAGGCTTAGCCCTTATTTTCGGGTGGCACTTCGCGCACAGTCCCCGCTCCCCCCGCGCCAGGAGAATTGAGGATGCAGGAACCGTTCGGCTTCCACCGGTTCTCGAACTCCAGGCGGAAGTTGTGGGGTCGGCGGAGCCTGCCGGACCGCAGGGGATCCGATGATCGACGCGCCGGTGAGCGGCGCATGGGCGTGATGGCCGTGAAGATGGACCGGCGTATGGGCGGGGAGCGTCGCATAAGCGTGGATCGACGCAGCGGGGTCGATCGGCGGACGGTCGCGGATCGCCGCAGGTCCGACTGGCACTAAGCGACACTGTAGCAATCGGTTAGATCACGCACTGACACCGGAGGCGCCCTTTGGTGGGCGCCTTTTTCCGTGTTCCCGTCCTCCGATCGGTCAGCGCGACTGCTTGGGTGTCAGACGTCGGCCCGTGAGCGTCCGCGTTGCCCGCGCGATCAGGTGGGCGCGTGGCACCGGTCCGATGAAACGGCTGTCAGGCCAACCCAGGTGGTCTCGGGTGTCGGACACGATGAACACCGAATCCGCGGGGACGATCCAAGGGCCCCAGGTATACAGGTCGCTCACCATTGCGAACGGCGATGTGCGAGCGCGTGGCTCCAGCACGCGGAACGGCCAGGGCACGCCCCGCCCGTTGAGGAACAGCCTCCCGTCGGCCATGGCCACCGTGTCACCGGCCAAGCCCACGAGGCGCCGCAGCACGTGGTACTCCCCATCCGCGTCCGTGAACTCGAAGATGACGAGGTCGCCTCGATCGAGCGCGCCCGGCGGGCTCCAGGTCAGAAACAGCTCCCGCGCGTGAACGGCCGGTTCCATTGAGGGACCCGTCATGTAGTACACGGCGGGCCAGCGCGTACCCAGCCGCGTGCTCCAAGCCAGTGCGGCCACGGCGGTGACCAGCGCGGACCAGAGCGCAAGCCGCGCGAGTCGGGCCAGGCTCATCGGAGCAGGTTCGCCAGCGCCGGCGCGAGGTCGGGGAACTGGAAGACGTACCCCTCCGCGAGCGCGCGGGCAGGCACCACACGCTGTGTTGCGAGCAGCGTGTCCGCGGCCTCGCCCATGGCCAGTTTCAGCGCGAACGCCGGAGCCTGAACAACCGCAGGCCGACCGAGGGTCCGCCCGAGCGTCGCCGCGAACTCAGCAACGGTTACCGGGTTTGGAGCGGTGAGGTTCAGCGCTCCGGACGAGCGGTGCTCGATCGCGAACAGAATGATCCCGATGGCATCGGTGATGTGAATCCAGGACCACCATTGCCGCCCGTCGCCCCAGGGGCCGCCGAGGCCGAGGCGGAATAGCGGGAGCAGGGGCTGGAGCGCGCCACCGCCCGTGCCGAGGACGATGCCGGTGCGGACGACGGCGACCGGCATGAGATCGCGGGCCTCGAGCGCCGCGGCCTCCCAATCTCGAGCGAGCCGCGCCAGATAATCCCGCCCCGGCGTCGCGGACTCGGCCAGAATGTCCGCGCCGCGCGCGCCGTAGTAGCCGATCGCCGAACCGGAAACGAACACGGCGGGCCGGGGGGACGCTTCTCGCAAGGCAGCGACCAGCTGGCGCGTTGTTTCGACGCGGCTTCGTCTGAGCAGCGCCTTGCGGGCGCTGGTCCAGCGGCGCGGCGGGTCCACGATCCGTTCGCCGGCGAGGTTTACCACCGCCTCAGCTCCGGAGACCTGCTGTTGCCACTGGCCAGCAGCGCTGGGATCGGCGCGCACGATCCGCACGCGTGGGTCGTTCCAGGGATTCCGCCCGCTGCGCGAGATCACGGTGCAGTGATCCCCGCGCGCGAGCAGGGCGCGCACGAGCGCGGTACCGATGAAGCCCGTGGCGCCGGTGAGAAAGAGGTGCATCAGCGAAAGATGAGTAGTCGGGGTCTGGCAGGGACAAGTGCGGGACGATCAAGGCCGATCGGGGACGATCAGAGACGATCAGGCGCGCCCTTCCTCCGATCGCCCCTGATCGCCTTCGTTCGCTTCCAATTGCACCCTCGCATCCACCGCCACCGCCCCCTTCTCAAGCGCGAGCAGCGGATTGATATCCAGCTCCGCGATGCGCGGGTGGCGTTGGGCGAGCTGGGAGACGCGCAGGAGCGCGTTCGTGAGGGCCTTGAGGTCGCGCGGCGGCTCGCCACGCACGCCCTCGAGCAGCCGGTACGTCCTGACCTCGCGCAGCATCTCGTCCGCGTCGCTGTCACGCAGCGGGGAGAGTCGCAGCACGACGTCTCGCAGGATCTCGACGTAGACGCCGCCCAGGCCGAACATCACGAGCGATCCCATCCTGGGCATGCGCGTGAGCCCGACGATCGTCTCGCGGCCGTTCGGCGCCATCCGCTGAACGAGGATCCCCTCGATTTGCGGCCGGCCCTCGGGAGCGGCTTGCGAAACCTTCCGTACCATCGACCGGACGGCGCGGCCCACGGCGTCCTCGCTGTCGAGATCGAGCGTCACGCCCCCGACGTCCGTCTTATGGATGATCGCGGGGCTCACGATCTTGATCGCGACCGGGAAACCGAGCTTCCGCGCGGCTTCTCCCGCGGCTGGGGCGAGGCTCTGGCCGCCGTCCTGCGACACGAACACCCACGGGGTCACCGGGATGCCGTACGCCTCCAGCAGTCGGAGCGACTCCGGTTCGCTGAGCCGCGCGCGACCCGCGACTAGAGCAGCATCGAGGATCTGCTCAACGGCGGCGTCATCGGTCTTGAAGGTCGGGACCCGGCCTTGGGGCCGTTCGCGCCGCTGGCGCTGCCGCCACATCGCCCCCAGCGCACGCGCGGCGGACTCGGGGAAGATGTAGGCCGGCACGTT
>JACQHC010000130.1 GCA_016199245.1 Gemmatimonadota bacterium | reverse complement strand
TCCGTGGGGCGGGCCAGGTATGCCTGTAATGCTTCGCGGAACACCAGCGTCATGGTCTTCCCGTGGCGGGCGGCGTACTGCCTGACCCGGCGCAGGAGATGGTCTTCGAGGCGGACGGTGGTGCGCATATGTCACAATGTCTCTCGGTGACATAAAGATGTCAACGAATGCCTTCCCGTGGCGTGGGGTCACGTGACCGGTGAAAAGCGGCCAGCAGGGCGGCGGGCGGCGAGCCCATGGGCAAGCGTGGACCTGGCATCCGTCTAAAGAGATGGTGAAGGCGAGGTGACCATGGTGACTGAAGAAATACGTCAGGGTCCCGCCGCAACTGCCCGAGGCGCGAGGGGGCGGTCACGCGAGCAAGCGGGCCTGCAGGGGCCGTCTCATGAGCATATCGCCAAACCAGGCGGCCATGGGAGCTGACCGGATCAGTCAGGGCCCCGCTCGATCAGTGGGAGCGGGCCCACGTGGATGCGGCCGGTCGCGAAGCATTCGCCGGGCCGGCACGTGGCTCGCCATGGCCGGCGCGCTGCTCACCAGCACCTGCTCGGACGGCATACAGGACGTGGAGGAAGACGCCCCGCAGCCCGCCGCGGTCATCTCCAATCCCATCGTTGGAGGCGCGGGCGCACCGACCGGGACCGCCCGGTCCGCGGTATTTCAGGCCGCCGGAGACGAGGTGGTATACGTCTCCCTGGCCCCGGACAGCTTCCCCACCGGGGAAGTCGCCATCCTGCGCAATCCGCGCCAAGAGGCCAGCGTCACCGCGTCCATGAGGAACGGCGGCCTGGACGCCGTGCCTGTGGCTGCTAGCGCCGGTGATACCGTGCTGATCTCCATTCGCGGTCGTTCCGGCGAGGCGGCGGGGTTGCTGGCGCTTGCGGTGCCCGACGCCAGGAAGCCGCGCGTGGTGCGGGTATCTCCCACGCGCAAGAAGCGGGACGTGCCACTCAACCTCCGTCCACTGATCTTCTTTACGGAACCCGTGACTGGCGCCAGCGTCACGCCTGCCTCGGTGCAGCTCCTCCGGGGCGGCAATTCGGTCGCCGGCACCGTCCGCCTGCTGGAAGGGACCGGAGCGACGGCCGCCTTCGTCCCCGACGCGGCACTCGACGCAAACACCGAGTACCGCCTGGTTGTGACCCAGGCCGTCGAGGACCTCGCGGGTGAGTCACTCGAGGCGTCCTACGCTGCCTCGTTCACCACGGGCCAGTCCCTCACCGGCCCGCCAGCGGTGATCCGGTTGTCCCCCGACACGGTGGTCATGACGGGGGCGACCTACCAGATGACGGCGACGGTGGAGGACGCCGCGGGCAACATCCTGATTGATCAGCCGATCACTTGGTCTACCAGCGACCCGGAGGGCCTTGCGGTCTCCTCGACCGGTCTGCTGACCGCGCTCGCCGAGGGCGGGTATACCGTGGTCACCAGGCTCGGCGAGCTCGCAACCACCGCTTTCGTGTTCGTCACTTCTCCGGACCCTCCGGCATCGATAACCCTGTCGCCCGGCACTGCAACGGTTGCGGCTGAAGACTCGATCGTCCTGACCGCGACGGTTCGCGACGCGTCGCAGCGCCGCCTCGATCGCGAAGTGACGTGGTCGACCAGCGACCCGGCCAAAGCGACGGTTGTGTCCTTCGGGCCCGCTGGAGCGGGTCACGATTCCGCCGCCGTGATAGGTGCGAACCCGGGCAGCGTCACCATCACCGCTACCAGCGGCACCGCGAGCGGCATGGCAGCGGTGACGGTCGGTCCGCGCCGGGCCGTCGCGTCGCTGACCCTGGCCCCGGCCTCGGCTGCCCTGGTGGTACGCGGCACGGTACGCCTGATGGCAACCCTGGAAGACGCGAGCGGGAGGGCGATCTTCGGGCGCCCGGTCGTCTGGACCACCGACGACGCCGCAGTGGCCACGGTGGACGCTGGTGGGGTTGTGACGGCGATCGCCACGGGGTCAACGGCCGTGGTGGCGTCCAGCGAAGGTGTCAGCGATACGGCCGCGATTACGGTGGCCGCCGGGATCAGCTTCGCGTCCGTGAGTGCGGGCTCTGGACACACTTGCGGCCTTACGGAGGGCGGATCGGCGTACTGTTGGGGACACAACTACCGCGGCCAGCTCGGCGACGGATCGTTCTCTCCCGCTGGGACCCATAGCCCGGCACCCTTGGCCGTCATCGGCGGGCTCTCGTTCGCCACGTTGACAGCCGGCTCCGACGACGCCCTGGTCGGGCATAGCTGTGGTGTCACCGCCACCGGCGCCGCGTATTGTTGGGGCGAGAACCAGTTCGGCGAGCTGGGAGACGGCTCGACCGCCGATCGCACCGCGCCCGCGGCCGTCGCTGGAGGCCTCACCGTTTCTACCGTGAGCGCGGGCGCCGATCATACCTGCGGACTCACGCCGGCCGGTCAAGCCTACTGCTGGGGACGCAACGATGGTGGCCAGCTCGGCGACGGCTCGACGACGCCCAGCGCGGTCCCCGTTGCCGTGGCGGGTGGCCGCACCTTCTCCGCCGTGAGCGCTGGCAGCATTCACACCTGCGCCCTGACGACGGCGGGTGCCGCCTACTGCTGGGGTGTAAACGTCAGCGGTCAGCTCGGCAACGGCACCACCAACTACAGCCCTGTGCCCGATTCCGTGCGCAGCAGCCTCACTTTTTCCGCACTGGCCTCCGGGTGGGAGCACACCTGCGCTATTGCAACGACCGGGGCGGCCCACTGCTGGGGAGAGGGGCGCTTTGGCCAGCTGGGCGACGGCTGGAGCGGCGATTTCCGCTTCATCCACATCAGTTCAATCCCTGTTGCGGTCAGCGGCGGCCGGACTTTCTCCGCTGTCAGCACGGGTTCCTCCCACACCTGCGGCGTGACCACTCCGGGCGATGCCTATTGCTGGGGCAACAACGTGTCCGGATCGCTCGGCGACGGCTCGACCGCGAACAGTTCGGTGCCGGTGGCGGTGGCCGGAGGCCTCACCTTCTCCGCGGTCACGGCGGGCGTGGGTCAGAGCTGCGGGCGCACCACCAGTGGAGAGGTCTACTGCTGGGGGCTAAACAACGTCGGTCAGCTCGGCGTAGGGGCGTCAACCGGTCCGGAGACGTGCCGCAGCGGTGCCGGAGACATCCCCTGCAGCACTGTCCCGGCAAGGGTCGCTGGCCAGCCATGACGCAATCACCCATTGACGGACCAGGCAGTCATGGGCCCTGACCTGACCAATCCGGGCCCCGCTCGGCCATTGGGAGCGGACTCAAGCGCGTCCGGCCGACCCGGAGGGATTCGCCGAGCCGGCACGTGGCTGGCCATGGCCGCCGCGTCGATGGGCGCGTGCTGGGGAGGCGATGTTGTGGACCTGGAGGACGAGGCTCCGGCGCCCGCCGTGGTGATCTCCAATCCGATCCACGGCGCTGCGAGCGGCTCACCAGCCGCAAGGTCAGCCGGCTTCGCTACCGCAGCCGACGAGGTCGTGTACGTCTCACTTGCAGCAGACAGCTTCCCGGCCGGACGATTTGTCACTCTCCGCAACCCGCGCGCTGGCACCACGGTGTCGGACTCGATGGTGAATGGCGGCCTGGACGCGGTGCCGGTCGCGGCCAGTCAAGGGGACACGGTGACGGTCGAGGTTTTTGGCAGCGCCGGTCTCGTGGCTCAATTCGAGGTCCCGGTGCCGGAGGCGCGAAAACCGCGGGTGACCACGGGTGGGGCGGCCTACTGCTGGGGCTGGAACGGCAACGGCGAGTTCGGTAACGGCGCCATAGAACGCGCGGACTACATCTGGAACCCGACGGCCGCTGCCGGCGGACTCACGTTCTCCGCGCTGGACGCCGGAGCGTACCACACCTGCGGTCTGAGTCCGGCAGGTAAGGCCTACTGCTGGGGGGGGAATTTCTTCGGCCAGGTGGGGAGTCCGCCGCAGCCACCCTGGAACCAGCCTTCGCCGGTTGAGGTGGCCGGCGGGCACACGTTTTCGGCCATCTCCGTCGGCTGGTCTCATGCCTGCGGCCGCACGTCGGGCGGCACCGTGTACTGCTGGGGCTTGAACCATCGGGGGCAGCTCGGCAACGGGGGACGGACGGACGAGCCGGGCTGCGGGCAGGCCGCGGACACGAACGCAAGCCCTTATTGCAGCCTGCCGGTGAAGGTTGCGGGACAGCGCTGAGGGAGAGGCGCGAGGCGGCGGTCACGCGAGCAAGCGGGCCTGTAGTGGCCGTCTCATGAGCATATCGCCAAACGAGGCGGCCATGGGAGCTGACCGGATCAGTCAGGGCCCCGCTCGATCAGTGGGAGCGGGCCCACGTGCATGCGGCCGGGCGCGACGGATGCGCCGGGCCGGCACGTGGCTCGCCATGGCCGCCGCGGTACTGACAAGCACCTGCTCGGACCGCATCCAGGACGTGGAGGAAGACACCCCCCAGCCCGCCGCGGTCATCTCCAATCCCATCCTGGGAGACGCGGGCGCCCAGGCGGGGACCGCCCGGTCCGCGGTATTTCAGGCCGCCGGAGACGAGGTGGTATACGTCTCCCTGGCCCCCGACAGCTTCCCCACCGGGGAAGTCGCCATCCTGCGCAATCCGCGCCAGGAGGCCAGTGTCACCGCGTCCATGCGGAGCGGCGGGCTGGACGCCGTGCCCGTCGCCGCTACCGCCGGTGACACCGTGCTGATCTCCATTCGCAGTCGTTCCGGCGAGGAGGTGGGGTCACTCGCGCTTGCGGTGCCCGACGCCAGGAGGCCGCGCGTGGTGCGGGTATCTCCCACGCGCAAGAAGCGGGACGTGCCGTTGAACATGCGCCCGGTGATCTTCTTCACCGAGCCGGTGGCGGGCAGCACGGTCACCGCCTCATCCGTGCAGCTCTTCCGCGGTGACGACCCGGTTGCGGGTTCCGTGCGCTTGCTCGAGGGTACCGGCGCAATGGCTGCGTTCGTTCCCACCGAACAGCTCAGTGAAAACACCGAGTACCGCCTGGTCGTGACCCAGGCCGTCGAGGACCTCGGGGGCGAGTCACTCGAGGCGTCCCACGCCGTCTCGTTCACCACGGGCCGGTCCCTGACCGGCCCCCCGGCGGCCATCCGGTTGTCGCCCGACACGGTGGTCATGACGGGGACGACCTACCAGATGACGGCCACGGTGGAGGACGCCGCCGGCAACATCCTGATTGATCAGCCGATCACTTGGTCTACCAGCGATCCCAGTGGGCTCGCAGTCTCCCCGACCGGCCAGCTGACGGCTCTCGCGGACGGCTCCTATGGCGTCATGGCTCGGATCGGCGAGCTGGTTGCCGGCGCGTACGTGACGGTGCGGTCGCCCGCCGCGGCAATAACCGTCACACCGCAAACGGCCACGGTCGCCGCGGGCGACACGGTGATGCTGACCCCCACGGTTCGCGATGCGGCCGGGCGGCCGATCCAGCGAGGGGTCACCTGGTCGAGTAGCAACCCGGCCGTGGTGACAGTCCGGAGCCTGAATACCGGTACGTCGGGGCAGCAGCTGGGTGAGGTCACGGGCGTAGCCCAGGGGAACGCGACCGTCACGGCCACGAGCGGTGCCGCCAGCGCGACGTCTGCTATGACGGTTGGTCCACCCCAACCCGTCGCGTCCGTGACGGTGACTCCGTCCCGCACCGACGTTGTTGTGGGCTCGACAGTCCGGCTGATCGCGACGCTCCGGGACGCGAGCAACAGAGTGATCCCGAAACGGCCTGTCGTGTGGACCACTGACAATGCGGCCGCGGCGACCGTGGACTCAACCGGACTGGTGACAGGGACGGGTGCCGGTTCCGCCTCGATCGTGGCCACGAGCGAGGGGATCAGCGACTCGGCGATCGTTGCGGTAACCGCCACCCTCAGCTTCACCTCCGTGAGTTCCGGCTTCGTTCACACCTGCGCGCTGAGGCCATCAGGCTCGGCGTACTGCTGGGGATTCAACGGTTATGGCCAGCTCGGCGAGGGAACAAAGACCGATAGACTGACTCCCGTGCGGGTGGCGGGCGATCTGAGCTTTGACAGCTTGAGCGCAGGCAGCTTCCGCAACTGCGCCCTCACGGCGGCCGGGGCCGCCTGGTGTTGGGGGGAAAGGTACGAGTCCGAGCCCGGAGGCTCCTCGTACCCGACCCTCGTACAGGGTGGACTGACCTTTGCCCAAGTCAGCTCCGGAGGCGTCAACTGTGCTCTCGCCACGAATTCAGATGCCTACTGCTGGACCGGCCCCGCCTCGCCGTGGTTACCGGCGCCATCGCTCCTCCCGGGCGACCTCGCCTTCAGCGTCGTGAGTGTAGGTGGCTACTTCTGCGGCCTCTCGGCCTCTGGCGCGTATTGCTTGAGATTCACCGCTCCTCTTGGCGCTCCGGCTCTTGTGGCGGGGGGCCTCACCTTCAGGTCAATCAGCGTCGGCGGTGACCACGCCTGCGCGCTAACGGCCGAGGGCGCGGCCAATTGCGGGGGGAACAACAGCTATGGGCAGCTCGGCGACGGGACGACAACCGACCGAGTGGCGCCGGTGCTCGTCGACGGCAGCCTGCGGTTCACCGCCGTGGAGGCCGGCGACAATCACACATGCGGCCTCACGGCCGGCGGCACCATTTACTGCTGGGGTGGGAACAACGCGGGCCAGCTCGGCGACGGGACGACCACGAGTCGTTTCAGGCCCACGCCAGTGCAGAGCACGCTCGGCTTCGTCGCCCTCAGCGGCGGGGGAATGCACACGTGCGCGATCGCGGCTGACGGATCCGCCTACTGTTGGGGGGCCAACGACCACGGCCAGCTCGGCATCGGAACCTCAACCGGACCGGAGAGCTGCGGGACACCGAGTCTGCCAAGACCCTATTGCAGCACGCTGCCCGTAAGGGTAAGGAGCGACCCATGACCGCCGGACCGGCGACCACCAGACCTGGCGGTGCGTCACTCGCAATCGCCGTCTCGGCAGCGATAGGCCTCCTGGGCTGCGACTCACTCGTGGAGAGCGGATCAATCGCCATCGTGCTGTCCCAAGAGACCGTGACGATCCCCCAGGGGAACGGAACGACAGTCACCGTCACGGTGACCCGAACCAACTTCGACAAAGTCGTCCTGCTGGAAGTCGAAGGCGCCCCGGCGGGAGTTACGGCACAGCTGAGCGCGACATCCCTGGCCGCCGGTGTCACGCGCAGCTCGCTCGAGATTCTCGTCGAAAGTGGGGCGACACCCGGCGCCGCGACGCTGACCCTCAGGGCCACCGGAGACGGGGTGGAGGCGCAAACGGCCGCGCTGGAGGTCACCGTTACCGTCACGGGCCAGTATACGCTGAGCGTGTTGGAGCCCGTCGTGACCGTCGCACAGGGTGGCGCCGGCTCCGCGACCATCGTGGTCACGCGCGCCGGCGGCTTTTCTGGAAGCGTCGCCCTGTCCGTGACGGGGGCGCCTTCCGGTGCGACGGCTGCGCTCAACCCGGCGAACGCGCCTGGCGCAGCCGTGGCGCTGTCGCTCGCGGCGACGGCCGGCACGCCGCCAGGCACGTACAACCTCACCCTGACCGGCACGACGCCCGGATTGCCCGATCGAACCACCACGATGGCCTTCGTCGTCATCCCGCCGCCAAGTACCGCCGAAATGACGCTCACGTTCTGTCCCACGTCCGTGCCAATCTGGTTTGCGTTCCAGAACCAAGGCTACGCCTGGCAACCGGTCACTGCAGCGGGCAACTCGTTCACGTTCGCGGCTACGGACAAAGTCGGCCTCGCGTGGGTGCTGCAGTACGGCGCCGCAACCGAGGTGTTCGTGCGCCACGCCACCCGCTCCGAGCACGCGGCGGTGTTTCTCGATGGGCTCTGCTCGGGCAGCAACGGCCTTACGGGATCCGTGGCCGGCCTCTACTTCGGCCAGTCGGCGAAAGTCGCCATGGGCACCGTGGGCGTCACCGCGACCGCCTCGGCAACGGGCTTCGCGCTCCAGAACGTCCCGAACCGACCGCTCGATCTGGTCGCGACGCGCGGCGTGCAAGCGGGCTTCCGCTTCACTCCCGACAGCATGATTCTCCGCCGGACACAAGATCCGGCCAACGGGACGACGATTCCCGCACTGGATTTCTCGACGGCCGAGGCGTTCGCCCTCGATTCTGCGGGGTTGACGCTCACCGGCCTGCTCCCCGGCGACCAGGTGCTTCTGACGAACCGGTTGTGGACCGCGACGTCGACGTTTGGCACGGTCCAGTCGGCCCTGCTTTTTGCAGGCGCAACGACCACCGCAACGACCACGCTGTACGGGGTGCCGCAGGGACGACTTGTGGCCGGCGACGTGCACGAGCTATGGGTCGATGTGTACCAGTCGAACGTGGAGCGCCGCTCGCATATCGCATACTTCGGGGCGCCAACAAGCCAGACGGATGCGCTCGGTCCCTATGTCAGCATCTCAACCGTGACGCGGGTAACCGATTTGCCTTACCCGCGGATGCGTGGCCGGCTGGACGCGCAACCAGAGTACGACCGCTGGGTGAGATTCATCTTCGGAGGGTTGTCTGGCGCCGCTCGGAACGTGCACGTCATGGTCAGTGCGGCATACCTCGCGGGCACGCCCGCCACGTGGGACGTTGTGACTCCCGACTTTTCGGGTACGCCCTTTCAGTCGGGCTGGATGCCGGCCGACGGCCAGGCGCCCTATTACCAGGTTGACGCCTCTTCAGCCTGGTTCCGCGTAACCGCGGCCGCGGGCGACGTAGTCAGGTACTCCACGCGGGCGGGTCCGATCGGAGCGGCGCAGCTCGCTCGCGCACCCACCCTGATCGTCGCGGCTCTCGCCGGGGCGGCGACCGGTTTGCGGCAGTAGGAGGATCCGAGATCGGGGAGCGCATGCTCGGAGCCGGCGGTGCCGTCCGGACCTTGGTCGGCGCGGCCGGCCCACTTGCCACCCCGACTCGCACTGGGAAGAGCAAGGGACTCCCCAGTCAGTGCAGCGGATAAGGGTGGCCCGCGACTCGGCCCGGCTCGGTGGCCGTGCGAGGCCGCCTGTGCTCCTCCATTGCACCTTAGGGAAGCTCTGCGCAAGAGTGAGCCTTTCCCTCGGTACCAGCCTGCCATACTCGCGAACTGCAGCGGCCCGAGGGACCCACTGCAAGACTTAAGCAGAGCTTCCTCAGGTTGGTGCGCAGGCCTGAAACTGTAGGATCTCCCGGCCGATTCGTTGACGTGGGCCCCCCGGTTGACGACCGGTTGATACCGGCCGCTCAAGCTTGCGGCAGGCACAAGCTGGGAAACTACATTTGTGTCAGTGGAAACCGCGCGCAAGATCAGCTACGAGGAGTTCCTCGACTTCGAGGGCGAGGACGAGAGCCTGTGGTACGAATGGGTGGACGGGGAGCTGCTCATGACGCCAGCTCCCGACAACCCTCATCAGCTTGTCGCCGCGCGTCTGGGCCGCGAGCTCGCACGGCTAGGCGACGACGCTGGGCATGGCCTGACACTGGCACACGTGACGTTCCGGGTCAGTCCCACGCGAGCCCGGATCCCGAACCTCGTGTTCATCGAGCGCGGGAAGCTCCCGCTTCCCCGCAAGAGCAGAGAACTGACCGTAGTGCCGGACCTCGTGGTCGAGATCCTGTCGCCGTCCACCTTGCTGCGTTGTTCGCGACGGCCGGATTACTGAGCTGAAGCCGCGGACTGTGAGGATGGAGGCCAAATGATCCTCCCTACGGAGTCCACAAGCGAAAACGACCGCAGCGTCGCCGCAGTGACAGTCGGCCCCACGGCGCGTAGATTCGACGCCATGAATGCTGGACCCTTGACCCAGGCCCAAGTGCGGGAGCGGCTCCTTGGTATCCAGGCAGATATCCTGCGGCTAGGCGTCCGTCGCCTGGCGCTGTTTGGCTCAGTGCGCCGGGACGCGGCCGGGCCCGATAGTGACGTCGATCTGCTGGTCGAGTTCCAGCCGGGCAAGAAGAACTTCGATCGGTTTGTTGCGCTGAGTGACCTGCTCGAGCGCGCGCTGGACCACTCCATTGAGCTGGTGACCCCCGAATCCCTCTCGCCATTCCTGGCCCCGCACATCCTCGCCGAAGCTACGGATGTCCTTCGAGCCGCGTGAATACCTGCGGCACATCCTTGTAGAAGCCGACTATCTCGCGGATGCCAGCGCCGGCTTAACGCGCGAGCGGTTCGGTGGTGATCCCACTCTGCAGCGTGCGTTCGTTCGGAGCCTTGAGATCATCGGAGAAGCAGCGAAGAAGATCCCCGCCGCTGTACGGCAGCAATACCCCGACATCGAGTGGAGAGCAATGGCGGGTATGCGGGATCGCCTGATCCATGGGTACTTCGGGGTGGATCTCGACCTCGTCTGGGACGTCCTCCAGAATAAGATTCCGGCGCTTAAGGCGGAGCTCCAGCGCATCTTGAAAGCGTAGTAGGGAATCCATAGGTCTGAAGTTCTCGGACAACATCCTACATTTGAAGGCGCGGTCGGCCAAGACCCCCGTCGAATGATCCAGGTTCCGCTCACACCCCCATGAGCAATCGGGCCACCGCTGTCCGTCCAATGGCGGTGTGACCACAAAGCCAAGCACTTCCCACGTACTGGTCCAAGCGGCGGTTGTCGTCCTTGCCGCCTGCGGCACCGAACCCACGCAGCCGGTGCAGTCCGTCACCGATGCACGAGCCGCAGCCGCCGTCATGGTCGGCCACTGGGAGTATGCCAAACCGGCGCGCTCAACGAGCGAACCGTCGCTCAACGCTGGCCTATTCGTCGGTGTTGACATCGACTCGGTGACCGACGCCAGCTTCTACGGCCACGTGTCTTTCTGGTTCGCCGGCGATGTCGGCGTACCCGTCGACGTGTTTGGCCCCGTCAGCGGCACGGTCGCCGGCGACGCCCGTGTAGCCCTGCTGATCACAATGACGAACCCCCAGGTGCCCCCGATTCGGGTCAACGGCGTGCTCAGCGGCGACCGGCTAGTGGTGGAAGACTCGTGGCGGGGGAACGAACCGGGACCGTTCCCGGTCACTTCGACGTTCGTGCGCACGGCCTTCTACGCGCGGCCGGTCCCGATCAGGGCACCGTTCCCCGTGCGCGACGAGCCCGATCACGGACACCCGGCGACGAGCTGCCTGTGCACGACAGTCCGAGACGGTGCGAAGTGGAGGCTCGTGAGGCTGGCGCTCCTCGGATGCGACCTGAAGAGCGCACGCGATGTCGCGAAACGGATCGCGGCCGGGGCTTCGGACGCGTCACCGTGCCAGCTCGAGTAGGAAACCCAGGCTGCCCCGTTTCCCGCGGCCCGATAGAGGCTCGCGACAAGAAGACGCCACGAAAAAGGCCCGCTTGAGACCGTGCCGATGGGCAACAGGGCGGTTCCCGTCCGTCTCACGGTGCAGTCACGAGTAACCGAGTCCAGGGGAGGAATAATGATCCCGCGAATCGCGTCCCGGCTTCCGCTTATCCCTCTAGCCATGACCGTCCTGGTCGCCGGGTGTGAGGTCCGATCTCCGCTCGGCCCGGAGTTCTTGGCCCGGGCAACCGCGGCGACGAGCCTCACGGCCACGGCCGTTTCCCACAGCCTGATCAACCTCGCCTGGCAGGATAACGCGACGAACGAGAGTGGCTGGGAGGTGCACCGGTCGACGACAGGACCGGCCGGTAGCTTCTCGTTGCGCACCACCACGGGGGCCAATGTCAGCGCGACCAGCGACGGCGGGCTCCTGGGGAGCACAGAGTACTGCTACAAGGTCCGAACCTTTCGGCGCACCGGCCGCCGCACGACCTACGGCGAATTCTCCACCGTCGCGTGCGCCACCACGCCGCCCGCGCCGGTGCCCGCCGCGCCATCCGGCGTGAATGCCACGCCGCGCTACGGCTACCAGATCGACGTCACCTGGATCGACAACTCTACGGACGAGACGGGATTCCGCGTGGAGCGCGCGGCCTCGAGCAGCGGACCCTGGACGGCCCTTGCGACGAAGAGCGCGAACGTGGCCTCCCACACCGACTACGTGTCGCAAGAGCAGCAGTTCTGCTACCGCGTGGTCGCCTTCAACTCGTTCGGCGAGTCCGCGGCCTCGGACGCCGACTGCACCGCGCTGCCGGCCGCGCCGACCAACCTGGCGGCGGCGGTGTCGGGCGGGGCCGTCGACCTCAGCTGGACCGACAACTCTGTGGTCGAGGACGGCTTCCAGGTGGAGCGAGCCGGGTCGGGCAGCGGCTGGGCGTGGAGCGTGATCGCAACCCTGCCGGCGAACGCGACCGGGTATCACGACGCGGGGGTGACCCCTGACAACACGTACTGGTATGTCGTGCGGGCGACGAAGGACGGCGGAACGTCCGGAAGCTCGGAGTACATCCAGGTGGTGGTCGCGACCACGATTCCGACCGCGCCCTCGGACGTCGCTGCCGCTCCCCAGTCGAGCAGCAGCGTTGCCATCGGCTGGGTTGACGGATCGCCGAACGAGCAGGGGTTCCGGGTCGAACGATCAATTGATGGCGGCGCGACCTGGGAGGCCCGGTTCACGACCGGCGTGGACGAGACGGGAGCGTGGGACGAAGGACTGTCAGCGGAGACCCCGGTCTGCTATCGCGTGATCGCGTTCAACAACCTGGGTGACTCTCCAGCGTCGAACACCGACTGCATGACGCCGCCCGCAGGCCCCACCGGCTTCACCGCGACCGGAGTCGATGCAGAAACCGTGGACTTCGCGTGGACGGACAACTCCGGCGTCGAAGACGGATATGAGGTGTGGGTCATTCAGTGCGACTACTACTACTACGGCTATTGCTACCTCGCCTGGAGCGTCGCGGTCCTCGCGCCAAACTCGACGAGCTTCCGGCTTCAGGGCGCGGACGCGTACTGGTACGCGTACGTGGTCGTTGCCGCGAAGGACGGCGGCTACTCCGACTGGTCGAACCAGGCGACCCCGACGCCCCCGCCGGAGGATTCCGACGCCGGTCCGAGCGAGCCATGAGCACCGCGCGCCGTCGGTATCTCGTCGCGACAGTCCTGCTCGCCGCGTGCGGCGGCGAGCAGGTACTGGAGCAGATAGTCGATCCCGCCCCTCTGCCCGTCATCGAGGTCGCCTCGGTGGCGCCGAATCCGCGCAACGTGATGAGCGCGACGGTGACCGTCCGCGCACGTGACGCGGACAGCGTCGCCGTGCAGTTCCGTGTCGCGTCAGCCGACGCCACCGCCGAGAGCGCCACGCTGGCTGTGCGCGTGGTTGCGGGCGACGCCGCGGTGCCAGTCCTCGGCCTCCTCGCGGACGTCGCGTACGCGCTGCGCGTTGCGGCGTTCGGGCCCGGCGGGACGACTCTGGGGGAGGCGCTGGCGTTCACCACCGCCGCCCTCCCCTCCGATCTCCCGTCGTACACCGCCGGCGGCCCCGATCCCTCCCCGGGCTACGTGGCCTTCGCCGCCGGCCGGTACGGCCTGGTGATCGATAACGCCGGCCGAGTCGTGTGGTATCGGCGCTTCGATCCTACCGGCCCCGGCCTCAACTTCCAGGCACAGCCCAACGGCCGCTATGTCGCCCTGCCCGCGACCCCGGACCCGGCAGATGTCGAGGTGTTTGTCGAGGTGGATCCCCTGGGAGACGAAACGCGCCGCCTCGGCTGC
This sequence comes from Gemmatimonadota bacterium, assembly GCA_016199245.1. GTDB lineage: Bacteria > Gemmatimonadota > Gemmatimonadetes > Gemmatimonadales > GWC2-71-9 > JACQHC01. The sequence goes on along the minus strand of JACQHC010000130.1, from coordinate 34,224 downwards.
GCCGCCGGCCTCCGGCCCCGCTTCCATGACTTGCTGATCGAACCTGACGGCGGCTACTGGATCATGTGCGACGAGGCCCGGACCATGGACCTCACGGCCGTGGGCGGACAGGCCGCCGCTCGCGTGACCGGGACCGTCGTCCAGCACATCGACCCGGACGGCGGCCTACTGTTTCAGTGGAGGCCCTTCGACCACTTCAGTATCACGGACCTGGACTCGGCGAGCCGCGTGGGCGCCACGGTCAACTGGACCCACGGCAACGCGCTCGACCGCGATGCCGACGGCGATCTCCTCGTGTCGTTCCGCAGTCTGAGCGAGATCACCAAGATCAGCACCACGAGCGGCGCGGTGCTGTGGCGCATGGGTGGTTTGCGTAACGAGTTCACGTTCCTCGACACGCCGATGCCGGCTTTTGCGCGCCAGCACGGCGTTCGAGTGACCAGCGCGGGCCTGCTCCAGCTCCTGGACAACCTCGGCGATCCAGCGGCCTCCCGCGCCGAGCGCTATCTGGTGGACGCAAGTGCCCGCACCGTCCGCCTCGTGGGCGTCCACGCCGCGAACCCGGCGGCGCAGGCGCTCCTCGGCGGAACGACGCAGGAGCTACCCGAAGGGCGATCACTGGTGGCCTACGGCAACGGCAACCGCGTCGAGGAGTACGACGGGTCAGGTGTGGTGGTGTGGCGGATCGAGGGGAACCCGGGCTATGTGTTTCGGGCCCAACGGATCCGATCGTTGTATGCGCCAGGAGTGGGCACACCGCGCTGAGCGGCCCGGGCGCGGCGCCGCTGGGAACGCCTTCGATCCCCGTCCCGATCAGAGCGCCGCAAAAGGGGATCCCTCCGACGTCGCCATCGGGTCCCCGTTGCGGCGCTCCCTCCTCCCTTCTACTCTCCCCGTCTGATCGTTCCGGGTTCGTCGCTCGTCGCAAGCTGACCGCTCGAGGTACATCATGAGCCCCCGTTCGCTCGCTGCCATGGTGTCACTGCTTCTGCCGCCGGTCGCGGCTCTGCCGCTGTGGGCCCAGACGTTCGCCGTCGAAGACCCGGTGCTGCGCCACATCTGGCGCGAAGGCATGGAGCACTCCCACCTCCCCCGCCTCGCCCAAGCGCTCCTGGACTCCGTGGGCCCCCGACTCACGGGATCGCCGGGTCAGAAAGCGGCCAACGACTGGGCCGTAGCCATGTACCGGAGCTGGGGCATCCCGGCGCGCAACGAGCAGTACGGCACGTGGCGCGGCTGGCGACGCGGGATCACTCACGTGGACCTCGTCAAGCCACGCGTGCGATCGCTGGAAGCGACGATGCTCGCCTGGAGCCCGGGGACCGGAGGCAAGAGGATCGAAGGCAAGCTCGTGATTCTGCCGGAGTTCCCGGACTCTGCGGCATTCGTTTCGTGGCTTCCGGAGGCGAAGGCATCGTTCGTACTCGTGTCGTTCCCGCAGCCCACCTGCCGGCCGGATTCGCACTGGGAGGAGAACGGCACGCCGGAATCCGTCCAGCGCATGAAGACCGAGCGCGACTCCGCTCGGGCTCGGTGGAACTTGCGGCGGCGCACCGGCATGGATCCGATCGACGCGCGGCGGCGCCTCGATCAGGCCGGCGCGCTGGGGCTGCTCGAGTCCAACTGGTCCAATGGATGGGGCGTGAACAAGATCTTTCAGGCGCGCACGGAGAAGGGCCCGAGCATCGACCTGAGCTGCGAGGATTACGGTTTGCTGTATCGGCTGGCGGAGAACCGGCAGAGCCCCCTGATCCGGGTCGAAGCGGAGGCTGAGTTCCTGGGAGACGTGCCCACCTACAATACCGTCGCGGAGATCCCGGGCAGCGAGAGGCCAAGTGAGTACGTGATGCTCTCGGCTCACTTCGATTCCTGGGATGCATCCTCCGGCGCCACTGACAACGGGACCGGCTCCGTCACGATGCTGGAGGCCATGCGCATTCTGAAGGCCGCGTATCCCAACCCCAAGCGCACCATTCTCGTTGGGCATTGGAGCGGCGAGGAGCAAGGCCTCAACGGCTCGCGCGCGTTCGTCGCGGACCACCCCGAGATCGTGGACGGGCTCCAGGCGCTGTTCAACCAGGACAACGGCACCGGACGCGTCGTGAACGTCTCTGCGCAAGGGCTGGTGGACGCGACGGCGCACCTGGCCCGCTGGTTCGCCCGTGTCCCCGACGAGATTACGCGCCACATCCGGTTGAACTTCCCGGGCACACCCGGTGGAGGGGGGAGTGACTACGCGTCGTTCATCTGCACCGGTGCGCCGGGGTTCAGTTTGTCCTCGACCGGCTTCGACTATGGCGTGTATACCTGGCACACCAACCGGGACACGTACGACAAGCTGGTGTTCGACGACCTCAAGAACAACGCGACGCTCACCGCCATGCTCGCCTACCTTGCGTCCGAGGATCCCGAACGGGTTCCGCGCGAGCGCCGCACGTTGTTCCCGGTGAGTCCCCAGTCGGGGGAGCCGGGCAGCTGGCCGTCGTGCCGCGACGCGCAGCGGGCCGCGCCGCACCCGGGCCGGTAGATCCGTGAACGTCGGGCTTGTCACCTGTGGCGCCATGCCCGGGTTGTACAGTGACGATCGGCACCTGCTCGAAGCGCTGCGCCAGGCGGGCATCAGCGCCGAACCCGTCGTGTGGGAAGATCCGCATCAAGACTGGGCCGCGCTCGATCTCTGCGTCGTCCGCTCGGCGTGGGACTACTGCTGGCGGCGTGGCGAGTTCCTGAACTGGGCGGCGCGCGCGGCGGCCAGCACGAGGTTATGGAACAGCCAGCGGCTCATCGAATGGAACACACACAAGGGTTACCTGTGCGATCTCGCGCGCCGGAACGTGCCGACCGTCCCGACGGAAGTCCTCCGCGCCGGCCGGCAGGTGGCCATTCGAGCAGCGGCCGAGGAGCGGGGCTGGAGGGACATCGTGCTCAAGGCCGCGGTCGCGCAGTCGGGGCGCTACGCCATGCGCGCCACGAACGGGGATTGGGCGCCCGCTCAGGCCCACCTGGATCGCCTGCTGCCGTATGAGGACATGCTGCTCCAGCCGTTCCTGCCTTCTGTGCCAGAGGCCGGCGAGCTGTCGCTCATCTTCATCGAGGGAGAGTTCACCCACGCCGTGCGCAAGCGCGCAGCGGCGGGAGACTTCAGGGTGCACGACGACCACGGCGGCTCGGTCACGTTGGAGGCGCCGAATGAGGCGCAGCTCGACGTCGCGCGCCGGGCTCTCGCGGCGACTGGCGAGCCCACGCTCTACGCTCGCGTGGACCTGGTGCTGGATGCCTCGGACGCGCCTGTGGTAATGGAGTATGAGGTCGTGGAGCCGGAGCTGTTCTTCCGGTTCTCCGAGGAGGCGGTTGAGCGATTTGTGGAAGGCGTGAGGAAGCGACTGGGAACTTCGCGATGATCGACGCCGTTTGGACCGTGACACTTCACCTTGGTGAACGCCCGATGCTCCTTCGTCCCCTCCTCTTTTGCTGCCTACTGGTGCCTGCTGCCGCTACTCGCGTCGGCCTGGCCCAGGAAGGCATCCCGTTCAGCCAGCACGGCACCGTGTCGCAGCGCGTCGGGTACACGGACATCACCATCATCTACAATCGCCCGGTTGCCCGCGGTCGCACGCTGTTCGGCGGCGTGGTGCGCTGGGGCCGGATCTGGAATCCGGGCGCGGACTCGGCGACCATGATCGCGGTGAGCCGGGACGTCAGCGTGGAGGACCAGCCGCTGGCGGCGGGCGAGTACTCCTTCTGGATGATTCCGCAGCCCGACCCTGATCCGTGGACGGTGATCTTCAGCCGGGCCGCGCATGTGTTTCACACGCCCTATCCCGGCGAGCAACACGATGCCTTGCGCCTCACCGTCCGTCCCGAGCAGGGGGCGCACATGGAGGTCCTCGCGCTCTATTTCCCCGTGGTGGCGCCGGACTCGGCCACGCTGCGGCTGCATTGGGGAACGACCATCGTGCCGCTCAGGATCCGGGTGAATAACCAGCGGCCCTAGCGCGTCATCTTCCCGGCAGAATCAGCGAAGCAAGCTCGCTAGGGGCTTGGTGGGCCCCCTCGAAGCTCGCGCAGTCTCGCCTGCTGTTCGGCGCTCAGCACGTTCTTGATCTTGATCAACGCTTCCAAGTGGGTCCGCTTGACTTCGCGCTCGACCTCCAGGACCCGGTCCACCTGAGCCAGCGCCGCCGTTGCGTCGACGGCCGGGCCCGCCACCAACTCGGACATGCGTTGCGTCTCCTCCTGCATGCGCCATTGCAGGTCCAGCACCGCGTTCTGGAGATGTTTGATGGCCCCGGTGATGGCATCCCGCTGCTCGCGCGTGAGGCCGAGCCGAGCCTGGTGCTGCATCACCAACTCCGGCGGAAACAGATGCTCGGAGAACCCGGGCTCCGGCGGTGGCGGCTTCTGGGCGGCTCCCACCGCGGGCAACAGCAGCGACAGCGCCACCAGATTGACTACACGGTGATTCATCGGTCATCTCCTCGCGTGGTCAGCCACTTCCTCTGTTCTCTTCGGGTAACCCGTTGGGCAGCGATGGTACGCTCACGTGTCCGACGTCCGGTACCTGGCGCAGCAGATCGCGGCCCGGCGTCTCGAGCAAGAAGTCCGTGGGCGCCCGCCACACGGTGGCGGCGAGGTCGAGCCCTCGCCGGTCACTCGTGTCACGATCGCGGCCGGCCAGCCACAGCACCGCCACAGCCGCGCTCGCAAGCGCGGCTGCCGGGACCCAGCGGCTGAGCCTCGGGGTCGCCGCAAGCGCCTGCTGTGCGCCCCGGAACTGTGGAAGCAACCTTGAATCTTCCTGTCGCAGCGCCGCGAACCGCGCGCGAAGTTCGTCATCGTTCGGTTGGCGAGTCATTCGTCTCTCAGGTCTTTCAGCTGCGCTCGCAGGCCCCGCTTCCCTCGCTCATAGTGGGTCCGCGCCGTCCCCAATGAGATCCCCATCACGTCTGCCGCCGCGGCGATGGTAAGATCCTGGTAGAACACAAGATGAAGCACCTGCCGCTGCCGCGCGGGCAGCAGTCCCAGTGCCGTGATGAGGCGTTCGGTCGCTTCTGATCGCAGCAGCGCCCGCTCGGCTCCGGACTCCCCGCCCCTCGAATCCGGACTCCGCTCACCGCGGCTCAGAGGAAGGAACCGGCGCAACGCGCGCCGGCGCCGGTGCTCCGCCGCGGTCCGGCGAATGACGCCGAACAGCCAGGTTCGAAAGCTGGAGATCCCAGCGAATCGGGCGCGGCCGTCCAAGATCTTCACGTAGCTGGCTTGCAACACGTCCTCCGCGTCATGCCGGTCCCAGCGGCAGCAGCTCAACGCCCAGCCAAAGGCGGCGCCGTGATGCTCCGCGAGCTTCGCCTCCAGGTCCATCGGTAGCATCCCGTGGCGCCGGCCGAGTGGCCGTCGAAAAATGAGTGTCGGATGGGGATCGATTATATGACCTAAGGCACATGGGTCGAAAACTGTCCCGGTGATTGGTATTGAAGACGGGCGGCCAAGATTAGAGAGCATCTGCTTAGAAGCCGGGCAGTGGCGTGATCTGCCACGAGCGAGAGACTCTCATCCAATTGCGAGCCCTGATCGAGGGTCAGGAGTTCTTGATCGAAACCGTCGCTCGATATAGCTACGGCCGATCAGTCGCCAACGTGAAGGTTGGCGGCAAGTCTGTGAACGGTATGACGCGGCGGAAGCTGGAGGATTGAACCGCGGCCAGTGCGGCTACGGGTAGACCGATGGGTTCAAGTGCAGTTGGGCGGAATCAGCTAGCTGTGTTGCCGCCAAGAGGCAGGCGGATTCGTCGGTCGGCCAGCCCACCAGATCCACGTGTCGGCTCGGCGGCCGGTCGGCCTCTATGCCGACACCGGCATCAATGATTGCTTGGACTGACAAGTCGGCGCGCGCATGCAGTCTGAAGGGCGGCCTGACAACCTCCTCCTCACCCAGGGCCCAAATGGCGCCCTCGGCAAGGGCGAGCGTCCGAAACACCGACTTCCGGCCATCGTCTCCGGGAACGAATGCGCTTGCCCTGACGATCCGCTTGGAACGGCTGAACTCCCGTGTGCTTAGGAGGTACCGGCTGAGAGGCTCGTGGGGCTCGGGCGGCCAAGGCAGGCCGGCAGACTCAGGCCGCGATTCTGCCGAGCGCCCTCCCAAGATTCGCCAGAACCGTTGAAGGAAGCTCATCGCCAAGCTCTTCGGTGCCGTGTACTTTGCTCCTGCCAAACAGTCCGGCATAGTGGATCACGTCGCTCGGTCCTACGCTCACGACGAAGGCGCGGCCCGGACCTGCCCGCCATTCAAAGAGCAACCTTCCACTGGGATCGGCGCTCACGTCGGGGGTTGGCAGCGTCGTTGGAAGCAGGAACACGAACCGAAGGGCCCGAACACACGCAGCCAACGACACGGGTCGAGCTCCGTACCCGTCCCAGTCTGACCGCATGGCATGCCCCATGGTGTCTTGGACCGCCTGCAGGGTCTCCCTGTGGGGCGGCGTTATGCTGACCCCGGCGGTCAACTCGCGATGGAACTCAACGACGTGCCGCCGGACACGGTACGCTTCATCGCTCAGACCGTGATCCGCGACGGACCAAACCATGTCTTCCAGAGCAATCGCAATGCTCGTCACTCGTACTCCTCTGCGGTGGTCTCCGTGATCGCGCCGAAGAAGATTGCGTTCTTCATCACATGCAGCGCTTCGAAGATCTCGTCGAGCACGGGATCGTTAGATCTGAAACTGCCCGGCTTGTACACATCGATATCGAGAATGATCGTCATCATGCCGGGCTCGGCGGCGGGTTCAGTGGCCTGAGTGACGATCGCGCGCAGATCGGTTGTGGGGTCCCGAGACTCCACCCGGCTCAAGAACCCATCACGCGTTTGCGGTGTACCCGGAGGCGCCGGAATGCTCGTCAAATACCGTTCGAAGTCCGGCACTGGTGCCGCCGGCACCTTCAGGTGGTTGATGAACCGCGTGGCAAGCCGGGTGAAGTCTTGGATTCCGGCCACGTCGGCGTAGCGACCCCAGAGAGTTCGTGCCTCGGGATACAGTTCTCCCCAGCTCGTATATGGCTTGAGACGATTCAACGTAAAGCCGTCCCGGCGAAACTGAGCCACGGTCAAGCGGTCACCTGACTTAAACAGGTACCCGTTGAGGCCAAGTTCAGAGTTCGCAGGGGAGGCCTGACGAGATGGCTGGAATTCGAGCGTCGTCTTGAAGAGGCGCTGTTCCTCAACGATTGGATACCTAGCCGAGATCGAATCGCGGACCTCGGCGAGCCGTTCAACGGAAAAATTCTCGGGAAGCCCTGCACGAAGGTCGATGAGCGCTTCCGTAATCGGCGCCCTGCTCAGGTGCCTAACTCGCGCCACGTTGGTCGTGCCCTCTCAGGCCAATGCGGGCGCTTGAATTGAGTCGCCCGGGACCGGTTCGGCCACTCGTGACTGGGAAGTATGCATCGGCGTGGCCTTGGGACGCAAACCGAGTTCTCGCACGGAGGCGCATAACATAGCATGCCGCCACGGCTCCGACTGCCTTCCGGAACACCAGGCGCCGGAGTTCCGAATGACGCTTCTCAGGTCACCACCTAGGTGTCCATCTCCAGCGGCTGCTCGCCGGCGAAGGTGGGGCGCTTCCGACCACTGAAGAAGGCGGTGGACGAGCTGCACGCTCGCTATCGCGCCTGAAGGCCGAAGAAGGTGTCAAGGACGCTACAGTCCGAACCGTTGGGCCGGCAAGGAAGTGGTGAGCCGTTTCCACCGCGGCGAACACCGCCGCGCGTGGTGCCAATCTTCGCTCATCACGTCCTGGCGACCCACCAGCCCCGCGCCCAATGTCGGTACGCCTCAATCCACTCGGCTCCCGCGGGCGGCGGCTCGGGGAGCGGCAGGTAGAGAATCGAAATTGCTTGTCGAGTCTTGCCGCGCCGGCAAAGAGCGACGATCTCATCCGATCTGGTGAGGTCAATCCGCTCGACCGTGACTGGCACGCCGAGCACCTGCGTCTCGAAGGGCACCGCCAGGTGCTCCTCGAGCATCGCGAAATGCCCCCCACGCTGCTCGAACTCGCCGTAGGCGTCCACAAGGGCCTCGGCGATCAGACCCTCCAGTTGGCGCTTGGTGGGAGGCCACCGCCGGGCGGTCGCTTCTGACGCAAGTCGCCTTCTTCCGCCCCGGAGGGCTCGTTGAGCCACCATTAGACTTCCCCCTCTGAGAGGTGCAACAACTTCTGCTCGGCCGCGAACGCTGGTTCTTCGACCAGCTCCCCGTTGCCGAGCCGCGCGGAGCCTCGGGCGTAGCCGATCGCCCGATACGTCCGCAGGCGCTTCTCGAACATGCGCCGGAGCACCGGCACCTCCCGGTCCACGTAGTCGAAGATGCGCACCTCGCTCTTGCGGGGATGCACTCGCTGCAGGCGCCCGGCGTACTGGATGAGCGTCCCCTTCCACGAGATGGGCATGGCGAGGAACAGCGTGTCGAGCCGCGCGTCGTCGAATCCTTCGCCGGCGTAACGGCCGGTCGCGAGCACGAGAAACTCCTCGCCGTCTAGCACGTCGGTTAGCGTGGTCGCGGAGGGCCGCCGCCTGTTCGGACTTCCGCCGTGAAGGACGACGAGGTGTCGCACGGCTCCTCGCAGCCGCTCGGCGAGGTACTCTAGGTGGTCCCGCCTCTCCGTCAGGATGATCGGGAACCTGCGGTCCTTGATTGCCCGAACCACGTCGTTCAGGATCATCTGGTTGCGGGACTCGTCCATCGCGAGTAAGCGGTAGACCTGTTGGATCCTGCCGTCGCCCATGCCGCCCGCCAACTGGAAGCCCGTGTGACGAACGACAAGGTTGTGCTCGAACGGCCGCCTCGCCGACGGACTCATGGCATCTACCGAGAAACGAACGGGCCCAAGCTGCATCTCGATAATGGGATGGTGCCCGTCCCGTCGTTGGCGGGTCGCCGTGAGCCCGACGACGTACCGGGCCTTCACTTCAGAGAGCACGCGCTCGAACGACACCGCCGGCACATGGTGACACTCGTCCACGATGACGTGGCCGTACTCGGCTACGAGGTCATTGGCCGTTCCCTTTCGAACCAGGCTCTGGATCATGGCGACGTCTAGCCGACCGTTGGGCTTGCGCTTGCCGCCGCCGATCCGGCCAATGTCCTTGTCGTCGATCCCAATGAACATCGAGAGCTGCGCGACCCACTGCTCAAGGAGTGGCCTCCGGTGCACGAGTATCAGGGTGCGCCGGCCGCGCGCCGCCACCAAACGCGTACCGAGCACCGTCTTGCCGACTCCGGGTGGCGCCACGACCACACCGATGTCGTGCCGGAGAACGGCGCGTGTCGCCTTCTTCTGGAGTGCAGTCAGATCGCCGTCGAACCGGAATGGTGCCGGCTCGCCCTCGTAGCGCCGATCGTCCAGCTGGAGGGCCACGCCGTGTTGCTGGAGAAGCGCCTGGAGCGCATCCCGACAACCACGCGGCAGCGCGATATGGCCCGGCAGCTCCTCGGCGCAGCTGATCACACGCGGCGTCAGGGCCGTTGAAAGCCGCATGCCCTGCCTGGCGTAGAACTCGGGGTTTTGGAAGGCCGCGAGGCGCTTGATCTGATTGATCAGCGCTGGCGGGAGACCATCGCGCTCGATGTACAGTCGCTGCGCGAGCACCGCGCGGACCTCCCTCGGCAGCGGATCGGTGATGACGATCCTCTGCGACCGCCCCGACGGCGCGCGATCCCACGGCGCCCGGCCCCCTTCGTCCAGCGACTCGTCGTCCGGCAGGCCCAGGACCTGGCCCTTGCGCGTCGCTTCACGGGCCATGGCCTCGACTGCGGCGGGATCCATCCGGCCGACGGACGCGAGGAACGCCCACTGATCCGGGTACGGCTCAAGCTCGTCGTCCAGAAAGACCGTGTTGCCTCGGGCACGCGCGTCGCCCTGAAGCGGCAAGGCGATCAGGTTCCCAAAACCGCCGCGCGGCACGGTGTCTTGGTTCGGGAACAGGCGGTCATACGACTCCATCCCGAGCTCGTGGTGGCGAGCCATCGTTTCGGTGATGAGGAAGCAACCCATCTTGCGAGCTGCGCTTGCCGGCACCTGGGACGCGAAGAAAACCCAGGCGTGCCCGCCGCTGCCCGAGCGCGACCGCTCCACCGCGACGGGCACACCTGTCAACCGACACGTGGCCATGAACGCCAACACGTCGCCCTTCCAGCTGGCCTTGTCGAAGTCGATCGCAAGGAACCAACAGGCTTCGTCCTTAAGCAGCGGGTACACGCCCATCACGTGCCGCCCGCGGAGGTGATCCGCAACGGCCCGGTCATCCACGGGAAGGAACGCCTGGTTGGGGCACTCACCGCACTTGACCGCCGGCAATCCGCACACGCCGCGCACGAACTTGTTGCGACACGCAGGTGCATACCCCGGTTTCCCAGTCTTCTTGCTCACGAAGCGTGTAGGGAAGACGTCCTCGCGGCCGCGGAACAGCGACCGGAACAGCTTCACCTTCTCGGCAGGCGTCCGCGGCACTTGGACTTGCGGCGCCGCGGGCGGTTGCCCGTGCATCCCGCTTTCCGTGCACAGCGACGTCAGCTCCGAGCGGAGTGCGGCAAGGCGCTTGCCCTTTTCGGACCGCTCAGCGTCGAGCCGGGCGAGCTTCGCTTCTTCCCTTGCAATCGTCTCGACCAGCTTCTCACGCCGCGACGATCCCAATGAGAGTGCCTCAGCTCAACACGATTGTCGGAATGAACGTCGGCCACTTCCTCGCCTTCGTGGCCTGCTCGAACGCGTACGCGAACTTGATCAACACGGGCTCACCCCACGCCCGGCCATAGAACGAAATCCCCATTGGCAGGCCCATGTGGAACCCGGCGGGCACGGTGATGTGCGGATAGCCGGACACGGCCGGGAACTGCGAGCTCCCACCCCCACCGCCCCCACCACCCATCGTCACGAGGTCCACGAGGCCCGCAGGCCCACCGGACGGGCCCATCATCGCGTCGAGCCGGTGCTGGTCCATGGTGGCGTCGATTCCCTTAGCACGCGTCAGCTCCACGCACTTGGCCCGAGCGTCGAGATACGCCTGGTCGGTCAGCGGCCCCCGGGCCTGCGAGGCAATGAACGTCTCCTGCCCGAAGTACGGCATCTCGCGCTCCTTGTTCGCCTCGTTGAACGCGATGAGGTCCGCGAGCGTCCGGTATTTCACGTTCGGCGGCATGGTGGCGAGATACGCGTTCAAGTCGGCCTTGAACTCGTACTGCAGGACGTCGCGCTCGTTCGTGCCCAGCTGACCCGCCGTGGCGAAGTCCGCCGGATCCACGACTTCCGCGCCGAGGTCCCGCAAGACCCTGATGGCATCCTCCATCAGCGCATCAATCACGGGGTTCGTTCCGGCTCGCGGCCGCACGCCAATCCGCGCGCCACGCAGCCCGTTCGGCTCCAGGAACGCAGTGTAATCCGGCGCCATGCGGCTTTCGGACTCCGCCGTAGCCGGATCGCGTGGGTCCACACCCGTCATGGCGCTGAGCAACGCCGCCGCGTCGGCCACGGTGCGGCACATCGGGCCCGCCGTGTCCTGGCTGTGCGCAATGGGGATCACGCCTGACCGGCTCACCAGCCCCACCGTCGGCTTGATGCCTACGATGCCATTCGCGTTCGACGGACTGATGATGGACCCGTCGGTCTCCGTGCCCACCGCGACCGCGCAGTAGTTGGCGCTCACCGCCACGCCCGAGCCCGAGCTCGACCCGCTCGGATTGCGATCGAGCACGTACGGGTTCTTGCACTGCCTCCCCCGGCCGCTCCACCCGGACGATGACCGGCTCGAGCGGAAGTTGGCCCACTCAGACAGATTCGCCTTGGCGAGGATCACGGCGCCCGCGGCCCGCAGCCGCTCCACGAGAAACGCGTCGCGCAGCGCGATGTTGCCCTCGAGCGCGAGCGAGCCCGCCGTCGTCTGCATCCGGTCGTGCGTGTCGATGTTGTCCTTGATGATGACGGGGATGCCGTGCATCGGCCCGCGCACCCGTCCCAGCCGGCGCTCCTGGTCGAGCTGCTCGGCGATCTGGAGCGCGTCGGGATTGGTCTCCAGCACCGCCCGGAGTGTGGGCTCCTGTCGATCTAGGCCCGCGATGCGCTGGAGGTACACCTGGGTAATCCCGCGAGACGTGAGCCTCCCGCTCTTCATGCCGTCCTGGAGCTGCATAACCGTCATCTCCGCAAGTGCGAATGGGTCCTGCTTCGGCGCAACCGGAGTGGGAGCGGTCCCTTGCGCGAGCGCAGTGGGCAGCACGGTGGCGGCGGCCGCGAGGGAACCAAGTTCCACGAAGTCGCGACGCGAGAGCACAGGGGACAAGTCGGGCTGATTCATGAGGGGCTCGCGCTTGTAGGTCTCGCCAAGATTGGAGGCATGCGGGGAGAAGGGAAAGGGGACCACGCCTACCGGCTGCCGCAGCTCACGTCCGGCAGATGCCCGCGGGGCTGCCGCCAGCGCGTTTCGCGATGCCCCCTACACCCGATCCATCCGCCTCCTCACCGATACTGCGGCACCGTCACTGGAATCGCCTTCTCGATGCGAGGGCGCTGATCCGCGTTCGCCAGCGCCCACACGGCGGCGAAGACCGTGCGTGCGATCCGCTCCATTTTCTGCGGGTCGAGATACCGGGCCTCGTCGGCAGGTCGGTGATAGCGCTCGTGCAACCCCGTAAAGAAGCCGATCGTCAGCACCCCGCGCTCGAGGAACGGTCCTGCGTCCGTCCGGGGATAGAAGAACTCGCTCTCCGGCCGGTCGTAGGCCCGATTGAACTCCAGCTTGAGGTAGGACTCGTTCGTCTGCGTGAGCAGCGAGTCCGCGCGGGGGCTCAACGCGCCGGGGCCTGTGAGATAGACCTCGTTGGGGCCGGTGACCGTGGCCGCAGCGGAATCGGGAGAGCCGGGCGCTCGATTCGCGCCGATCATGTCGATGTTGAAGTGCGCCACGATGCTCTCCCGCGGCACCGGCGGCTGATGGACGAACTGCCGAGTGCCCCACAGACCGCGCTCCTCGCCGCTGTCCCAGATGAACACGAGCGATCGCTTGGGTCGCGGCGCTGACATCATCCGCTCGGCGATGGCGAGGGTCGCCGCACTGCCGGACGCGTTGTCGTCGGCCGCGTTGTAGATGCTGTCGCCGTTCACCGCCGCGCGCCCGACGGCCCCGTCCAGGTGCGACGCGATCGTGATGTATTCCCGCTTGAGGGCACGGTCGCCACCCTCGATGAGCGCCACGACATTGTAGGGCCGGTGCACCGCGTCGAGGGTGAGCGGGATGTGCACGGTCACTGGCTTTCCGAGCTCGAACGACGGTGCGTAGTCGCCCGTCTCCGCCCGCGCGATCAACTCGGCGCCGCTCGGATTCCCACCGGCCAGCAGCGCCTCTGTCACCGACGGTGGCACGAGCACGGAGGTGACGGGAATCGCCGCATAGGCGGAAGCCGCCGGTGGGTCCAGCTCCAGCCGCGACAGGTTTGCGCCGCGCGCGCGACTCCATCCCTCGAGCGCACCGGGGTTCGCCATGAACAGAATGCCGGCCGCCCCGCGCTGGGCCGCTTCGGCGAACGGCGTGGTCGCCCCAACGGCGACCCGGCCGATCCGCTGGATCTCGACGCCCCGCGGAGCGCCCGGCGGACCGTGCACAAGGAGAAGCTTGCCGCGCACGTCGAGGCCGGCGTACGGATCAACACCCTTCTCGGGCACTCTCCAGCCGTGACCGACGTAGACCACGGGCAACGTACCGGAGAGCGGGCCGGCGAAAGACTGCATGAGGAAGTCGTCGCCGAACCGCCACCGCCGGCCATCCATCTCGAGATACGCGGCCGCCGTGTCGACGCGCTGCTCACGCAGGTCGTAGTACTGAAGGAACCCGCTCGCGTCACCGAGCGGTGTCAGCCCCGCCCGCGCAAGGCGTCGCGCGATGTACGCCGCCGCGGTATCGAAGCCCGGCGACGGCGTGTTCCGGCCCAGCAGGAGGTCCGAGGAGAGGTAGGCGAGATCGCGCGCCAGTTGTTCCGCCCGAATCTCGTTCGCCGCGGCGCGCACGGCTTCTGGAACGATCGCTTGTTGAGCGAGCGCGACCGACGGGACGAAGGCAAGTACGAGATACGCGAGACGGGGGCGCATCGGACCTGGGGAACATAGCCTCGGCGGTGGTTCATCGGGAGCTGGCGGGCTTCACACCATGCGGCGCTTGCGGCGGGTCCTCCACAAACCGTCGCCGCAGGAAGCCTCTGCGACCTCCGCGGTCTCTGCGGTACAACATGACCAAACAACGCCCCCGCATCTGGCATCTGCTTCCTGCGCCATCACACTGCGATCTGCCCGCCGGCCATGGCCCGCACTGGCTGCCTGACGCCGCCTCGGGCAGATTGTGGCCGGAGGGATACGGTGGGCGAAACCCGCGTTGACCTGCTGCACCTGCTCGAGGACCTCCGGGACGCATACCCGGGGTCCCTCGAGGAAACCATTCTCACTGAGATCGTCGCGAATTCGTTGGACTCGTCGGCGACCGCTATCGCGCTCATCACGGATGCTGCGGCCTCGACGCTGACCGTGGCGGACGACGGCGCGGGCATGACCCGCCGCGAGCTGGCGCGGTACCATGATCTCGCCGCGACGACAAAACAACGCGGGCGCGGCATCGGCTTCGCGGGCGTCGGGATCAAGCTCGGGCTCCTGGCGTGCGAGACCGTGCTCACCGAGACGAGACGCGGCCCGAAACACGTCGCGACCGAGTGGCACCTCAAGTCGCGCCACCGCGCACCGTGGCGCTGGGTGCCGCCGGCCGGCATCGTGGACGGCCGCGGCACGGGCGTGCGGCTGCGCCTCGGCAATCCCTTGTCGCCGCTGCTGGATGAGGGGTTCCTGGAAGCCACCCTCCGCCACCATTACCGCCCCCTGCTCGACCCGGGCTTCGACGACATCCTGTCGGCCAGCTATCCAGCAGGCGTGCAGTTCACGGTCAACGGCCGGCGGCTCGAGCGCGAGCAGGCAGACCTCGAGCGGGCGACCGTGGTTATCAAGCTCGCGCGCAAGCGGAAGCCATCAGCGTACGGCTACCTCACGCGATCCGCAGAGCCGCTGCCAGAGGACCAGCGCGGCGTAGCCGTGAGCACGCTTGGCAAGGTGATCAAGCGCGGCTGGGATTGGCTGGGCGTTTCACCGGCGGCCATCGAGCACGTGACCGGATGCATCGAGGCCCCGGCCCTCGCCGAGTGTCTCACACTCAACAAGGCGGACTTTCTCCGCACGGGCCAGCGCGGCGCCACCTTCCTCGCCTATCGCAAGGCGATCCAGGAGGTGGTGAGCGAGCAGCTTGCCGCGTGGGGGGATGCACGGGACCACGCGGCGGAGGCCCAGCGGCGGAGGGCTCGACCCGTCGAGCGCGACCTGCGGAACGTGCTGGTCGACCTGGCGCACGATTTCCCGTTGCTGGCGACGCTCGTGGATGTGCGCGCGGGCGGGCAGCGCAAGCTCGCCCTGGGCCGCGCCAAACCGAACGGCGCCCTGAAGGCCGGCGCCGCCGTGCCCCTTTCGATGGAAACGACGCCAGCGGCGGAAGAGACACCGGAAACGAGCGCGGTCGTTGAGCCTAAACCACCAAGGGAGCCGGAGGCGGAGACCCGAACGCCGCCCGCTGAAGCGGAGGCGATGTTGCCCGGCGCCGGGCCGCGGCGACCCGCGCGCTACGGGCTCACGATCCAGTTCGAGAGCCGGCCGGATGATGAGGCGTTGGGCCGGCTGGTGGAGTCCACGGTGTGGGTGAACGACGCCCATCCCGCATATCGCCGCGCCGCTCAGTCTCGCTCCGAGGGATATCATCTCGCCCTGGCCGTCGCGATGGCGCTCGCGCCGCTCGCCGTCGAGCCTGGCCAGGCACATGGCTTTGTAACCGCGTTCATGACGCGTTGGGGTGAAGAGGCTGCGACCGGGCGAAAAGCGGTCACGGTAGGCTGCCTAGTTACCCCTCCCGCGGCGTCTCCGCGGATCGATCCGAGCCGCTCTGCCAGCACCCCTTGATCCCCGCCGCCCACCGAGCCATGCTCAAGGACCCCTTTCGACGAGGACCCGATGATGAAGTTCCGCATGTTAATGGCGGTAGCCCTGGCCATTGCGCCAGGCACCGCGCTGGCGCAGCAGATGTCCACGATGCAAAGCCACGCGGGTGGCGTGGCGTCGGTCCGGCCGCTGTACGACATGGTGAAGGGCTGGGTGGTGAGCTCGGCGGAGCAGATGCCGGAGGCAAACTACGCCTTTCGTCCGACACCGGACGTCCGAACATTCGGACAGCTGCTGGGACACGTGGCGAATGCAAGCTACATGTTTTGCTCCTACGCCAAGGGCGAGAAGAACCCCGCCACCAGTGACTTCGAAAAGACCACGGCCAAAGCCGCTCTAGTCCAGGCCGTCAAAGACGCGTTCGCGTACTGCGACGGGGCGTATCAGATCACGGACATGAAGGCCATGGAAGAAGTCACGATTACGGAAGCGAACATGAAGGGGAGTAAGCTCTGGGTGCTCAATTTCAACATGGGGCACGACTTCGAGCATTACGGGAACATGGTCACGTACTTCCGGATCAAGGGCATGGTCCCGCCATCGAGTCAGGGTGGGATGGGGCGCTAGGGCCGCTTACCCGAGCCCGCCCAACCGGGCCGGTACGTAGCGCGAGACCGCACGGAAGCCGGCGGGGCGCCAGCGGCCGCCGCAGCGCGCCCCGACGGCGAGAAGGGCGAGCCAAACTCGGCTCGCCCTTTCCATCACCAGGCTACCGCTGCGAGGGCTACTCAGTGGTGCCCTTCGTGCTTGAGACCAGCTCGCTCAGCGCGCCAAGCCGTTCCTCCCAATACCCCTTCATCCGGCTCGCCGCTTGCTTGTTCGGCAGCTTGGTATGCTGCACCTGAACCTGCGCCTTTGACCGTTCCTTCGCCGTGAACCACAGCTCGACCGACGTCCCGTCGCTCCACGTGATCCGCATGGACCGGTTTGGCGTCGCCTTCCTAACCGCCAGGTCCACGCCGTCAAGCCACTTGGCCCGGGTCCCTGTATGGCTGAACGCTCGGAAGAGCTTGCTCACCGATACGGGGAACGTCTTGCTCTTGGTGGCCTCGTACGCCCCTCCGCGGCGTTGCCCGATCTCCCGCAGGCCGCGTATCCGTTCGTAGCCCACGGTGACCGTCTGGGCCCACCAGTCGGGCACGTTGTATTTCTCGTGCACGTACTCGGCGATCGCCCGGTGCGGCCACGTGTTCGCCTTCACGAGGTCGAGGGCCCATACCCATCTCTCCCAGGTGCACCCGGTCTTGGCCTTGACCGCTTCGTCGCTCAGGCCGGCGAGCTTCGCGTAATCCGCCGGCGTCGGGAGCACCGGCGAGTGCGTGGGCTTCTTCTGAAGGAGTTGAGCGCGGGCGGCGGTGTAGGATTCGCCCGTCTTCCGCATGCGCGTGCGAACGACGCGCTTGAAGTCCTTGTTGGTCGGCATCACAGTCCCCTTTGGTCAGGCCACGGCCCCCGCCCCCCAGCAGCAACGAACCGCGGCGTTCCAAAGGCTACGTGAATGCCGATCCGGGAGTCCGCCCCCCTTTGCCTCTCGGGAACCCTCGCTGGGGGAGGGTTGAAGAGGTTGGGCGTGGATCACCGCCCGCGCATCTAGAATGCGATTTCTGTCCGATGGGCGCAAGACCCGGGCTGCCGCGATCGGCCTGTCGCCTCTCGTAGCTCAGCGCCCGGCTTCGACCGGGTTCGTCAACACGCCCACGCCCGAGACCTCCACCTCCGCCACGTCCCCGGCCATGAGCGGCCCGACGCCGGCCGGCGTCCCCGTGAGCACGAGATCTTCGGGTTCGAGCGTCATGATGGTCGAGATGTAGGACAGGAGAAACGGGATGGAGAACGCCATCTCGGAGGAGCGCCCGTGCTGGCGCTCCTGTCCGTTCACGCGGCAGCAGACCTCGATGGTCGTAAGATCGGTTTGGGCGTCAGCCGGCACGACCCGCGGGCCGACCGGACAAAACGTGTCGAACCCCTTGGCACGGGTCCACTGGCCGTCGGTCTTCTGGAGATCGCGCGCGGTGACGTCGTTGGCGCACGTGATGCCGCCGATCGCCGCGCGCGCTTCGTCGGCCGACGCGCGGCGGATCCGCTTGCCAATCACGACCGCAATCTCCCCCTCATGCTCCACGCGCTCAGACTCTGGCGGCAGCACGATTGCCTCGCCGTGGCCGATGATGGCCGATGGGGGCTTGAAGAACAGCAACGGTTTCTCGGGGAGCACGTTACCGAGCTCCTTCGCGTGCTCGGCGTAGTTGCGGCCGACACAGACGATTTTTGACGGGCTGACGACGGGCATGCAAACACCTCCAAGAGAAAAGGCGTCAGGAGTAAGGGGTGAGAGGGGTAGGAGGTAACGACTCCGCTCACGCCTTGCCGCTGTGGATTTCATCATGGGCGGGGAGGCGGTGGCCCTCTACCCCTTACGCCGTTTGTTCATCCTTCGGCACATTAGGGCCCATGATTGCCGCCATTTCCTTGCTCGCGGTCGCCGGCGGCATTGCGCTGCTCGCTGTGGGCGGCGAGGTGCTGATTCGCGGCGCCGTTTCGCTCGCCCGGCTCGCGCGCGTGAGCGCGGCTGTGATCGGGCTCACGGTCGTCGCGATGGGCACGTCCATGCCGGAATTGGCGGTGAGCCTGCTCGCGGCGATCCGGGGAAGCTCCGACATCGCCATGGCCAATGTCGTGGGCTCCAACATCTTCAACGCGGCGGCGATCGTCGGGCTGGCGGCGCTCATCGCTCCGCTCACGGTCCACATGACGGCGGTCAAGCTCGAATGGCCGTTCATGTTCATCGCCCTCTTTATCTGCCTGCTGCTCGCCCGTGACGGGCTGATCGATCGCCTGGAAGCCGGGTTCTTTCTCGTGTCGCTGGCCTCGTTCACCGTCTACATGATTCGGGTCGCGCGCCGCGACGTGGCGCCGCCCGATAAGGCCGAGTTCGCGGCCGCGGTCGAAGCACGCACCGTCTGGCCGGCGCGTTGGCGCTGGATCATCGATTCGGGGCTCGTCGTGGGAGGCGTCGCGTTCCTGTTCGTGGGCGGCCGCATCCTGGTGGGGGGCGCCGTGCGGCTCGCCGAGCTCGCCGGGCTCTCGGAACGCGTCATCGGGCTGACGGTCGTGGCTGCCGGGACGGGCATGCCGGAGCTGGTGGCGTCCATCGTGGCCGGGCGCCGCGGCCACCAAGACATTGCGCTCGCCAACATCCTCGGCTCCAACATCTTCAATGTCCTCGGCATCCTCGGCATCGTCGCACTGGTGCAGCCGCAATCGGTACATCCCCAGATCATCGCCAGCGACAACTGGTGGATGGTCGGGACCGCGTTCGTCCTGTTCCCGCTGATGGCCACCGGCAGGCGGATCGGCCGGCTCGAGGGCGCCGCACTCGCATTGAGTTACGTCGTGTACCTCTCGCTGCTGTTCTGACCGGCCGGGCCGATTACGGCCACGCCTACCCTTCACCTCTTACCTCTCACCTCTTACCCTTTGCGCCTTTGCATCAGCACCGGCTCCAACACTTTCCAGACATGCTCGGCCATGATGGTGTGCCCCGCTGCTGTGGGATGGATCCCATCCGCCTGGTTCAGCTCGGGCACTCCACCCACGCCTTCGAGCAGGAATGGGATCAGGACCGCGCCGTTCTCCTCGGCGAGCTCGCGGAAGATCCGCCGGAACTCCGCCGTGTACGCGCGGCCCAGGTTCGGCGGCGCTTCCATGCCGGCAATGACGATGGCGGCACCGGGATGCGCCGCCCTGGTTCGCGTGATGATGGCTTGGAGATTCCCCCGCGTTTCCCTGAGATCCTGCCCGCGTAGCGCGTCGTTGGCCCCCAGCTCGAGCACCAGCACGGCGACGGGTTGCGACAGGAGCCATTCCGCCCGTCGCAATCCTCCCGCCGCGGTTTCTCCACTCACGCCCGCGTTCACGACCCGGAATGCGTAGCCCGCGGAGTCGATCTTACGCTCGATGAGCGCGGGGTAGGCCTCCCCAGGCTCCACGCCCAGACCCGCCGTGAGGCTCGTGCCGAGAAACAGGACCACGGGCGCCGCGTCCGCGGTCTCCGTCGAGTCCGGTGCGGCGGCGCCCTTGCGTTGCTCCCGGGCCATGCAACCCAGCATGATCAGCGGAGCCGTCAGGCCGAGCAGTACTTGACGCATGCGCGTCAATGCTAGCGAGTCACGCAAACCAGGTCCACGATTCCAGCTCAGGCAAACTATCTTAGGAGCGTTTGCAGCAAGTCGCAGCGGTGCGTCCGTGGGGCTTCCACAGGGGTCATGATGATTGACGTACGCGGACTCGAGCAGACCTACATGAGCGGTGGCCGTCCGCTCACCGTGCTGAAGGACATCGGGTTCTCGGTGGAGCCCCGAGGGTTCGTGGCCGTCGTGGGGCCGTCAGGCAGCGGCAAGACGACGCTGCTCGGCCTGCTGGCGGGCCTCGACCGGCCCACGGCGGGCTCGGTCACCCTGGACGGCCAGGACCTCGCTGCGCTGGACGAGGACGGACGGGCCCGGTTCCGCGCCGAGCGCGTGGGATTCGTGTTCCAGACGTTCCAGCTGATCCCCACGCTGACGGCGCTGGAGAACGTGCTCGTGCCGCTCGAGCTGCGCCGGGCGGGCGGGGACGGCGCCGGGGCGCGCGCGCTGGATCTCCTGGCCCGCGTGGGGCTGGGCGAGCGGGCGCACCATTATCCCGCGCAGCTGTCCGGCGGCGAGCAGCAGCGCGTGGCAATCGCGCGCGCGTTCGCCAACGAACCCAAACTCCTGTTCGCCGACGAGCCCACCGGGAACCTCGACGCGGACACCGGTCATCAGATCATCGAGCTGCTGGAGCGCCTCAACCGCGAGGCGGGAACGACGCTGGTGCTGGTGACCCACGATCCCGAGCTGGCCGCGCGCGCGCGCCGCGTGATTCGTCTGAGCGGCGGCCGCATCGTCTCCGACACCGCCGCGGCGTGACCTCCTTCGCCCTCGCCATGGCCCGGCGCGAGGCGCGCGCCAGCCGGCGTCGCCTGGCGCTGTACATGAGCTCGATCACGTTGGGCGTGGCCGCGCTCGTCGCGATCAACTCGTTCCGCGAGAACGTCACGGCAGGCATCAACGCCGAGGCCCGGAACCTCCTGGGCGCCGACATCGAGCTGTCGAGCCGCCAGCCGTTCGACTCCATGATCACCGGAATACTCGACTCCGTGCAGACCGAGGGCGTGGCACTCTCTCGGGTCACGAGCTTCGCCTCGATGGCCCTCGCCACGCGAAGTGGCGGATCGCGCCTGGTGGAGGTCCGGGCCGTGGAGGGCGCGTTCCCCTACTACGGCACCATCGACACCGACCCGCCCGGCCTCTGGCCGGAGCTCCAACAACGACGCGTCGCGCTGGTGGATCCCGCGCTGCTGGTGCAGGTGGGCGCGGCGGTGGGCGACACGCTCGGCATCGGCGAAACCACGTTCCCCATCGCCGGCGTCGTGACGCGCACGCCGGGCGAGATCGCGCTCCGCACCGCGATCGGCCCGCGGGTGTTCATCCCCGGCCGCTATCTCGACGAGACCCAGCTGCTGCGGTTTGGCAGCCGCGCGCGCTACCTCGCCTTCCTGCGAATCCAGTCCGACGCCGCCGTGCAGCGATTCCTCAACCGCAACATCCAGACGCTGCGGGACCGGCAGGTCGGGTTCGACACGGTCTCCGAGCGCCAGGACGAGCTGGCGGACTCGATGGACATGCTGGCCCGGTTTCTCGGCCTCGTGGGCCTGGTGGCGCTGCTGCTGGGCGGCGTCGGCGTCGCGAGCGCGGTCAACGTGTTCGCCCGTGACAAGCTCCCCACGGCGGCGGTGCTCCGTTGTCTCGGCGCCACGCAGCAAACCGTGTTCGTGATCTACGTGCTTCAGGCCGCCGTGCTGGGCGTCGCGGGGGCGGCGGTCGGCGTGGTGATTGGGCTCGTGGTGCAAGCCCGGTTGCCGGCCCTGCTCAGCGACTTCCTGCCGATCGAGGTCGGCGTGTCGCCCGACTGGGGGTCGGCGCTTGCGGGACTCGGCATCGGCGCCTGGGTCGCCGTGCTGTTCGCGCTGCTCCCGCTGCTCGCGGTGCGCAACGTGTCGCCCCTCTCGGCGCTGCGCCGGGAGTTCGACGAGGCGCCGAGGCGGCACGATCCCGCCCGCGTCGTGACGCTCGCGCTACTCGGCGCCAGCGTGCTGGCGATCAGCGTGTGGCAGGCGCCCAGCTCGGGCTGGGGGTTGAGCTTCGCCGCGGCCGTGGCGCTCACCAGCGGCCTGCTGTGGGGAAGCGCCACCGGCCTCGCCCGCGGCGCGCGTCGGTTCTTCCCGCGCGGCGCGGGGTACCCGCTCCGCCAGGGGATCGCAAATCTGTTCCGGCCGCACAACCAGACGGGCACCGTGACGTTAGCGGTCGGGTTCGGCGCCTTTCTCATCGCAACGTTGTACGTGGTGCAGCGCAACCTGCTCGACCAGGTGGCACTCGACACACGGCCGGATCGCCCGAATCTCGTGATGTTCGACATCCAACCCGACCAGTCACCGGGCGTCGTACAAGTACTCCAATCCCGGGGGCACCGCATCGTTCAACGCACGCCGATGGTGCCGGCCCGCGTCGCGGCCGTGAACGGACGCACGGTGCGCGACTTGCTGGCCGACTCCGGGGAGTGGCGCACGAGTCGCTGGGCGTTGCGGCGCGAGTACCGGCATACGTATCGGGACACGCTTGTTGAGTCGGAGACGCTGGTGGCGGGACGGTGGTGGAATGGGGCGGATGGGCGGATGGGCGGACAGGCGGTTGCACGGTCCGGCGACCAGGCCGACCGGCCACCCGCCCGACCGCCCAACCGCCTGGCTCGAATCTCGGTAGAGGAAGATCTCGCCGCCGAGCTCCGCGTCGCACTCGGTGACCGGATCACGTGGAACGTTCAGGGCACGCTCATTGAAACGGAGATCGCGAGCTTGCGGCGCGTGAATTGGGCCCGGTTCGAGCCCAACTTCTTCGTGGTGTTCGAGCCCGGCGTGCTGGAGGAGGCCCCGCAGAACATCGTCCTGCTGTCACGCGTGGACGATCCGCAGGAGCGGGCCGTGGTCCAGCGCGATCTCGTGCGCCAGTACGCCAACATCGCGATCGTAGACCTGACGCTGGTGCAGCAAACGCTGGACAAGATCCTGGGCAGCGTCTCACTCGCGATCCGCTTCATGGCGTTGTTCAGCATCGCGTCGGGCCTCGTGGTGCTGGTGGGCGCGATCGCCACGTCCCGCTTCCAGCGCATGCGCGAGAGCGCGCTGCTCAAAACGCTCGGCGCGAGCCGGGCGCAGATCACACGCATCGTCGCCACGGAGTACTGTGCCATCGGGCTCGTCGCGGCACTCGCGGGCATGATCCTCGCCGGCGTCTCGGGCTGGGCGCTCACGCGCTTCCTGTTCGAGGTGCCGTTCCGGCTCCCCACGCTCGCGCTAACGACCCTGGGGCTGGGCGCCGCTGGGGCAACGACGATCGTGGGTCTTGCCAATAGCGTGCGGGTATTCCGCAGCACGCCGCTCGCGGTAATCCGGGAGATGGCGGAGTAGCTGGGCGGCGGCACACGACTGCTTGACGCCGGACCGGTCCGGGCGGATCTCGACCTCCTCGCTCGAGCCGCCCGGGCCGCGATGCACGACAGGAGCGCACGGGGCGCGCACGAACGATACTGGAGGAGATGATGAAGTGGATTCTGGTTGTTCTGGCGGCGCTTGCCGCGCTCGCCCTGCTGATCCTGATCGCGGGGTTGTTCGTACCCAAGAGCCACGAGGCGAGCGTCACGGTTCGCCTCGGCAAGCCGCCGGCGGACGTGTGGGCGGTGATCACGGACTTTCCCAAACAGCCGGAATGGAATTCGGAGATCACGGCGGTCACAGCGCTGCCCGACCGCGACAGCAAGGCGGTGTGGCAGGAGACGTTCGGCGGCCAATTCCAGGCGACCGTGGTCAACGCGGTCGTCGAGCCGCCCGCGCGGTTAGTTCGGGAGATCCTCCCGGGAGGTCCGTTTCACGGCTCGTGGACCTGGGACCTGGCCCCTGATGCTCAGGGAACGCGCCTCACCATTACGGAGCGTGGTACGGTGGAGAACCCCTTCTTTCGCGGCATGATGGTGTTTCAGGACAACACCAGGACCGTGCGCGAGTACGCCGCGTCACTGGCGAAGCGCCTCGAGACGGAGTTGCAGACGGTCCCCTAGACGGCGCGCCGCCTCCCGGGCGCTCAGCCTTCCGGAGGCTCATCGGATCCTCCGCCGTTGATCAACCGCGATATGCCGAAGCGATCGACGAGCATGCCAAAACGCTCAGTCCAGAACGTCTTCTCGAGCGGCAGCTGCCGTGCATGACTTTGTCCGACCAGTCGGCCGGAACGTGACTCGCCAGGGGCGTCCCGCCGTAGCGGAAGATCGCCCCGAGTTGGCCGCCGAGACACTGCTCATAGACCTTGAACGCTGCCTCGCACTCTCCCTTGAAGCGCAGATACGGATTCAGCTGCATGGCGCACCTGGGGACGAGCGATCTGGCTCGCTTGCATGAGCCACGGGCGGGGCGCGGCCGCTACAAGCCGAACTGGCGCAAATGATGATCGACGTGCCGATAGGCCCAACGATACCAGTCCCGAGCGGACATCGGACCAAACCGCGAGTGGGATGCTAGCAGCGTGGTTGGCACCGCGACGGCGAGGCGGCGCAGGGTGTTGATGACCCGCTCGCGATCCTGCTCGAAGTCCCCAGGCCGAGTTCCATCGATCTTGGGATTCACGCCTGGTCGAGTCGGGACGCCCTGCGGCAAGGGGAATGGCGTATGCAACACATACCACTTAGACAAGGGCCGTGGAACGCCGGATGGAGGCGGTCCAGGAGGGACTCGTGTGCCCAGGACGGATTCATGAGCGTCGCCGAGATGGCACAGCATTTCGCCTGGTGTAAGGGTACCCCACTGCCGCGGGGTGTCCGGGCGGAGCCGTCGGAGGCGCTCGACCAGAGAGTCCAGTGTGTGACCGTCAGCGATCGTCCGCATACACCTCCCACTTGCGGAAGCCGAGAGGAACGAGCCAGGCAGCTGCCTGGCGTTGCCATTGA
The DNA here is from genome assembly GCA_016199245.1 of Gemmatimonadota bacterium. Classification (GTDB taxonomy): domain Bacteria; phylum Gemmatimonadota; class Gemmatimonadetes; order Gemmatimonadales; family GWC2-71-9; genus JACQHC01. The sequence continues at coordinate 9,077 of JACQHC010000130.1, read as the reverse complement.
GCTGCATTGGCCTCGGCCGCAAATCTGCAACCTCGTAGCCGAGACGCCAGCCACCGTCCAGCTGGGCACACAAGCGCCTGGCACACCGTGATCGTCCGCCCGGCCCGCACGACGCGACCGCGTGCGATCAGCTCCTCGCCGCGGGCAGGGGCCAAGAGGTTCGTCTTGAATTCCAGCGTGAGCACTCCGGCGCCCTCCGGCATCAGGCTGAGCGCTGCGTAGCCGCACGCACTATCCAGCGCGGAGGTCACTACCCCAGCGTGGAGGAACCCGTGCTGCTGCGTGAGTGGAAGAGCACCCGGATCTCGATGTCACCAGCGGCGACGCCCGCGAGGCGTGCTCCGATCGTCGCCATCAGTTGCTGGGCTGCGAGGCTATCGCGGACGGCCTGCTCGAAACGCAGGGTTCTTGGTTCAGCCATGCGTGATAGGGAGTTAAGGGGCGCCTAACGCCTCGAAATGAGCCGCCGGCGAGGCGGCCGCTACTCACAAACATTATTTCCTTTGCTGCGCACCGGCGCTAGCCTTTGCGCGGGCGCCGCGTGGCGAGCGCCCGTCGGCTCCATTTTCCGTGTTAGCCGGCACCATGCACCGCAGTGTCAGCGGGTCGCATACCACGCCGCCGCGGCGATGCCCAGAAACACGGGCCACGCGAGATGCCGGCCGCGAGACCCGAGGAACGTCAGCAGGGCCGTTGCCGCAAAGGTTCCGGCGATCGCCGCCCCAAGTGCAGCGGTGGAGGCGTCCTGGGCGAGAAGCAGCAGGAGGACACCGAGGCCCCACCAAGCGAGAGTTGTGAGGTGCCACGCGAAACGGAGAGTACGTCTGGTAAAGGCGTCGCTGCCGAACAGCTGCGGTAGATCGGGGCGGCGGAACAATCGGATAAGGATGTAGCGCTCTCCAAGGTAGGAATGAACGGTTCCCACACCGAGAGCGAGGGTCGCGCCAACTATCGCAGCAAGACTCACAGGCTATGGACGCTCGTGATGTGCTGGTGTCCGGCTAGCGACTCGCGTTTCAGCGGCGAAGGCGCGGCGCACCTATTCCGCGCTCTTGCGAGCCGTCGTCCGGCGCCGCGCCTTCGTCCGCTGCAAACGCTTGTTATGCTGCCCGGCACCAGCGTGCTCTTGGCGCACTTGCTTCGCCAAGTAGACCTTGAGCAGTGACTGGTAGGGGACATCTCGTTCGTTTGCCAGCGCCTTGAGATCAGCCAGTAGCGGCACCGGCAGCCGGAGCGAGATGCTCTCGGTTGAGGGACGGAGATTGGGGAAAACGGCGCGCTTCGCCTTGGACCAGTCGATATAGTCCGTCGTGTCGTGCGTAGCCCAGAACTCCCGCTCCTGCGCTGCGCTACGGAATCGAGGAATCGGCTTAAGGCGCTTCTTCGGCATTCTCCTGCTCCGCGTAGAGGCCGCGTTCCCGACGGCTCATGTCACGGGCCATGATCGGCCGGACGAGTGACTCACGAATGGTAAAGACGACCGTCCGGCGCCGCCCGGTACTGGTTCTGCCCAGTATGTAGTGCCGCACCTCAACCTGCGAGTGCGCAGCGTCAGGCATGATCAAGACCGGACGATTGAAGAAGACCTGCTCGGTCTCGGCCTGTGTCACGTCATGGGCGAGCCAATTCTTCTCGGAGTTTCCGGCGTCCCACTGAAAGCCTGTGAGATCCGGGAAGTACTCCGGGAGGAGGCCCATGGATCATGTATACTACGACGATATACGCGCTGGTCAAGGGCTAGGGCTTCGGCACGGGAGGCTGCGATGTCGGGGGGCAGCATAACGGGCTGCCGCGCAGCCGCGAGCGGCGCGAGAGCCATGTGGAAATAGGCTGGCTCGATACGCGCCGCTCGTCGGTCTACAGCGGCGTGTTGGGCCGCAATGTTGCACCCGCCTGGCCTGGTCATGGCGAAGGCACCATATCACCGTACAACCAGCGAACGCCGCGGCTGAGACTCAGCGGGATTGCCGAGTTGTGAGTTTCACTGTCGAAAATTGTCGTCTGCCACACGAGTCGGACGTACTTACGCGACCGAAAGACATTGACTTTCCCGACCCGCCCGTGTCGGCCGCGGAGCTGCGCGCCCTGATCGAACGGGTCACCGCCGCCATCGCTGCTGCCGCCGCCGCGGACGCGGCGTTGCGCCAGGAGCATGCGGCCAAGGACCAGACGCTCGTGGCCCTGAAGGATGTCATGCGGGCCAACCTGTGGTACACCGAGGTCGACGTGCGCGGCCAGCCGGAGCGGCTCTCCGGCCTCGGCTGGGGCGGCAGGCCCGGCGCCACCGACGCGGAGTCCCCGGGCGAGGTGCGCGACCTCTCGGTCGCGGCCCAGACCGATACCTCGGTAGTGCTCGCATGGCGGCCGCCGGCGGAGGGGGGACCAGTGGCGTCCTACACAGTGCAACGCCGGAAGCCGGGCGGCGCGTGGGAAGACGTCGCCACGGCCGTGGACAACGACTGCCTGCTCGCCGATCAGCCGCGCGGAATCGAGTTCGACTTGCGGGTGATCGCGGTGAACAAAGCGGGCGCCGGGCAGCCGACTCGTACCGTCACGGTGGTGTTGTGACAACGGCCGCGCGAGGGGCCCGGCAAATCAGGGATTGGGCCGCAGGATGGATTCCACCGATGCGACTAGCCCCGGCATATCGCGTGTCACGATGGACCACACGACATCGAGGTCCACATCGAAGTAGCCGTGTATCAGCCGATCACGCGTGCCGGCGATCTCGCGCCAGGGAATCTCTGGATGAGCCGTCCGGCTGCCGGCCGAGACCTGCTTCGCGGCCTCACCGACGATTTCAAGGAGGCGGACGATGGCGAGCGCGAGCTGTTCGTCCGATTCCAGATCGGTCCGCGACCTGCCATGACTGAAAGTGATGACCTTGCGAGCCGCATCGAGCATGTGGCGCAGCCACACCTCGTCAGGCGGCATACAGGACTTCTGCCTCGGCGCGAACCTGTTCGCGGAAGTGGGGGCTCAAGAAGCCGGGCGTGTGAAGCTCCACCGGCCGGCCGATGAGCTGTGACAACTCCTCCTGGATTGCAAAGAAGGCAAACCCCGGCGTGTGGCCCGGCGCGAACTCCACCAGCACGTCTACGTCGCTCCCAGGGCCGAAGTCTCCGCGCAGAACGGAGCCAAAGAGCGCCAGTCGCCGGATGTGATGGCGTGCACAGAACTCAGCCAGCCGCCGCCGGTCAATCTCGATCGCAATGCTCGCCATGAGTCCAGCTCCCGTTCGATGATCCAAGCTTTGAACCCCTCGTCCGCACCTGCGCCACCTTCGGTAATCTTGGCGCAGCCGCCCGAGGGCGCCAGTGACTCCCGCCAGAATCCCCTGATACTGCCCTTCGAGGCAACGAGCGCCCCCGTCGCGCGGTTCGGACTCGCGGGGCTAGGCCTGGCAGCGCCGGCTCGTCAGCCGCCTGCCTGGCGCCTCACCGGACCTCGCGCCAACTTCGATGCGTAACCGCTTCAGGAGCCCCCGATGCGCCACGTCCCGATCAACCCGGTCACCCGTCTTGTCGGCCTTTCTGTCGCCTTGCTGGTCGTCTTCCGCTCGCCCCCTGTCTTCTCGCAGGAACGCTCCGACCGCCTCTCGCTCGACCTCTACCTCGAGTGGGAGCAAGTGCAGGACCCGCAAGTGTCCCCGGACGGCTCGCAGATCCTGTTCGCGCGCCGCTGGATAGACAAAGTCAACGATCGCTGGGAATCATCCATCTGGATCATGAACGCCGACGGCTCCCGGCAGCGCAAGCTGGTGAATGGCTCCTCGCCGCGCTGGTCGCCCGACGGCACCCGCATCGCGTTCCTCGCCGAGGGCGAGCCCCGCGGCTCCCAGATCTTCGTTCGATGGATGGACGCCGAGGGCGCGGTCACGCAGATCACGCGGGTAGAAAAGAGTCCCGGTGGCCTCGCCTGGGCGCCGGACGGCAAGAGCATCGCCTTCACCATGCTGGTCCCGAAAGAGGAGCGCTGGAGCATCAGGCTCCCGTCGCGGCCGGAGGGCGCCAAGTGGACCGCCGACCCGAGAATCGTGACCCGACTCGACTACCGGCAGGATCGCCAGGGATTTACGGACGACGGATACCGGCACGTATTCGTCGTGCCCGCCACCGGCGGCACGCCGCGACAGCTCACCGACGGCGACTGGAACCACGGCGATCCCGCGTGGACGCCCGACGGTGCGCGCATTCTGTTCTCCGGGCTGCGCACGGACGACGCCGAGTATGCCTGGCGGGAGTCCGAGGTCTACCAGTTCACCGTGGCGACCGGCGAGATCCTGCCGCTCACCACCCGCAAGGGCCCTGATGGCAATCCGACTGTGTCGCCCGACGGGAGACTCGTGGCGTATACCGGGTACGACTGGACTGACGACACCTACATCGCCAACCGGCTCTACGTCATGAGCGCCGATGGCTCAGCCCCGCGCGAAATCGCCGCCGGGTTGGATCGCTCGCCCCAGAGCGTCACCTGGGCCCCGGACAACAGCGGCGTCTACTTCACGGCGGAAGACCAGGGCTATGCCAACCTCTACTTCGCCCCGCTGGCGGGGCCGGCGCGCAAGCTCACCGAAGGCAAGCACATGCTGGGCCTCTCCAGCATGACCACCCGCGGAATCGCCGCGGGTACGCTCGCCGCCGCCCACGAGCCGGGGGACATCGTGTCGTTCGACGTCAAACGGCCGCAATTCGCCCGGCTCACGGACGTGAACGCGGACGTGCTGGCCGGCAAGACGCTCGGCGCCGTGGAGGAGATCTGGTACACGTCGGCGGACAACTACCGCATCCAGGGCTGGGTCGTGAAGCCGCCGGACTTCGACGCGTCCAGGAAGTACCCGCTGATCCTCACCATCCATGGTGGCCCGCACGGCATGTACAACGGGGCGTTCAATTTCAGCTGGCAGGAACACGCGGCCAACGGCTACGTGGTGCTCTACACCAACCCGCGCGGCAGCACAGGCTACGGCAGCGCGTTCGGCAACGCCATCAAGTACGCCTACCCCAGCAAGGACTTCGACGACCTGATGGCCGGGGTGGACGAAGTGATCCGTCGCGGGTACGTCGACGAGCGCAATCTCTTCGTGTACGGCTGCTCGGGGGGCGGTGTGCTCACGGCCTGGATCGTGGGCCACACCAATCGCTTCACGGCCGCCTCGTCCAACTGTCCGGTGATCAACTGGCTCTCGTTCGTCGGCACGACGGACGGCCCGTCCTGGTACCGCAACTTCGCGAAATTACCGTGGGACGATCCATCGGAGCACCTGCGCCGCTCGCCGCTCATGTACGTGGGCAACGTGACGACACCCACCATGTTGATGACGGGTGAACTGGACCTGCGGACCCCGATCCCGCAGACCGAGGAGTTCTACGAGGCGCTCAAGGTGCGGAAAGTCCCCACGGCCATGGTTCGGTTCAAGGACGAGTGGCACGGCACCACGAGCAAGCCATCCAACTTCCTGCGGACCCAGCTCTATCTCCGCAGCTGGTTCGAGCGGTGGGCCAAGAAGGACCAGCCGCGGGTGAGCTCGGGGGAAAGCCGGTAGAGAAGACAAGTGCGGCAACACAGCTCGTATTTCACCGCAGAGTTCGCCGAGATCGCAGAGTACCACGATTCACCTCCGCGGTCTCTGCGTGCTCTGCGGTGAACCACTTCTACCGAGCTTCTGGCCTCCCGTACCAGTTCGCGCCGCCCGCTCCACACCCCTATCATTCCGTTCATGGCCGACCCATCCAAGCGGCTGGTCGTCGTGGGCGACCGCGTGCTGATCGCCCCGGAAGAAGGCGAAGAACGCACGACCGTCGGCCTGTACCTCCCCCCCACGGCGATGGATCACCAGGCCGTTCAGAGCGGCCGCATCATCGCCACCGGTCCCGGCACCCCGTTTCCCGAGCCGGCCCAGCTCGACGACGAGCCGTGGAAGATCCAGGCGCGCGAGACCCGCTACGTCCCCATGCAGGCCCACCCGGGAGACTACGCCCTGTTCTTCCGCAAGGCGGCCGTGGAAATCACCTTCGAAGGCAAGCGCTACCTCGTCGTGCCGCAGGCCGCGATTCTCGTGCTCGTGCGCGGCAGCAAGGACATCCTCGACAAGCTGTGAGCCGCGACCACCGCACGCTCCTGTTCCTCTGCGTCGCAAACTCGGCCCGCAGTCAGATGGCGGAAGGCCTCGCGCGCGTCCACGTGCCTCACGGATGGTCCGTCATGAGCGCGGGGTCGCACCCGGGAACGCTCAACCCCCTGGCCGTGGCAGCCCTGCGGGAGATCGGTATCGACATCTCCCATCACCGCTCGAAAGGCCTGGACGACGTTCCCTACGCGAGCGCGGACGTCGTGATCACGCTGTGCGCCGAGGAAGTCTGCCCGGTGGCGCCGGGCATCGGCAGGAAGCTGCACTGGCCGCTGCCGGACCCCGCGGGATTCACGGGGACGGAGGAAGAGCGGCTCGCGGCGTTCAGGACGGTACGGGATGAGCTCGGTAGTCGGATCGCCGCCTTCTGGAAGACCATGGCAGATCAACCGCAGAGGACGCAGAGATGAAAAAGGTGTAGCTACCGTACCAAGGTCTCTGCGATCTCCTCGGTCTCCGCGGTGACAGTCTCATCACATGATCTGCAATCATAGATCTACAATTCACGCGACCGTCTCCACCCCCTCCCTCGTCACCCGATGGGAGATGAGCGGGAGGCCGGGCGGTGGCGTCTCTGAGACAATCCGTATCGCGCGATTCAGCGCAGCGATCCCCACCCGTATCCCCTGGGCATTTGCGGCGTAGATGGACGCGAGCGGCTGGCCGGCTTCAACGGTGTCGCCCGGGCGGGTCGCCACCACGAACCCCACGGCGGGATTGATCGCATCGTCCATCGTGCGGCGGCCGCCACCCATTTCCACGATCGCCTTCCCCAGGACGCGTGGCTCGATGCCCGCCACGAAACCGGCCCGGGGCGCCGCGTAGGTCGCGACTTCCGGGGCCTGGGGCAGGAGCCCGGGATCGTCCAGCACCGCGGGGTTCCCGCCCTGGGCAGCGACGACCGAGCGGAACTTGTCCGCCGCCTTCCCTGCCCGGACGGCCCGCTCCAGCGACGCTCGCGCCTCCCCAGGCGTCCGCGCGGCGCCGCCCAGCAGGAGCATTTCCACGCCCAGGGCGTACGTGACCTCCATGAGATCGGCGGGCGCCTCGCCACGCAACCCGGCGATGGCCTCCTCGGTCTCGAGCGCGACCCCGCAGGCGTTCCCCAGCGGCCGGTCCATGGCCGTGAGGAGCGCCACGGTGCGACAGCCGTGGTCCTCGCCGAGCTGGATCATGGTGCGGGCCAGTTCCAGCCCGGTCTCGAGATCGGGCAAGAACGCGCCGCTGCCCCGCTTGATATCGAGCACCAGCCCGGAAATGCCCTCGGCCAGCTTCTTGGACATGATGCTCGCCGCGATCAACGGCACGCTCTCCACCGTGGATGTTGCGTCCCGCAGCGCGTACAGCTTGCGGTCCGCCGGGGCGATATCGGCGCTCTGGCCGATCATGGCGCACGCCAGTGACTCGACCTGCCGCTGGATTTCTCCCGGCGACAGCGCGGTGCGGAAGCCCGGAATCGCCTCGAGCTTGTCCAGCGTGCCGCCGGTGTGGCCCAGCGCGCGCCCGGAGATCATGGGCACCGCCACGCCGCAGCTCGCGACCAGTGGCGCCAGCACGAGGGAGACTTTGTCTCCCACCCCGCCCGTCGAGTGCTTGTCCACGCACGGGGTCCGCAGGTGATCGAACCGCAGCCGGGCGCCCGAGTCGAGCATCGCGCCCGTCAGCGCAGCGGTTTCGGCCGGCTCGAGACCATTGAGGAACACCGCCATGAGGAGCGCGGACATTTGATAGTCGGGCACGTCGCCCGCCGTGTATGCCGCGATGAGATCTCGCCACTCCTCTGACGCCAGGGCTCCGCCGTCTCGCTTGCGCTCGATCAACGGCCCCGCCCACATTAGCGGCTCCCCTCGCCATGAAGACCGTGCGATTCGGAATGCGAGCGTTCCCGGCGTGGCTCGTGCTGTCTGCGGGCGCGGCGGCTGCCCAAACGCCGGGCGAGCACATCGCGGCGGGCGACAGCCTGGGACGGCTGCTCGACCCGGGGGCGGCGCTCGAGCACTACCGGGCGGCCGTCGCCGCTGACTCCACATCCGCACTCGCCCTCTGGAAGGCGGCCGGCGCCGCGATCGACATCGCGAAGCAACTCACGGAGGCGTCCGACCGGCGAGCCAGCGACAGCCTGTACCTCCTCGCGCGGCGCTACGCCGAACGGGCCATCGCGGCTGATTCCGTGGACGCCGACGCGCATTTCATGCTTGCCCAGGCTCTGGGCCGGCTGTCGCGCACCAGGGGAGGCAAGCAACGCGTGCGCTACGGCCGGCTCATCTACGACGAGGCCGCCCGCGCGCTCGAACTGAATCCGGACCATGATGGCGCCCATCACGTCATCGGCGCCTGGCACGCCGAAGTGAAACGACTGTCGGGACTCACGCGCACGTTCGCCAGGCTCTTTCTGGGCGGTGGGTTTCTGGGGCGGGCGCAGTGGGATTCGGCAACCGTCCACCTCGAGCGAGCGGTGGCGCTGCGACCCGCATACGTGTTTCATCGGCTGGAACTCGCCCAGATCTACCTCGACCGTCGCCGGACCGAGGGCGCGGCGGAACAGCTCGAGCAGATTCTGACGCTGCCGGAAAGCGACGTGATGGACGCGGTCCACAAGCAGGAGGCGATGCGCCTGCTCGCCGGGATCCGCGAGCCCTAGCTCTCCTCTTCGTGCCGCGCCGCGCGTTCCACCCACCGGCGCCGGCGCGCCGCTTCCCGCTCCATGTCGTGCTTGAACCGGCGCAGCCGGCGGCGGGCGTCGTCGCGCGTCTTGCGGAATCGCCGCCGGAGCCGGCGGCGCACCTCCGACCCGCGTTCCGGCGCGACGAGCAGCGCGATCCCTGCCCCGATAAGAGCGCCGAGCACGAGCCCGCCGAGAAACCCCACCGTTCCGGACGAGCCCGCAGGTCCCTCAAGCTCCTCTCCAACGAGATCGAGGTCGTTCTCCCCCTCCCCCTCCCCCTCC
>JACQHC010000007.1 GCA_016199245.1 Gemmatimonadota bacterium | reverse complement strand
TGTCAAGGATCACCTCGAAGACGTCCTGCTGCTCCTTGGTGAAGTCCTTGCGGATGTCGTTGATGACGATACCGGACGGGTCGTCCGAGCAGTACGCGGCGACGTACAGGTTCTCCCGGTCGAAGGCGACCCACACGCGCGTGCGTTCGCTGATTGGAGATCCCTCATCCGGCTCGGCCTGGACGAAGTCGCTCACGGGCTCGGTGTCGCGCCAGACGACATCGTCGAGCAGGCCGTCCAGGACCACGTTCTGCGCAGTCGACGCGGCCGGGATTTCGGGGCGTCCGTCCGCCGAACGGGTGCGCGAGCCGTGGATCGCAACGGGTTCGGCCTGCTGGGCGTCGAGGCCGGGCGCCAAGCCGGCGAGGGTCCCGAGCGCAATGAGCGGGAGCTGGATGAAACGCAAGCAACCTCCACGCGAGTCGACAACATGAACGGAGGGTCCATGCGCCCGGGAGGATTCGAACCCCCGACCCTCGGCTTAGAAGGCCGATGCTCTTCCACCTGAGCTACGGGCGCCCGGGTGCAAACTCATGGGGCCCGCGTTCCGCCGCAAGTGCGGGTAGCCGTCGAAGCGAGGATCGTTTCGGAGGAGAAGAAGCGCTAACGCGTGGACAGGTGTTCGTTGACGAGGTCGTCCAGTTTGCGGACCTCTCCGGTCGCGCCCAGGCGGCTGAGGACGGCCCGGGCAGCGAGCGCGGTCTCGCGTGCCTCGCGCGGCCGTCCCAGGGCATTCATGAGTTGCGCCAGGTCCCGTCTGGCCTCGGCTCCCAGTAGGGGGCGCCCGTGCTGTTCGGCCCGGTCAATCACCGTGTGGAGCAGCGGCTCGGCGGCTTGCGGTTCCGGCGTTCGCGCCAGCGCGAGCGCGACGACGCGGAGGTCCTCCGCTTCGCCGACCACATCACCCAGCTCACGGTGCTTGCCGAGCGCCTGCGAGGCTTCTCGCAACCCGACGGCCGCTTCCCCGGCTTGAATCCGGACCTCGGCCCGGCCCGCCCGGGTTTGGGCCGCCAACGCCAGGTCGCCGGACGCATCGGCTTCCCGCACGGCGTCGTGCGCCGCTTCCAGCGCACGCGACAGATCCCCTTGCTCGCGGTAGCTTCGAGCCAGGTTGTGGCGCGCCTCGGCGATGCCACGAGGGATTCCCGCCTGTTCGAACGCGGCCAGGGCCATCGTGAAGTATCCCACGGCCCGCCCGTAGTCGCCTCGCAGGTTCGCGACGATGCCGAGGTTGTTGGAGGCGCGGCCAACCGTGGTGTGGTCGCTGTCCTGGCGCGCCTCGGTCAACGCGGTCATGAAATGCTCGGCCGCCTCCGCGGTCTTGCCGCTCTCGAGCGCGATTGCGCCGCGCACGTTGAGCGCGCGCGCCTCGACGGCACGGTCCCCGCGCTCGCGGGCCTTGCGCAAGGCCGCTTCAACCCATCGCGCTCCGTCAGCGTGTCGCCCCAATCGGGCGTGCGCGATGCCACACAACAGGGCGAGCGTGGGCGAGCTCTCGAGCTGCTCCTGCGCGGACCCGCTGAGCAGCGTCAGCAACGCCGCGTGCTGGCCGGTATCCGAGTAGTAGAGCGCCTGTCTGAGCTGCGTCAACGGCTGTCGGTAGTCCATACCTACCAGGAGACGGCGTATCCCGAGAAATGGAACAACGAAACCGCGATGTGCAAGCCCACGGGGTCGTGCGCTGACGGTACCAGGAGCCAGGGAGTTCCCGCGGCCTCCTGATACCAGATGCCCAGGCGCTGCTCGCGAATCGCCTGGTCGTCGCCATCGACGTCTCCATCGCCGTCCAGATCTTGTTCGGCCGCGCCGTAATACACATCCAGCGCCAGCGGGCTTGTGGGGCTGAAGACCAGACCTGACGGCTCGAAACCAACCCGAACCATGGACGAATCCACGGTGAGCGTGATGAGCACCGAGTCCCCGTCGAGAATCGGCGACCCGTCCGGCCGCTGAAGCAATGCGCCTGCCGGCACGGCCAGGTGGAGGAAGGGCGTCCTCTCCTCGCCCGCGACATAGTCGATCCGCACTGCTTCTTCGCGTCCTCGAACGGCCCAAAAACTGACCTGGTACCGCTCGATCGTGGCAGGCCCGGCTTCGGCCGACGCGAAGCCAGGTGCCCGCCAACGGGGCGAGACCACCACGAACTGAGCGGGGCCGCGATCTAGGGGCCATCGGAGGAAGTGCATCGCGGCTTCGGGCCGGCCGTCCAACACGGCAATCTGGCGTGGGAGTCCGGTGGGTTCCGAACATGCGAGCGCGCCAAGGGCTGCGCCGATCGCCCACGCCTTCAGGGCCCTACGCATACAGCCTCCTTTGGTCCAAAGACCAGGTGGTCACGAGATATCCCCGGCCGGTCGTTCGTCCAGCCCTGTCCTGGATCGGCGACGGGACGCGGTGCCACAGATGCGTTGCACAGGGTATGCCTCTGCCTTACTGGGCCGTAACTCGTTGTGACTGATACAGTTCGCGGACAAGCCCGCGAACGAGCGTGAGGTTCGGAACGTGCCAACCGGACGATTCCGGACCACTCAGCCATGACACAACCTTCTTATTTCGCCTGTACCGATTGGATCAGCCGACGGAGGCGCTGTCGCGAAACGCCCAAGCGGTGCGCGGCGTGACTGCGATTGCCCTGGCATTGGTCCAGCATCAGGCGGGCTGCTGTTCGACTGATCTCCCTGAGCGACGCCGGGAAGGGGATCAGACTCGTGGCGGCGGGCGGCGCGGTGACGCTCGAAGGAACGAGCTCGCTCGATCGGAGTTCACCTGGGGGCGAGAGCAGCAACGCGCGCTCAACGGCGTTCTTTAACTCCCGGATGTTCCCAGGCCAGTGGTAGCCCCGGAGTACCTGTCGGAGGTCGGCGGTGAGGGGCGGGACCGGGAGTCCGTGCTGGCGGCCAAGCGACTGCAGCAGCGCCGTGCTAATGACGACCGCGTCATCGCCGCGCTCGCGCAAGGGAGGCAGAAAGAGCACGATCACGCTGAGCCGGAAGTACAGGTCGCTGCGGAAGGCTCCGGCCTTCACGGCGCGGTCCAGATCCTCGTTGGTGGCGGCGAGGATGCGCACATCTACGGTTCGGCTCTTCGTGCCTCCGACGCGGCGGATGCTCTTGTCGTCGAGGACCCGGAGCAACTTGGCCTGGGTTTCGAGGGGGAGCGTGCCGACCTCATCCAGGAAGAGCGTGCCTCCATCGGCCACTTCAAACAAACCAGGCTTCGCGGCGTGGGCGTCGGTGAACGCTCCCCGCTCGTGCCCGAACAGTTCGGACTCCACGAGGTTTTGAGGCAGCGCCGAGCAATTGACGGCCACGAACGGTGCCCCGCGTCGCGGGCCGCCGTCGTGGATCGCCCGAGCGAGCAACTCCTTGCCGGTCCCGGTCTCGCCGACAATGAGCGCGGTGGCGTCGCGCCGCGGGAGAATCATCGCCGCACGGGAGAGTGCAGCCTTCAGTGCGTCGCTCTCACCGACCAGAGCCGAGAAAGCTTCGTCCTTGGCTTTCTGCTGCAGTTGCTCCGCGCGCTGGACTTGATGCTGGTGTCGCTCGACCGCGGAGCCGAGCGCGTTGCGGAGCAGTTCCAGGTCTTCCGGCAGGGCGAAGTAGTCTCCGGCACCTCGTTGAACCAGCCGGGCCGCGGTGCGCCGGCTGGGGTCGGCGCCAACCACGAGGATGGGACACGACAGACCGTGACCCTGGGTGTCCAGCCAGGTGCGGGCGTCGTGCTCGGCGCCGCCGGCCGCGAGGACCACCGCCGCCACGTCAGGGGGCGTGACGCACGCGTCCTCCGGGTCCAGGAACGAGACCACCACGCCTGCACCCGGGAGTTGTCCCCAGATATCTGCGAACGCTCCCGAAAGCTCCACTACGAGCACACGAGTGACGCTCAGAGCAGCCTCCTGTTCCCCGGTAATTGGCGCTTTGACTGAGCGAATGCAGATCACGTAGCACGAAATGTACCAGTCACGCCTTGATCCCTCTGAGTCGTAACACAATGCCTTGCAATGAATTACTGGCTAGCGTTACTTGGCGCGCACGTTGCGATCGTTGGACGACGGAACGCGACGCACCATAGCAACAGTTTGCCTCGGGGTCGCCACATGGAACGAATCGTATCGGTCAGAGCGCGCCGGCATACGTCACTGCGGCTCTACGGAACGCCGGTCCGAACCCGAAGTCAGGCTGTGTTGGGTTCCTCCAGTCCTCTGTGGCGCGTCGTTGGAAGCGCCGTCAGACAGCTGGACGCAACTGATGTGTACACGGCCGGGCACTCCATTCGAGTGGGTGTCCTCGGAACGGCTATGGCCCGGGAGCTTGGTCTCACGCCCGAAGAGGTCCGCCTCGTCCGGCTCGGCGGGTTGCTCCACGACATCGGCAAGGTCCAAGTGCCTGCGGCCCTCCTAGAGAAACCAGAGTCGCTGACACACGAGGAGTACTGTCGGGTCATGGCGCACACGACGTTTGGCGCCCGGATCCTGGCGCCGCTCCGAACGCGCTATCCCACCATCCTGGGGATCGTGCGGTGGCATCACGAGCGCGTTGACGGCCGGGGTCTTCCCGACGGACTCGAGGGAGACGCCATCCCCCTCGGGGCGCGAATCGTCGCTGTGGCCGATGCGTTTGACGCCATGACCACGGCACGACCGTATCGCCGTTTGGCCTTCTCGCCTGCTGAAGCGCTTCTGGAGCTCGAGCGTGGCGCCGGCACGCAGTTCGACACTCGCTGTGTGCGCGCACTGCAGGTCGGTTGGAGTGCGGCTTTCGCCATGATAGGTGAAGCGGGATCCGCGTCCGGCACGGGCCAGGTTGGCCGGCTCGCGGCGTTCGTTGCGCCACGCGCGCCCGTCCGGTCAACGCCGGTAGGTAGGCTCGTGCCTCAGTCGAACTGAGAGAGTCGGGGCGGCCGGATTTGAACCGGCGACCTCCTGGTCCCAAACCAGGCGCGCTACCGGCCTGCGCTACGCCCCGGAGGTGAAGTGATATCAGATGTCAGATGTCCGATGCTCGATGCTCGAAGGGCTCCGGGTTCGCCGGTCGGACATCGAACATCGGACATCGGAATGCTGCTCGTAATCTATACCTCTATGCCCTCCGCTGCCCGGCCAGCCACTCGGCGAACGCGCGGAATGCCCTTCCCCGGTGGCTCACCGCGTCTTTTTCCTCCGGCGGGACCTCACCGAAGCTCCGGCCCAGTTCGTCTGCCAGGAACAACGGATCGTAGCCGAACCCGCCCGTGCCGCGCGGCGCCTCCAGGACTCGACCGGCGGTGATGCCCTCGAACACCTGGGGGACGCCGCGCGGCGGCGCAAGAAACACTGCGACGCAGCGATAGCGCGCGCGCCGGCGCTCGGGCGCTGCGCCGGCGAGCCGTCTCAGCAATGCGGCGTTGTTCGCCGCATCCACACCGTCGGGCGGGCCGTCGTACAGGGCGAACCGCTTTGATCGGACGCCCGGCTCGCCGCCCAGCGCGAACACCTCGAGGCCGGAATCGTCCGCCACGGTCTCGAGTCCCGTGAGCCGTGCGAAATACTCCGCCTTGCGCCGCGCGTTTCCCTCGAAGGTGTCGGCCGTTTCCAGACCGGCCTCTTCGGGACGTTGCTCAAGTCCCAGGTCGTCCGGGAAGACGACCCGCCGATCGATGCCGGTCAGGATTGCGGAGATCTCGCGGCGCTTGCCGGCGCTCCGGGTCGCGACCAGGAGCGTTGCAGTCACCGGCCAAGCGCGCGCTGTTGGGCGGCGAACAGCGCGGCAATACCCTGCGTCGCCAGCGCGAGCATGGCGTCCTGCTCGGCGCGCGAGAACGGCGTCCCCTCGGCGGTGAGCTGCACCTCCACGAAGCGGTCGGGGTGGGCCATGACGACGTTCGCGTCCACCGCCGCGACGCGATCCTCGGCGTAGTCGAGGTCGACGCGGGCTTCTCCGTCCACCATGCCCACGGACACGCCGGCCACCAACGTCCCGAAGGGACTGGGCAACTCGTGGCGCTCGGCGATCCAGGCGCAGGCATCCGCCAGCGCCACGGCGGCGCCTGTGATGCTCGCGGTGCGGGTTCCGCCGTCAGCCTGGAGGACATCGCAGTCCACGCGAATCGTGCGTTCCCCGAAGGCGAACGTCCGGAGCGCCGCGCGCAGGCTCCGCCCGATCAAACGTTGGATTTCCTGCGTGCGGCCGCCCGCGCCTGTCCGTTCCCGGGGCGTCCGCTCGGTGGTGGCGCGCGGCAGCATCGCGTACTCGGCGGTGAGCCATCCCTCGCCGCGCCCACGCCGCCAGGCTGGCACGCCTTCCTCCACGCTCGCCGTACACAGCACGAGCGTGCCGCCGGCGCGCACCAGGCAAGAGCCCTCCGCGTACGGATTCGCGCCGCGCTCGAGCTGGGTGTCGCGGATAGCGCTGGCCGCGCGACCGTCAGGCCGGGGCACAGGTTGCCACGCGCAGGCGGCCGGCGGTGCTAGTCACGGCACACCATACGGCCGTGCTGCCCGCGTGCGTCACAGCGGCGAGCGGACCTCAGGCTTGAAGTGGAACGTGTACTGATAGAACGGCCAGATCACCGTGTCGTCGTAGGACATGCTGATCCGGATCTCTCGCGGACGCGCGAGCCGCCGGATCGTGAAGCGCTGGGCCGACGCCGGCAGATCGAGCGCCTCGGCTTTGGACCGCAGACGGCGCTGGATGGTGGCGTCATCGAGACCAGCCGCCAGGCGGGCGACGGACCGCATCTCATCCTTGATCTGCCAATAGCGGAAGTACACTCGCACAGCGTCCATGCTGTAGTACACCGCCGCCACCGCAACCAGCAGGCTCAGCAGGCAGCCCACGCGGATCCTGCCCTCCCGGCCGCGGACGCCGGCTACCACTGGGATTGGGCTCCGTCCACGATGTCGTTCACCAGCTTGCGCAGCGCCACCTGTTTCCCCTCGTTCTCGTTGGGGGGCTCGTACTCACCGTCCACCGTGAGGCCGGATCGCTGCCAGAGCGGACGACCGGCCCGCTGATCGATGATCTCGACGGTCACCGACATCTGCACGCGACGTCGCGTAACCTGGTAGTTGCGGCTCTCGTCTCCCGGTTGCACGGAGAGCGGCATCCCCGCTTCGTACCGCGTTACGCTGCCGCGGACCAGCGCGTCGGCCGTTTCTTCGCCTGCGATCCGGAGACCGAGCCGGCGCTCCAGGGCTTCGCGGACGGCGTCGGTTACCTCCTGCGTGAGCGCGGGGTCCGCGGTCTGATTGTCGAACGGTACGATGGCCACCGTCCGGATGTGCGGGGGCAGGCCGCCGCCCGCGAAGCCGTACACGCATCCTTCGGCCACCAGCAGCCAGGCCGCCAACCAGCTACGGGTGACGCCACGTCGCCGCATCGAACACCACCGTTGAATCCACTGCCTCAATGGTGAAGATGAACGCTGACCCGTCCCGGGGAAAGCGCATCTGGCCCTGCAGCGGCAACCCGGTTTCGCCGAACCGGACCTCCGTGGCCGCGGCGATCCCGTGCTGCCGAAGCTGCGTCAGCAGGCGAGCCGGCCCGCTCGGAAAATGCACCAGGTCCAGCGTGTCGGCTCCGGCGATGACGCGCCACGCCTGCCAACCTACGTCCTCCCGCGCGAGAACGCTCGCCGTCTCAGCCGGTCGCAACGGAATCCCGAGCGCCGCCCAAAACAGCGGCGCCAGCGGGATCAGCTCCCGCACGTCCTTCTCGGGCTCCGCCCAGACCACCGAGTCCCCCAGCAACAGGGCCGCGCCGGAGCGACCGAACGGCCCTCGGTAGTCGAACCGCAACGAATCGGGCGGCGCCACGCGCACGGCTGCTCGTCCAGCCGTGGATCCCTTCGTCGTCAGGAACCGCCAGCGCAGATCGTACCGACGGTGCGTCGGCGGAACGAACCCCGACCGCCAGTCGCTCAGAGCGGCGTGGCCGACCGGGGCGAGGTCGGCTGGGGCAATGCTGGCGAGTCCAGGCGCGCATCCCAGCGACGCTGCACATACTCCACCGGCGAGGCCAAGATAGGAAGAACACTTGAGCCGGTCAAGCACAAGTCTTTGACTTATCGACACTTAAAGGACATCCGGACGGGGTCTGCGGCCGTCTGCATGCGCTGGAGCACGACCTCTGGCAACGTGGTTGGGACGTGAGAGGAGTTGAGCGCCACCAGGGACGTCTGGACGACGGCGATGGACCGCCCGTCCTGCGGGCGATCGATTGCATAGCCAAACGTGACTTGCCGGCTTGCCACGTCGCGGAGCCAGCATCGGATGCTCAGCAAGTCGTCGTAGCGGGCCGCCGCCCGGTAGCGCACATGCGCCTCCACCACCGCCAGGCGGAGTCCCCGTCCCTCTTCCAGATCGCGGTAACGGACACCGAGTTGCCGCATGTGCTCGGTCCGAGCCATTTCGCACCACACCAGGTAATGCGCGTGGTACGCGACACCCATTTGGTCCGTCTCGGCGTACCGGACGCGCATGTCGATCGATGAGACACGTGAGGATTCGGGGGTGGCCGTCACACACGATTCCGTCGGGTGGTTGTGCAACGTTAGGCGAGCCCGTCGCGGATCGTCAACGCGCGGCCTGTCGAGAGAAGCGCGGCGCCTCTATACTGCCGCCCATGTCGGAGACCGTCGTGCTCCTGGGCGACGCCCACCTGGGTCACGCCAGGCGAGAGAGCGCCGCGCGCCTGCATGCCTTCCTCGACGCGGTTCCGCGAGCCGGTGATCATCTGGTGATCACCGGTGATCTGTTCGACTTCTGGTTCGAGTATCGCTCGGTGATACCGCGGTCCGCGTTCCCCACACTGGCGGCGCTGTCCGGCGCTCGGGCGCGCGGCGTGCGGCTCACGCTGGTTGGCGGCAACCACGATCGGTGGGGCGGCGACTTTTGGAGGCAGGAGGTCGGCGCCGAGTTCCACGCGGCAGGCCGACCTGGTATTGGCCGGGTTCCGCTCGCGCGTGGCCCATGGAGACGGCGACAGCGACGCCACTCTCCTGGTTCGTCTGGTGCGCCGCGTGGCCCACTACCGGGTGACGTCCGCTCTCGTGCGCCTGACACATCCGGATCTGGCCTTTTGGGCCATTCATCGGTTCTCGGAGCGACTCGCCGAAGCCACCCGGAGCCAGGGAGAGCTGGATCGCGCCGCCGCGCTCCAGGCCGCGCGGGCGCGCGCGCTGCTCGCGAGCGACTCCGGCGTTGATCTCCTCGTGCTGGGGCACACGCATCGTCCGGCGCTCGAGCCGGTTGGGGAGCGGCGCTGGTATCTCAATCCGGGGGCGTGGATGGACGGCGGTCGCTACGCGGTCGTCACGGAGCGTGGGCCGGAGCTCTGCCGATTCGAATAGGGAGGCGCACGGCGAGCCCCGCGTCGCCGCTGGGCAGGCGCTCCGGGCCGATCTCCGCCGGGAAGTCCCACAACATCGCCGATACGAACGCCTCGGCACCGGCGGCGAGGTGATTGAAGACCAGCAGCACGGCCCAGTCCTGGAGCTCCTGCTTCTTGTCGTCCGCCGCTTCGTGGTTGGTGGCCCGCATGTATCGCAGCTGGCGTGACGTCTTGACGGTCATGGTGAGCGTGAGTCCTTCCCAGAACACGAAGAACGCGCCCATGCCCCGCCGCCCCAATACCGCCTGACCCCAGCCCGGCAGCAGCATGGAGCGGCCCATCGCAAGCAAGGGCGGCGTAGGTGGTGGCACGCGAAACACCGGGACCTTCACCGTATCCGGCCCGAGAGAGTCCGGACGACCGGCCGGGCGCGGGACGGTAGGGATAGGGATTTGCGCGCGGGCCGCCGGCGGCGAGAGGACCGATCCAATGATGAGCAATGCTACCGCTTGCAGGAGGGTGGCGGGAGCGTGTGGGAATCGAACCCACCGGAGTCGCCGCTGGCGTCTCCCTGCGGTTTTGAAGACCGAGCAGGCCACCAGGCCCAATCCACCCCCGAAGTCACGGTCGGCGGAGCGCAATCGCGTCGATTTCCACACGTGCCTGTTTGGGCAAGCTCGCCACGGCGACCGTGGACCGCGCCGGGCGGTGCTGGCCGAAATGCCGAGCGTATACCTCATTCATCGCGGCGAAGTCTCCCATGTCCACCAGGTACACCGCTGTCTTGATCACGTGCCCGAGGCTCGAGCCCGCCTCCTCCAGCACGGCGGTGAGGTTCTTGAGCACCCGATCAGTCTGCTCCGGGACGCCGCCGGGCGCCAGTTCCATCGTGGCGGGATCCAGCGCGATCTGACCCGCGGTGAACACGAGATTGCCCGCGACGAGGGCCTGCGAGTACGGGCCGATGGCACGGGGGGCCTGCGCGGTGGCGACGATTTCCAGCGACATAGCTCGGGCTCCTCCACGAACTGGCAGTGACATGTTGTGAGCGGCCTACGTGAGCGACATTGCGCCCTGCGGCAACGCTGGCGCGATGTCGCCAACGCCAGTCCATGCTCTCCGCATCAGAACAGTCCCTCTATCCGCCCGTCCGAGTGCACGGCGATCCGCTCGGCCGCGGGCGACTTGCTGAGTCCCGGCATGGTCATGACGTCGCCGGCCAACGCCACGACAAAACCCGCTCCGGCGGAGGGGTACGCGTCCCGGATGGCGAGCCGGAACCCGGATGGGGCACCCAACCGCGCCGCATCGTCGCTGAACGAATACTGCGTCTTCGCCATGCAGACCGGGGTCTCGCCCAGGCCGAACTCCACGAGCTGCTTCATGGCGCGGTCGGCTTTGGGGGCGACGTCCACGCCGTCGGCGCCGTAGATCTCCCGTGCGATGGTATCGATCTTCTCGCGAATCGGGCGGCGCTCGTCGTACAGCGGCCGGAAGGTCGCTTTGCCGCGAGCCAGGATGTCCAACACGACCTCGGCGAGTGCCGTGCCGCCGGCGCCGCCCTTTTCCCAAACCTCGCACAGGGCCACGGGCACTCCGAGCCGCTCGCAGCCTGTCCGGATCACGTCCAACTCGGCGTCGGCGTCGGTAACGAACCGGTTGATGGCCACCACGGCGGGCACGCCGAACTTGGCGACGTTACAGACATGGCGCTCCAGGTTGGCGAAGCCGCGCTCGACCGCCTTGGGGTCGGCGTCTGCCAGCCGGTCCTTGGGCGCTCCGCCGTGCAGTTTGAGGGCGCGCACGGTTGCCACGACGATGGCCGCCTCCGGTTGAAGTCCTGCGGCGCGGCACTTGATGTCGAAGAACTTTTCGGCGCCGAGGTCCGCGCCGAAACCGGCCTCGGTGATGACGAGATCTGCCACGCGGAGACCGAGCTCCGTGGCCATGACGGAATTGCAGCCGTGCGCGATGTTGCCGAACGGGCCGCAGTGAACAAACGCCGGGCCGCCTTCCAGGGTCTGCACCAGGTTCGGCATCAGGGCGTCCTTCAGCAGGAGCGTCATCGCGCCCTGAGCCTTGAGGCTGCGCGCGTGGACCGGCCGGCCGTCGTGAGTCGCCGCGACGATGATTCGCGCGAGCCGTTGCTCGAGGTCGTCCAGGTTCCGGGCGAGGGCCAGCACGGCCATGATCTCGCTGCCGGGAATGATCACGAAGCGTTCTTCGCGCGGCACCCCGCCGAGCGAGCCGCCCAGGCCGATCACGATATGCCGCAGTGCGCGGTCGTTCATGTCCATCGTACGTGGCCAGGTGATGCGCCGCGGGTCGACCCCCAGGGCATTTCCATGGTGGAGGTGGTTGTCCAGCATGGCCGACAGCAGGTTGTGCGCCGACGCGATGGCGTGGAAATCTCCCGTGAAATGGAGGTTGATATCCTCCATGGGCACCACCTGCGCGTACCCGCCGCCCGCGGCGCCCCCCTTCACGCCGAACACCGGCCCCAGGCTGGGCTCTCGGAGACACGGCACGGCTCGCTTGCCCATGCGGCGCAGCGCCTGGGTGAGCCCCACGGTGACGGTGGACTTCCCTTCCCCGGCGGCCGTCGGGTTGATACCGGTGACGAGCACGAGTCTGGCCCGCCGCTGTCGCCGCTCCATCGCCTCCAGCCGCACCTTCGCCTTGTAGTCCCCGTACAGCACCAGTTCGTCGGGCTTGAGGTCCAGGTCGGCGGCGACATCGCGAATGGGGCGGAGTCTGGCAGCCTGGGCGATCTCGATGTCGGTGGGAACGTGTGCCATGAGTCCTCTTACCGGGTCGGGACGCGAACGCGCGGGCCGAAGCATCGCGCCGCGTTCGTGGTGGTGAGTCGCGCGATCGTCTCCGGCGATTCCCCGCGCAGCATGGCGGCGCGGCGAGCGACGTATTGCACGAAGGCTGGTTCGTTGCGCCGGCCCCGCAAGGGGACCGGCGCGAGATACGGCGCGTCGGTTTCCAGCAACAGGCGGTCGCTCGGGCAGGCGGCGACGCGATCGCCGTGCGCCCAGTTGCGGAACGTGATCATGCCGCTGAAGGAGAAATAGGCGCCGACCTCCAGGCCGGCCTCGAACACTGCCGGGCCCGAGCTGAAGGAATGCAGCACGAGCGCGGGGACCGCCCGGCCCCAGTCGGTTACCAGCGGCGCCAGGTCGGCGTCCGCTTCCCGGGCGTGGACCACGACGGCGCGTCGGTGATCGGCAGCCAGGCGCAGCTGCGCTTCGAACGCGTGCCGCTGCGCGGGTCGCGGGGAGTGATCGTAATGGTAGTCGAGCCCGGTCTCACCGACCGCGACGACGGCCGGATCGTTCAGGGCGTCCGCCACGCGAGCGGCGGCTTCGGCTGACCAGGTGGTGGCGGCGTGCGGGTGGACGCCGGCCGTGGCGGACAGTCCGTGGGTCGCGGCCAGGTGGCGGCAGGTATCCGTCGTGTCGACGGAGTCGGCGATCAAGACGACGTGCTCCACGCCGGCCGCCGCCGCGCGGGCGAGCACTGCGGCGCGGTCCGGGTCGAACGCCGTGTCGGCGAGGTGACAGTGCGTGTCCACCAGCGGACCGACCGCTGGCGCGGGGGCGTCGGGCGGGCGATCCATCCGGGCCCTGAGGCTCAGGACGCGGGCTGGCTGCCGGGAACGGTCACGCGCGGGAGAAGCGCGCGGGCGCCACGAGCGTCCTCACCCGGCCATTTCCGCTCGATTGCCAGGAGAATCGGCGCGGCGATAAAGATGGATGAGAACGTCCCCACCACGATGCCGAACGTCATCACGGCGGCGAAGCCCTGGATGCTCGCGGGACCGAGGAGCAGCAGCGCGATGGTCGCGAGTAGCGTGGTGCTGCCTGTCATCACGGTGCGCGGCAGCGTCTCGTTCACGCTCAGGTTCAGGATCTCTCCCATATGGTGGCGGCGGTACTTCCGCAGGTTCTCGCGCACGCGGTCGAACACAACGATGGTGTCGTTCAGGGAGTACCCGACGATCGTGAGGATCGCCGCCACGACGACCAGGCTGACCTCGAGGTCCAGCAGCGCGATGAACGACAACGTGAGCAGGATGTCGTGAGCCGTGGCGCCTACCGCGCCGATACCGAAGCGCCACTCGAACCGGAAGGCCAGATAGACCAGCGTGCCGAGGAATGAGAGCAAGATGGCCGTGAGCGCCTTCTGCCGTAGCTCGCCACCGACCTTGGGTCCCACCGCTTCCGTCCGCACGATGGTGTAGGTGCCCGCGCCCAACGCGCGGGCGAGGGCGCTGTCCACGACGGTCGCCGTGCGCTGCGTTGCTTCGCCACTCAGGTCCGGCGTGGCCCCGAGGCGGGCGCGGATCACCCACTCATTCGGCGCCCCGAAGGTCTGGATCTC
>JACQHC010000129.1 GCA_016199245.1 Gemmatimonadota bacterium | reverse complement strand
AATGGGCGACACTCCGTACGACATCGCCGTCGTCGGTGGCGGCACGGCGGGGCTGGTCACGGCCGCCGGCGCGGCCGCCCTGGGCGCTCGGGTCGCCCTCATCGAGCGTGCGCGACTGGGCGGCGAGTGGCCCGACGCGCTGGCCTGGATCAGGGCGGCACGCGAGCGCGTGGGCCGCCACGATAGCCCGGAGCGGTTCCGGGGTCTGGGAGTCCACACGGTGTTCGGACCGGCACGCCTTGCGGGACCGCAGCGAGTGGTGGTGGACGGGCGGGTGCTCCGCGCCCATCGCCTGGTCATCACGACGGGCGCCTCCCCGGTTGCACCTCCCATCCCCGGGCTCGCGGACGTCGGCTACCTCACATACGAGACGGCGCTGGAGTTACCCACGCTCCCCAGCAGTGTGGTCATGCTCGGTGGCGGCCCCATTGGGCTCGAGTTCGCCCAGCTCCTTGCCCGCTTCGGTGTCGCCGTCACGGTGCTGGAAGCCATGTCTGAAGTCCTGCCGCGCGAGGATCCGGAAGCGGGCCGCCTCATCCGAGCTCGGCTCACCGTGGAGGGCGTGACGATGCGGACCGGCGTGAGCGTGGTACGCGCCGCGCGCGAAGGCGCCGAGACCGCCCTGTACACGGCGAGCGGCGAACGCTTCGCGGCAGCCGCGCTCTTCGTGGCGAGCGGCCGCCGGCCCAATGTGCGGGACCTCGAGCTCGAGCGTGCCGGGGTCGAAGTGGAGGGCGGCGGTGTGCGCGTCAATCACCGGTTGGAAACGACGCAGGCCGGCATCTGGGCCGCCGGGGACGTGACCGGTGGCCGTCAGTTCACGCACCTGGCCGACTATATGGCGCGAGCGGTCGTGCAGAATGCTCTCACGCCCCTCAAGGCCGCGGCCGATTACCGCGCGGTACCAGCGGTCACCTTCACGGATCCCGAGGTCGCCAGCGTCGGCCTGACGATGGAGCAGGCCCAGGCGGCGGATCCGCGGAGCGAAGCATATCGTTACGAGTTCGCCGACCTCGACCGGGCGATCGTCGACCGGGCCGACGTGGGCTTCTGCAAGGTCGTGACGCGCCGCAATGGCCGTATCCTGGGCGCGACGATCGTGGGTCGGGGGGCGGGGGAGTTGATCACGGTTCTCTCCCTTGCCATGCGTCACCGCATTCCGCTGCCGCACCTCGCGCGCCACGTGTTTCCCTACCCGACGATGAGCGAGGCGATCCGGCGTGCGGCGGACGCTTGGTACCGCAGCAAGTACGGGGCCACGGCGCGCGGACGAATTCTGAGACGGCTGGTCCAATGGTGGCTGTGACGCCCCGCGCGCGTGCCGCCGGAAGGCTCGTGCTGCTGCTGGCAGTCGTGGCGGTGAGCGGGTCGTGGCTGACGCGGTCTCTGGGCGCGCCGGAGGACGTGACAGCGCTGCTGGCGGCGACACGGGATTCCTGGTGGGCCCCCGCACTCTTCTTCGCCGGCTACGCCGTGCTCACGACCCTGGACTTCTCCGGGGCCGCGCTCACCGCGGCAGGCGGCGTCGTGTTCGGCTTTGGCTGGGGCGCCCTGCTGAACACGGCCGGCGCCAACCTCGGGGCGACCGGTGCGTTCCTGCTGGCGCGCTGGCTCGGACGGGATGGCGCCCGTTCGTTGGCCGGAGAACGGATCGGGGCGCTGGACCGATACCTCGTTGGCGCGGGGTTCGTCTGGCTGCTACGGTTGCGATTGATCCCCGCGGTGCCGTTCAGCCTGCTTATCATGGCCGCCGGACTGACGACGCTGCCATGGCGCACGTTCGCCGTAGCGACGGCGCTCGGCATCCTGCCCGGCACGCTGGTATACACCTGGTTCGGGGACGCGCTCGCCTCCGGTGTGCAGGAGGCGTCTCGCACGGCGTTCATCCAGGCTGCCGTGGCCGGAGGCGTCCTTGTGCTCCTCACGTTCGCCCCCGCACTCTGGCGCCGGATCGCGTCTGCATGAGCCTAAGCGTCGTGATCCCGACGCTGAACGAGGGCGCGACGCTCCCGCTGCTTTTGTCAGACCTCGGTACGCTGAGCACGGGAACGTCGACCGAGATCGTCGTGGCGGACGGCGGTTCGAGCGATGACACGGTTCGTTGCGCCCGCGCCGCCGACGCCATTGTCATAACCACGCCGCCCGGGCGGGCACGGCAGCTCAACGCCGGCGCGCGGGCCACGCGGAGTGCGTGGCTCCTCTTCCTGCACGCGGACTCGCGCCTCCATGAGGAGGCGCGCCGGGCGCTACGCGCGGCGCTGGCCGACTCCAACGCGATGGAGGCAGCCGTGTTCCGGTTCGCGGTCGACTTGCCGTCCCCATGGCGGCAGCTGACCGAGCTGGGACAGGTCCTGCGCGAGCGACTGCTGGACTTGCCGTACGGGGATCAGGGAATGCTGATACGGCGGGAGCTGTTTGAGGCCGTTGGGGGCTACCCCGACATCCCGATCATGGAGGATGTGGCCATGATGGAAGCATTGCGCCGCCGCGTGGTGATCCGACGCCTGCCAGCGGCCCTGGTTACGTCCGGTCGTCGCTATCGTCGCGGTGGCGTGATGCGGACCTGGCTGAGCCACATGGGGCTGCTGGCAGCCTACTTCAGCGGGGTGCCTCCGGCCGAGCTCACCCGCTGGCGGGCCAGGGCGGCCGGATGAATGCCACAGACAGACTCGCCGTGTTCGTCAAGGCGCCGCTCGCCGGCAGGGTAAAGACGCGCCTTGCAGTGCACCTGGGCGCACGGCGCGCCGCGGCGTTATACCGCGCCTTGGGCAGGCGCGTCGTCGAATCCTGTGTGGACCCGGCCTACCCCACCACCGTGTGGTTCTCCCCCGCTGCCGAAGGGCGGGCTGTCCGGTCGTGGATGCGGGGGCTTACGCCCAAGCCAGGATTTCAGGTGCAACCCGAAGGTGCCCTGGGAACACGGCTGGCAGCGGCCTTTGATCGGCACTTCGGCGACGGGGCGGAGCGGGTGGTCATCATCGGGTCAGACTGCCCGGGCGTCGATCGGCGTCTCGTGGCGCAGGCGCTCGAGACGCTTCACAGTCGCGACGTGGTGGTCGGGCCGTCGCATGACGGCGGGTACTACTTGATCGGGCTCAGGACGCCGACTCCCGGCCTGTTCCACGAGGTTGCGTGGTCCACGCCGGCGGTGCTGGGACAAACCCTGGCCCGCGTACACCGACTCGGGCTCGGCGCGGCGCTCCTGCCGACCTTGCGGGATGTCGACACCATCGCCGACGCCCGTGCGGTCGGGCTCGTGGAGGGCGGACAAGTGGCGGTCAGCTGGCAAGTCACGGCTCCCGCCAGCGGCAGCCATCCCGGCTGATAAAGGCGTCGGCCACGGCAGGTCCCCAGGTGCCTGCGGCGTAGTTGGGGAAATGGACCGGCCGCTTCTCCTGCCAGTGGGCAACGATCGGATCGACGACGCTCCAGGCCGCCTCCACCTCGTCCGAACGCGTGAACAGCGTCGCGTCGCCCAGCATGCAGTCGAGGAGCAGCGTCTCGTAGGCCTCGTGCCCCGTCTCGCCGAATGCTTCACAGTAATCGAACTCCATGTCCACTGGCGCCATCCGCATGTCCACGCCCGGCACCTTCACCTCGAAACGGAGTGCGATCCCTTCCTTTGGCTGGATGCGCAGCGCGAGCACGTTGGCCTCGATGGTACGGCCCGCGGCCAGCGGGAACATGAGGTGCGGCGGTTGACGGAACTGGATGGCGATCTCAGTGGCACGCCGGGGCAGCTGCTTCCCGGACCGCAGGTAGAACGGTACCCCCTGCCAGCGCCAGTT
>JACQHC010000124.1 GCA_016199245.1 Gemmatimonadota bacterium | reverse complement strand
CAGCAAGTCGTCATCCACGTTGGAGAGAATGCCGAGGCGCAGGCCGGCCGCGCGGAGCCGGTCGAGCGCCGGGTTGGTGTCCTCGAACGGCCGCCACGCCGGAAGGCTCTCAGGGAGGAACCGAGCGCGCGACGAGTCTAAGCCCCACCCGAGCCGAGCGGCGACTTCGACTGCGGTCACGGCCAGCACGTCGCGATACGGGCGAAAAGCCCGGGCTTCCACCACGGGCTCGATCTCGGCGTAGGCCTGGAGTACCGCCGCCCGCTCCAGCGAAACGCCGTCGGCCGCGGCCGCGACGATGACGGCCTCGCCGATTCCCGTCTCCCAATCGATCAGCGTGCCGTAGCAATCGAAGGTGATGACGTCGAAGCGTGAGGTCATCAGGTGAGGCCGGACCAAGCGGTCAGCATTCAGTAGCCAGCATTCAACGGTCGGCAATCAGGTGAGGCGGTGCATCAGCGACTGTGGCGAGTGATTGCTGATTGCTGAGTGCGTCACCGCCCGACCTCTCCGTGGCGAAAACATGTCACCAGGTGATCGTTCACCAACCCCGCCGCCTGCATGAACGCGTAGCAGATCGTTGAGCCGACGAACCGGAAACCCCGCTCTTTCAGCGCGCCGCTCATGCGGTCGGACTGCGGCGTGCTCGCCGCGATCTGCCGCAGCGTGCGCCAGCGGTTCACGCGCGGAGCGCCATCCACGAACCCCCAGAGGAACTCACTGAAGGACTCACCCGCCTCCTCCAACGCCAGGAATGCCCGCGCGTTGCCGATCGCCGCCTCGATCTTGGCACGGTTTCGCACGATACCCGGATCGCCGAGCAGGCGCCGGACGCGACGTCTGGCATACCGCGCCATCCGGTCAGGATCGAAGCCGTCGAACGACCGGCGGAAATGCTCGCGCTTGTTCAGGATGATGGCCCAGGAGAGACCGGCCTGAAAGCCGTCGAGCACCAGGTGCTGGAACAGCACCCGGGAGTCGCGGACCGGCACGCCCCACTCGGTGTCGTGATAGGCGATCATCAAAGGGGAGCCTTCACTCCAGCCGCACCGTTTCACCCCGGCCATCGTCGTCCCTCGTATGCGTCATGGGATGCGGCTGAAGCCGCAACTCGGCAAGTGGACGCGGCTAAAGCCGCAACTCGGCGACGGACTGTCGCTCAAGCCACCCTGGGCTGGTGAACAACGGGTGCGCTATGGCGTTTCGAGCGAATCTCACCACCTCATCGCAGTTACGAAAGTCTCCGTGCGCCCCGCGAGCGCCGATGTTACCCTTGTGTACTCGCGAGGAGGCCACCATGAGCCTGGTTCTCACCTACCTTGGCCACGCGGGCGTGCTGATGTCGGCCGGCAAACATGCCCTGGCAATCGACCCGTTCCTGACCGATAACCCCGTCGCCACCATGCGCGCGGCGGACCTCACGTGCACGCACATCGCCGTGACCCACGGACACGGGGATCACCTGGGCGACACGGTGGCCATCGCGAAGGCCAATGAGGCAACCGTGTTCGCGGCCTTCGAGGTCACCGAATACCTGGGAGAACACGGCGTCAAGACGGAAGCGGGCAACCCGGGCGGCAAGATCGTGGCGCCGTTCGGGTGGGTCGCCTTCACACAGGCGTTTCATTCGTCCTCGTACAACGGGCGCTACATGGGGATGGCGTTGGGCGTCGTCGTGCACATGGGCGGCAGGACCGTGTATCACTGCGGTGACACGGGGCTGTTCAGCGACATGCAATTGATCGGCGAGATTTACAAGCCGGACGTCGCGTTCATTCCGGTCGGCGACCGATTCACCATGGGACCCGAGCTCGCCACGCGTGCGGCGGAGATGATCAAGCCACACATCGCCGTACCGATTCACTACGGCACGTTCCCACTTCTCATCTCCGATCCGTCGGGATTCAAGCCCAAGGGCGTGGACGTCCTCGTCATGAAGCCGGGCCAGGAACTCACCTACCAGTGACGCCGGCTCCCGGCGCGCCTCGTGCCCGGCTGCCGGTGGTGTGGCACGAGGCGTACGAGGTGGACATCGGGCCCCACGTGTTCCCCACCGCGAAGTACCGGTTGATCCGGGACCGCCTCCTGCGGGAGAGGACCGTTGCGCCGGACGACATTCGAACACCTCCACCGGCCTCGGACGAGGAGCTGGGGCTGGTGCACACGCCTGAGTACCTGGACAAGATCCGGAACGACCGCCTGAACCTCGCGGAGCGAATGACGCTCGAGGTTCCGTTCTCGCCCGCGCTGCGAGAGGCGTCCTGGCTCTGCGCTGGTGGATCGATCCTGACGGCCCGGCTCGCTCGCGAGACAGGCGCCGCCGTGCACCTGGGCGGCGGGTTCCACCACGCCTACCCCGACCACGGCGAAGGATTCTGCTTGATCAACGATTTCGCCGTCGCGATCCGCGCCCTTCAGCGAAGCGGCGAGATCCACCGGGCCGCGGTAATCGACTGTGACGTGCACCACGGCAACGGAACAGCGGCCATCTTCGCCGACGACGTAAGCGTCTTCACGTTCTCCATGCACCAGGAGAACAACTACCCGGCATGGAAGCCGCCGAGCGACATCGACGTGGGCCTGGAGGACGGTGCGGGGGATGCCGAGTACCTGGCCGCGCTCGAGGCCCATCTCCATGGGGCGATCGCGCGGCATCGGCCGGATTTCGTGTGGTATCTCGCGGGCGCCGACCCATACGAAGAGGATCAACTGGGCGGGCTGGGGCTGACCATGACCGGACTCAAGCGGCGCGATGAGCTGGTACTGGGCTGGTGCCGCGGAAACGGCATCCCCGTCGCCGTGGCGCTCGCGGGCGGATACGCGCGGCGTCAGGACGATACGATCGAGATTCACTGCAACACGGTGCGGGTCGCGGCGGCATCGCTTCAGGAAACGACCGCGACTCGACCAGCAATCAAGTAGACCGGACCGCTCATCCCAAGCGATTAGGGCTCCGCCCTCACTCCGTCCAGAGGCACAGTGGTGAGCACGCGTCCTCGCTGGTCGGCGATGATCACCCTGATGCCGTCCCCCTCCGGATGCTCTCCGAGGTACGCGATCCGGGAGCCGTCCGGCGAGAACCGGATGAAGAACGACTTGATATTCAGCAATGGACGTTTGTCAGCGCCATCCGATCGAACCGTGAACGTCGTCGCAGGAGCCCCTTTGAGCGTCTGGCCGTACACCACTCGTCCGTCCGGCGTCCAACCCGGGTAGACGTTGTTGAATGTGTCGTTGGTGACGTTCGTAGGCGAGGATCCATCGGCGCGAATAACGTAGACTTGATCCTGCCCGTCCCCCTTTTCCAGGTAGTAGGCGATGTAGCGGCCGTCGGGTGACCACGTCGGATTCAGCGTCCGATCCGGCCCGGCGTCGATCAGCCGGCGTTGGTTTGAGCCGTCCCGGTTCGCCACGTACACCTCGGAGTGGCCGCCGCGCTTGGCGCTGAAGGCGATGGACTTCCCGTCCGGCGACCAGGCGGCGCCAAAGTCCTCGGCGGGATCGGTCGTGAGTCGCGCCACCTCCCGTCCCGTTTCATCCAGCACGTAGAGGTCTCGATTCCCGTCCACCAGCTTCCCCACGATGATGAGCGGCTCGACCGGAGACGCGCCCACGGAGAACGACGATCCGGCAATGCGCGTGACTTGCCCGGCCCCCAAATCGTAGCGGTATACCGCCCACTTATCCGGTGTGTAGTCCGAGTAGTCTCGCTTCACCCGCATAGCGGAGAAAAAGAGCTTGTGACCGTCCGCAGACCAGGCGACATCTTGAACACCCACCATGCTCGGGACCGGCGTCTGGCAGTGGCCTGCCCGGGGCATCGCGCCCGCGAGGGCCATCGCGACGGCAGCAGAGGCTGAATAGGGAACGGTGGCAGGCATCGGGTCACCTCGGAGACGGAGACGTTGAATCGCCCGGCGGCCGTCCGAATCTGCGGGCCCGGGCCAAGGCGCGCGTCAACTCATGGCTCGGGCGGGAGCACGCCGCACCGCGGCCGCGAAGGCGATCGTCAAGGGCAGGAACAATAGCGCGCTCAGGATCGGCCGCTCGAGCGCCGCGTCCGCCTGGTTGTTTGGGATGGAAACGGCCGCGATCACCACGAACAGCGCGGTCCCGCCAAGAACCGCCTGCGGCAACGGGCGAAGGCGCGTGTATCGGCCGAGGGCCCAGCAGAGAGCGGCACCGGGGAGGCCGTACAACGCGCCGGTTACGACGACCGCCGCCGTTCCGCGGAGCGTAAAGCCAAGCGGTGAGCCCGTGATGAGCGAGAAGGTAGTCATGGCCAGACGTCCGCCGGCCCCGAGAATGCCGGCGCCGGCGAGCGCTCCACGAAGGAGAAAGCGGAACAACGACTGCATGAGGTCGACGTGCGACGTAGCGTCCATCCGAACTCTCGGCGCCTGGAAGAACATAGACCATCAAGCCATTGTCTGCTCGTTGGCGGTGCTCTAGTCCGAACGAGTCCCGTTGGTGGGTCGCACATCCTCGCGGGGCTTCGTACACGGAGCGCTTCGTTGCGGGGCCGCTTGCCAACCGGCCTGCCACATGGGCATTCTACACCTCGCATGTCCCGACCACCCAAGCGCCAGCCTCCGCCGCCCTCGGCTTCGCCCGAAAACCCACCGGGCCCGCGACGGACGCAGGTCCCTCACGAGGTGGCCCAGGCCTGGGTGCAGTTCATGCGGGACGACGTGGCGGGATCGGTCAACGGACTCAACAACCGATTGAGCGCCATCCTTGGGGCGGTGGCGGAGATCCCTGAGACTAACTTGACCCGCTCCGAGCGCGACCAATTGCAACGCATCCGCGACGAGGTCGCCCATGCGGTGAACATCACGTCCGGGCTCTTGCGGCGCGTGGATTCCATGGCGCCGGACTCGGTCCCGCACATGTTGGAGCCGTATACGGACGCGCCGCCCCGCCCCGCCTCGATCCTAGTCGTCGAGGACGACGACTCCAACCGCGGCGTGATCACCAGACTGCTCCAACGCCTGGGGCACTACGTCACACCGTGCGCGAACGGCCTCGAGGCACTCGAGGTACTCAAGCTGGCCCCGGTGGACTGTATCGTGTGCGATCTCCGAATGCCCGTGCTCGGCGGCGAGAGCTTCTTCCAACAGCTCGAAAACCTGATGCCGCACCTCGCCAGCCGGTTCGTGTTCGTGACCGGCGACTACACGGACCCCGACTCCCGGAAGTTCCTCGACCGCAGCGGTCAGCCCGTGATCGGGAAGCCCTACGACGTGACAGAGCTGCTCAGCGCCGTCGCCGTCATCCTGCGTCGCGGCGAGATCCTCGCGGGCGGAGGCCAAACGTGATTCCGGGCACGAACGACGTGCCGAGCCCGAGCGACGCACCCGACCGCCGCGTCGGCGAGCGGCGCAGCTTTGCATCGCATCGAGGCATCCGCGTGGACCGGCGAGCGGGCGCGGAGCGGCGTGACGCCGGTGAGTCCGAGCCGGCGAAGGGCGACACCGCCAGTCGGCGAACGAACCCAGACCGCCGGGAGGTAGGCTCCCCGGGCCGCGAGTCCGACCGCCGTAAGCGGAAAGACCGGCGTCGGCCGCGCTGACCGGCCGCGCCGCGCAAGACTTCTTCACGGAATCCCGCAATAAACCTCACGCACGGCGAAGGCGGACCCTGCAAGTTCCCGGGGACCCTCTCGCGCGTCTTTAGGAAGTCGTTTGACACCTTCAGGCACATTGCCCGCCACGCACAACGGCCCGGCCACGCGCTCAGCCGCGGGCGCGCGAGCCCCACGGGACGGCGACGCATCGGGCCAGCGCCAGGCCCGCTGGCTGCTCGTGGGCGCGCCGAATGTGGGCAAGAGCGCGCTGTTCAACCGCCTGACGGACCTCTATGTCGCGGTGTCGAACTACCCCGGTACGTCCGTCGAGGTAACCACGGGCTCCCGGACGGACGGCGACCGCGCCGTCGAGGTCGTGGACACTCCGGGGCTGTACAGCCTGCTGGCCGTGACAGAGGAGGAGCGGGTGGCCCGGCGCGCGCTGCTCGCGACCCCCGATGCCACGATCATCCACGTCGTGGACGCTTCGCATTTGGAGCGTGCCCTGCCACTCACCCTTCAGTTGCTCGCACTCGAACGACCCCTCGTGGTCGCCTGCAACCTCCTGGACGAGGCCGAGGCACACGGAGCGGCACCGAACCTCCAGTTGCTCGAAGAGCGCCTGGGTGTTCCGGTCGTCGGCACCGTCGCGACGACCGGCCGGGGTGTGGACGAGCTCGCGGACCGCGCCGCCAGTGCAGGTATCCCCGCCGACGGATGGGGTCTGCCCGAGCCGTATGCCGCACTCGCTCGGCGGCTCACCGACGGCAAGCCGGGCCAGAGAGGACTCCTGGAGGCAGAACTCGCCCTCGCCGGTGATCCGGAGTTCGAGCCACGCGGCGCGAAGCCCGGCCGCGATTGGCCTGGGATCTCGGACGAACGTATGAGGCAATTCGGGGGGCCGGAGGGCTTTGCGGTCGGCCTCGCGACCAGCCGCCGACGTATGGTACTCGCCCTGCT
>JACQHC010000122.1 GCA_016199245.1 Gemmatimonadota bacterium | reverse complement strand
GCGGCTGACATCCTGATCGGCGTGGTCCCGCGCCCGGTTTGCCCGTAGATTGCGACGTCTCGGCTAAAACCGCTTGGGCCTGATGCCGACCGACCGCTCGCCCCACATCCTCATCGCAGACGATCAGCGCGACGTGCTCGAAGCGCTCCGACTGCTCCTCAAAGCCGAGGGCTACGGGATCGAGATGGCTACGTCGCCGGCCGGTGTTGCGGCGGCGGTCGCCGAGCAGGAATTCGATGCCGTCCTGATGGACCTCAACTATCACCGGGACACGACCTCGGGGGCCGAAGGGCTGGACCTGTTGAGCCGGCTGCACGGTGTGGACCCGACGCTGCCGGTGATCGTGATGACGGCCTGGGGCTCGGTGGACCGGGCGGTGGATGCCATGCGGCGCGGCGCCCGCGATTTCGTGGAGAAGCCGTGGGACAACGCCCGTCTGCTCACCACGCTGCGCACCCAGGTCGCGCTGGGACGGGCTCTGCGGCGCACCGAGCGCCTTGAGAGCGAGAACCGGCTCCTGCGCCACGCGGCGGCGCCGCCCCTCATTGCGCGATCGCGCGCCATGCTACCGGTGCTCCAGATCGTCGAGCGCGTCGCGCCATCGGACGCCCACGTGTTGATCACCGGCGAGCACGGCACCGGGAAGGAAGTGATCGCGAACCACGTCCATGCCTCGTCCACCCGGGCGACGCGGCCGTGGGTCGCGGTGAACGTCGGGGGCCTGTCGGAAGGCGTTTTCGAGAGCGAGTTGTTCGGCCACGTGAAAGGCGCGTTCACCGACGCCAGGCAGGACCGCCTGGGGCGATTCGAGATGGCCGACGGCGGGACGCTGTTCCTCGATGAGATCGCGAACGTGCCCCTGGCGCAGCAGTCCAAGCTGCTGCGCGTGATCGAGACCGGCGAAGTGGAGCGCGTGGGGTCGTCACGGACCCGGCGGGTGGACGTGCGCATCATCTCCGCCACCAATGCGGACCTGCGGGCGGCGGTGGGCGCGGGCCGGTTCCGGGAGGACCTGCTGTTTCGTGTCAACACCGTCGAGATCCACCTGCCGCCGCTGCGTGACCGGCAGGAGGACATTCCGGCGCTCGCGGACCACTTTCTGGAGCGGTTCAACGCGCGCTACGGCAAGCGGCTTTCCGGATTCGAGCCGCGTGCGCTCGAGGCGCTGCTGGCGCACCGCTGGCCTGGTAACGTGCGGGAGCTCGACCACGCGATCGAGCGGGCGGTGCTCATGGCGCGCGGCGACCGCATCACGGCATCCGACCTGGGTCTCACGCGCACGGACGGCGATGCCCGACCGGCCCTCGAACACATGACGCTTGAAGATGCCGAGCGCCAGCTGATCCGGCAGGCGCTGGCACGCGCGGCGGGCAACGTGAGCGAGGCCGCCAAGTCGCTCGGCCTGAGCCGCAGCGCGCTGTACCGCCGGCTGCAGCATCACGGCTTGCCGGCCGGGGGTGGTACCGCCTGACGACGCACGAGCGCCGAGTTCTGGCCGCGGGGCTCCTGGCCGGCCTGCCCGCCGTCGCGCTCGCCCTCGGTCTCCTCTGGACCGGCGACTTCCGGCCGAGAACACAGTGGACCGTCACGCTGCTCGTGGCGGGGTGGTGGCTCGCTGTCGCCGGGTCACTGGGCGAGCGCGTGCAGCGCCCGCTGCAGACGATCTCCAACCTCCTGGCGGCCCTGCGCGAAGGGGATTACTCGATTCGGGCGCGCGGCGCGCGGACCGATGACGCGCTCGGGCTTGCGTTCTTCGAGGTCAACGCGCTGGCGGACGTGTTGCGCGGGCAGCGGCTCGGCGCCGTGGAAGCCACGGCCCTCCTGCGCCACGTGATCCAGGAAGTGGACGTCGCCATCTTCACGTTCGATAGCGAGCAGCGCCTGCGTCTGGTGAACCGTGCCGGCGAGCGCCTGCTGGGCCCGGCCGCGCGGGTGCTGGGACGCACGGCCGCCGAACTGGGGCTCGGAGAATGCCTCCAGGGCGAGGTTCCGCGAACCACCGAAACGCCGATCGCGGGACGTCCCGGGCGTTGGGAAATGCGCCGCACCGCGTTTCGCCAGGAGGGGCGGCCGCACCAGCTCGTCGTGCTGTCGGACCTGAGCCGGGCGCTACGGGAGGAAGAACGGCAGGCGTGGCAACGGCTCATCCGGGTACTCGGGCACGAGATCAACAACTCACTCGCCCCCATCCGATCCATCGCCAGGAGTCTGGAGCAGGTGCTGGCAGGTGATCAGGCGACCACGGCGAGCCAGCTCGAGGACCTGCGGAGCGGCCTCGCGGTCATCGGCTCCCGTTCGGACGCCCTCAGTCGGTTCATGGCCGGATATGCGCGGCTCGCGCGGTTGCCCCGTCCCACGCTGGTCCCGATCGAGCTCCAGGCGCTGCTGCGCCGTGTGGCGGGACTCGAGACCCGCGTACAGGTCCGCGTGAAGGACGGCCCGCCGGTGACGCTCCAGGCCGACGGCGATCAGCTCGAGCAGTTATTCATCAATGTCGTGGGCAACGCCACGGACGCGGCGCTCGAGACAGGGGGAGGTGTGCGCGTCGGCTGGGATAGGGATACCAGCCGCGTGACCGTCTGCGTGGAGGACGACGGCCCGGGCCTGCCGGAGACCGCCAACCTGTTCGTGCCGTTCTTCACCACCAAGCCGCAAGGGTCAGGCATCGGGCTCGTACTGAGTCGCCAGATCGCTGAAGCGCACGGTGGCACGCTGACCCTTGAGAACCGCCGCGGCATACCGGGCTGCATCGCACGCGTGGCGCTTCCGGTCGGCGGAGCCTCGGTCGGCGCCTCGGTGTGATGACAGCCGGTGGAGCCCGTGGGACGGCAAGCGCACTCGCCGCTTCGCCGTGCTCAGGTTACACTTGCCCGGTCACCGTGGTTGAGGAGAATTGCGGGACCGGCTCAGGAGAGAACACTTCAGCATGCACCGTGTCTGCAATGTCCTGGTTGTCGCCGGCCACGCCGCACTCGGGCTCGGCTGTCCGTCCGGAGACGGAACGGGGTTGGACGAGTTCGGCAACCCCGACGGATCTGGCACCGCCGCGGAT
>JACQHC010000123.1 GCA_016199245.1 Gemmatimonadota bacterium | reverse complement strand
GTCTGGGCGACCTGTACAAGCTCGACGGCGAATCGGTAGTCGAGATCGAAGACCTCAGGCGGCGCATCACAGCCGGGATCTTCGCGGTATTGAGGCGCGGCCGCCAGTGACAATGCTCCTGCCCCCTCTGCCGCCTCTGCCGCCTCTGCCGCCCGCCCCCTACGTTCCCTGACCATGCTCCACCTGCCCTCCCTGCCCAGCGGTACACGCGTGCAAGACACGCTCCTCGTCATGGAGGTCTCCACGCACGCCACCGACGAGGGCCACCCCTACACTATCCTCACCCTCGGCAACAGTACCGGCGAGATTCCCACGGCGCCGTTCTGGCTCGAGCAGCAGGACCAGGTGGCCGGCCTCAGGCGGGGTCACGCGGTCCAGGTCATCGGCGACGTTGTGCCCTATCGGGATCGTCGACAGCTCAAGGTGATGTCGCTCCGTTTGCTGCCCGCCGGCACGGTGGACCTGCGCAGCCTGCTCCCGTCGGTTGGCCCCGTCGAACGCTACTGGGAGAAGCTCGATCTGCGACGGCGCGAGATCCGGAAGCCCCGGCTCGCCCGGGTGGTGAACCTGTTCTACGCGGACGACGGATTCCGCGAGCGCTACGGCCAGTGTCCCGCCTCTATTCGCGGCCATCACGCCCGGCTCGGCGGGCTGCTCAAACACACCGTGGAAGTAACGGCCATCGCGCGCACCATCGGCCGCGCCTGCGGCGCCGACCTCGACATTGTCGTTGCGGGCGCCTTGTTGCACGATATCGGCAAGCTGGAGAGTTACGCGTGGGACGGCGTGTTTGAGTATACGGAGCCGGGCTCGCTCCTGGGGCACGTGGTCCTCGGCGCCCTGATGCTGGACCGCCGCCTTCGCGCCGAGCCGGAGCCGCCGTGCACCGACCGCGAACGGGACGTGCTGCTGCACCTCGTGCTGGCGCATCACGGGCGCCTGGAGTTCGGCAGCCCCATTCCCCCAATGACGTTGGAGGCCGAGGTGCTCCATTGGGCGGATAACGCCAGCGCGAAAACCGCCAGCGTCGCCGACGCCTTGCGAGACGCCCGGCATCTGGCCGCCGGTGCCGTGACCGGTCCCCTGGCCTCGCTCGACCGGCGACGGCTATACACGGGCGCGAGCGACTGGGGCGCGGACGAGGCGCCGTCAGACCCTCGCTCGCCGCGCCGCGCGCTCGATCCGGACGAGCGCAGCTGAGACGGCGTGCGCGAGCTCGCGCTCATGCGCGTCCCGGGCCACGCGGAGCAGGAGCCCAACCGCGCATCGCGCTGCCTCGACCGCCGCCTCGAGGTCTTCCCGCGCGGCCGCGCGCCACTCGGATTCCGACGGCGGAAGGACGATCCGGGGACTCACGCCTCCAGCATAGCGACGTCCGCCCCCGCGACAGGTACCTTTCCTCGGCGATACGGTGCGAAATCATGGCGTACCGCTGGCTGCCCCATACGGCCGACCTGAAGGTCGAAATCACATCCGATTCCTTGCGAGGAGTCCTCGAGGA
The DNA here is from genome assembly GCA_016199245.1 of Gemmatimonadota bacterium. Lineage (GTDB taxonomy): Bacteria > Gemmatimonadota > Gemmatimonadetes > Gemmatimonadales > GWC2-71-9 > JACQHC01. The sequence continues at coordinate 2,504 of JACQHC010000123.1, read as the reverse complement.
GACCGGGACGATCGTCCGGGAGCTGCTGGTCGGCTCGAGCGAGGTGGGTACCAGGGTGTCCACCGCGCTGACCGTGTCCGGGGTAGACGCGCCAGAGTTGCTGCTGGCAGTCCTGCGAGCGCTGTTCGATCTGTATCACCGGGATCGGCTCGTCCCTTCCCACGTGGAGCTCAGCGACCCGACACAGGGTCCGGAGGGGCCCTCTGTGGCCGGGCGGGTGCGCGGCGAGCCGTTCGATCCTCGCCGGCACGACGCTCAGCCCGAGATCAAGGCCGTGACGAGGCATGCGTTGAGCGTTCGACAGACAGGGGGGCAGTGGATCGCGACGGTCGTGTTCGATGTGTGAGTTACGGGCTGGTGCACGCACCATTCTAGAGGCCGACGGAGGGCGACGATGGCCGATGTCGGCCGACGAAGGGCGGTGACCCGTTCGGTTCCCGTCGTCGGCCGTCGTCACCTGTCGTCGGCGGTCGTCGCCTGCTGGTAGATTCCCTCCGATGCAACCAACTACGATCAGGGTCGAGCAAATCGACCCGTTCCGCTGGCGAGTACCCCGCACGGGCGGGATGCGCACGGACGGTCTGATCTTCGCCGATGCCGAGCTGATGCATGACCTCGAAGGTGATCAGTGCATCCAGCAGGTCGTGAACGTGGCGCACCTGCCGGGGATCGTGGGACCAAGCATCGCCATGCCGGACATTCACTGGGGATATGGCTTCCCGATCGGCGGGGTGGCGGCGTTCGACGAGCACGACGGCGTGGTCTCGCCCGGCGGCGTGGGCTACGACATTAATTGTGGGGTCCGGCTGCTGCGGACTCCGCTCCAGTTGGACGACGTCCGCCCCCGGCTCAAGCGGCTGGCGGACACGCTCTTCGCGCAGATCCCCTCGGGTGTGGGCGCTTCGCGATCCGACGTGCGGCTCTCCCCAGCCGAGTTGGACCGCGTGCTACGCACGGGCGCCGAGTGGGCGGTGAAGGAAGGCTACGGGACGCCGCGCGATCTGGAATGCATCGAGGCGGGCGGTCACCTGGACGGCGACCCAGAGAGGGTGAGCAATCGCGCGAAGCAACGCGGGCGGGACCAGCTGGGCACGGTAGGGAGCGGTAACCACTTCGTGGAGGTCGGCCACGTCGCCGCGGTGTTCGACCAGCCCGTGGCGACCCGCCTGGGACTCACGGTGGGGACGGTCACGGTGTTCATTCACTCCGGATCCCGCGGACTGGGCTACCAGGTGTGCGACGATTACCTGGACACCATGGTCCGGGCGGCCGCGAAGTACGGCATCGATCTTCCGGACAAGCAGCTCTGTTGCGCTCCACTCGCGAGCGCCGAGGCCCGGGCATACCTCGGCGCCATGAACGGCGCGGCGAACTATGCGTTCGCCAATCGACAACTCATGGGTCACTATGTGCGCCGATCCCTCGCGGCGGTCTTCTCCGAGCCCGTGGCGTCGGAGACCGATCTGGTGTATGACGTGGCCCACAACATCGCGAAGTTCGAGACGCATGACGTGAGCGGCCGCGCGCGACGCCTCTGCGTGCATCGCAAGGGCGCGACGCGGGCGTTTCCGCCCGGCCATCCCGAACTGGGCGACCGCTTTCGGGACATCGGGCAGCCCGTGCTCATTCCCGGTGACATGGGGCGGTACTCGTTCGTGCTGGTGGGCACGGCGGGTGCGTACGCGGAGACCTTCGGCTCCACCTGCCACGGTGCCGGGCGGCGCATGAGCCGCCACCAGGCGAAGAAGCTGGCGCGGCAGCGCAACGTGCCCAAAGAACTGGAGGAGCGCGGCATCTACGTGCGCGGGGCCACGCGGGCGACCGTGGACGAAGAGATTCCGGAAGCGTATAAGGACGTGGCGAAGGTGGTGGACGTGGTGCACGCTGCCGGGATCGGCCGAAAGGTCGCCAGGCTCGAGCCGCTCGCGGTGGTGAAGGGATGAGCCCGCCCTTGAGAACTCTCACGCCCGGCCCCAAACTGTAGCCCTCCCAAACCACCCAGCCCCGCATCTTGCACGTCGTTTTCGAGTGCCAACTTCGGTGACTGACGCCGGGAACGGCGATCGCGGACCCTCCGGCCGCTATCTCCGCACGCTCTCCCTTGCCGCGCTGGGCGTGGTATACGGGGACATCGGCACCAGCCCACTGTACGCGCTGCGAGAGTGCTTCACCGGCTCACACCCCATCGCGTTGACGCGCGAGAACGTACTGGGCGTGCTGTCGCTGATCTTGTGGTCACTGGTCATCGTGATCTCGCTCAAATACCTGGTCTTCGTAATGCGCGCGGACAACCGGGGCGAGGGCGGCATCATGGCATTGCTGGCCCTGGTCCGCCCGCGACGACCGGGGTCAAAGGCGGGTGAGCGCTGGCTGTTGCTTGCCGTGGGACTCTTCGGCGCGGCGCTGCTCTACGGCGACAGCATGATTACACCCGCCATTTCAGTCCTCTCGGCCGTGGAAGGCCTCGAAGTCGCCACGCCCGTGTTCCAGCCCTACGTCGTACC
>JACQHC010000132.1 GCA_016199245.1 Gemmatimonadota bacterium | reverse complement strand
CGTTGGGCCATCCGATACACCGCCGCGTCGTCGTTGTCGAACAGGCGGTCAAACCGTTCCTCTACGCGTCGCCGGGCCAGCCTGCAGAACACGTGCGTGAGGTGAATTGCCTGCGGGCCCTGCGCGCGCTCTTCCGGTGAGCGGCTGGTCCGGAGCTTCTGCGCCCGCGCGCACGCCGCGCTCATAGCGAACAACTCGGCACCGATCTCCACCAGCCGCGCGAGCACCGCCTGGCGCTTCTCGAGCTTGGGCCCGAAGCGCACGATCGCGTGAAACAGCGCCCGCGCCAGCCGGCGCGACGACCGGTTGACGTAGCGCAGGTGGCGCGCCAGCGGCCCGAAGTGCTGATAGCGCGGCCACCAGCCCCAACCAAGCCACTTGCCCGGGTACCACGCGGCGTAATACAGCGCCGTGCGGACCAGCGCCGGAATCTTGGCGGACATCGGCGCCTTGGGATCCACGATGGCGCCGGCCACCTTGAGGTGCGTGTCCACAGCTTCTCGGGCGATGAACAGCCGCATGATCTCGCTCGACCCTTCGAAGATCAGGTTGATGCGGAAGTCACGCATCAGGCGCTCGACCGCGTCCGGCCGCTCCCCGCGCGCCTTGAGGCTGGAGGCGGTCTCGTATCCTCGCCCGCCGCGGATCTGCATCGTGTCGTCGACGATGCGCCAGCCCTGCTCCGAGTTCCACATCTTGGCCATCGCCGCTTCGAGCCGGATGTCGAAGCCGCCCTTGTCGGCCATGAGCGCCGCGAGCTCCGCGACCGCCTCCATGGCGAAGGTCGTCGCCGCCATGCGCCCGAGCAGTTGTGCCACCGCGTCGTGCTTGCCAACAGCCTGGCCCCATTGCACGCGCTCCTGGCTGAAGCGGCGGCAGATGTCGAGGCACGCCTTGGCGGCAGCCGCACAGGACGACGGGACCGTGAGCCGGCCCGTGTTGAGGGTGATCAGGGCGAGCTTCAGGCCCTTGCCCTCGCCCCACAGCAGGTTCTCGCGCGGGACGCGCACGTTGGTGAACTTGAGCGCGGCGTTCTCGATGCCTTTGAGCCCCATGAAGTGGCAGCGGTGCGTGATCTCGACACCGGGCCACTTCGACTCCACGATGAATGCCGAGATCGCCTTCGGCCCTGTCTTGGCCATCACGATCATGATGTCGGCGATCGTGCCGTTGGTGCACCACAGCTTCTCGCCGTTCAGCACGTAGGCCGTGCCGTCCGGTGTGAGCTCGGCGGTCGTGCTCATCCTGGCCGGGTCACTGCCCACGGCGGGCTCGGTGAGCGCGAAGGCACTGATCTCGCCCCGCGCGAGCCGCGGGAGATACGCCTTCTTCTGCTCGGGCGTGCCGAACAGTTTCAGCGGCTGCGGGACTCCGATGGACTGGTGCGCCGAGAGCAGCACGCCGATCGAGCTCTCGTGCGTCGCGGCGAGGGCGATGGCGCGGTTGTAGCTGGTCTGGGACAGGCCGAGACCGCCGTATTCTCGCGGAATCTTGATCCCGAAGGCCCCCAGGCGCTTGAGCCCATCAATGACCTGCGGCGGGATCTTGGCATCGCGGTCGATGGCCTCGGCGTCCACCGTCTCGCTCAGGAAGGTGTCGAGCTTTTCGAGGAACGGCCGGGCCCGCGCGAGTTCTTCCGGGTCCACTTCAGGATAGGGGTGGACCAGCTCGAGCCGCAGGCGACCGTTGAACAGCTCTCGCACGAAGCTCGGCGCGGCCCATTCCTTCTGCCGCGCGGCCTCGGCGACTTCCCGCGCCTCGTGCTCACTGACCTGTGGCCCGGCGGGTGCGGGCGCTTTCGGCTGTTTGGTTTCCGCTACGGTCGTCATCAGCGGCCCCGGATGCAGGGGTGAGGAGGGTCGGATTGCCCCTGCAATATGGCCAGGGGCCCTGGGAAGACGCCACTCTCGGCGGGAGTGACAAGCAGGGCGACAAGAAAGGGCGACAGCAAGAAGACGACAAGAAGGGCGACAAGAAGGGCGACAAGAAAGGGCGACAGCAAGAAGACGACAAGAAGGGCGACAAGAAAGGGCGACAGCAAGAAGACGACAAGCAGGGCGACAAGAAAGGGCGACAGCAAGAAGACGACAAGAAGGGCGGTGAACGGGGCGACAAGGGCTGGCGGTGTTGCCTTGGTCACCCTCCTTGTCGACCGTGCTGTCGCCCTGTCTGTCGTCCATTCTTGTCGCCTTCCCGTAGAAACCACGCTCCCCTACTATTGGTCTTGTCATGACCGCCGCCGCCCCACCCGAGGCTCTGTACCCTTCCCGCGCCGCCGCCGGGACCATGCTGGCGCGGCAGCTGTATCAGCGCGCCGCTCCGCCCGTCGTCCTGCTGGGCGTCACGCCGACCGGTGTCGAGATCGCCGCGAACGCGGCCAAGGCCCTGAGCTGTGCGTTTGACGTCATCGTGGGCGCCCACGTACGGCTCGAAGGACCGGACCCGGTGGGGGCCATTGCGGAGGACGCTGAAGCCATCACCGATCCCAACTTCAGCCCGCGGTTCGAAGAAATCGATCGCCTGAACGAGGCGATGGACCGCGCGCGGCGCGCGGTGAAGACCGAGCGCCTGTTGTTTCGGGGTCAACGTCCCCTGCGGAGCCTGGAAAACGCCACAGTCGTGATTGTGGAGGGCCAGCTCGTGTCACCGTGGAAAGTGTTGGCTGCCGCGCGCGCCGCAGAGCAGATGGGAGCGGCGAACGTCGTCATCGCGGCGGCGGTCGCGACCAACGCGGTGAAAGAACGTGTTCGCGCCCAGCGGTACGACCTCGTGTGCCCCACCGTGCTGCTCGACGCGGCCGGTCATGCCCGACCTTTCGGCGATCCGCAGGATCCCAGCGCGGAACGCCTCCGCAGCATCGTTGTCGCGCGACAAGCGGCATAGGGCGAATTGCCGGATCAGCGGATCGGCGGATCGTTCGGCGGTTCGTCGCAAATCCGCGGCGCTGCTGTGCGCGGCGATGTCGGTGTTGTCCCCTGCCGTTTCCCAGGCGCAACTATCTCCCCCCTCCACGGGCGGCGTGTTCGAGCTCGACCGCCTCCTCCAGCGCCTCGCCGAGCCCAGGCGCGTACTTGTCATCGGTGCGCACCCAGACGACGAGGACACCGAGATTCTGGCGCTGGCCGCGCTCGGGTACGGAGCGCAAGCGGCGTACTTGTCGCTGTCACGCGGTGAGGGCGGGCAGAACCTGATCGGGCCGGAATTGGGCGAAGGGCTTGGGCTGCTGCGCTCGCAGGAGCTGGTTTCGGCCCGCGCGACGGACGGGGCCGAGCAGTTTTTCACCCGGGCGTTCGACTACGGGTTCTCACGCTCGCTGGAGGAAGCCTCGCGCTTCTGGCCGCTCGACTCGGTGCTCAAGGACGCCGTGCGCGTGGTCCGGCGATTCCGGCCCCACGTCATCGCCACCGTCTTCACCGGTACGTCGAGGGACGGGCACGGCCAGCATCAGATGGCCGGCGTGATCGCGCGTCGCGTGTTCGAGGCCGCGAAGGACCCGGCGGCCTTCCCGGAGCTGGCCCGAGAGGAGGGGCTCGGCACCTGGACGCCGCTCCGGCTGTACCGCTCGATCCGATTCGATTCCACGCCGGGGCAGATTACGCTCTCCACGGGCGCGCTGGATCAGCGCAGCGGGCGGTCCATTCACCAGATCGCCATGGCCAGCCGGAGCCTGCACCGCTCACAGGACATGGGGCAGCTTCAGCGCATCGGGCCACAGGCGGCGCAGTTGCAGCTGATCGCGGCCGCGGATGGAGCCGGAGCTGCGGCTCCGACCGATGCTCGTGACGGGTTGTTTCAGGGGATTCCACGGGCCGAATCCTGGCTCACGCGACTGGCCGATTCGTTGCGGGTGCACTTGAGCGCGGCGCGGATGAGTGACGCGGCGCCCGCATTGGCCGCCGCGCTGCGCCGGTTGAATATCGATTCCGGCGGCGTCGAGCCGAACGCCCGGGCTGTGCTCGAGCGCGCGCTGGCCGTGGCGGCCGGCGTGGTCCTGGATGCACGCACCAATCAGGCGGAGGTCGTGCCGGGGCAGGAAGTCGGCGTGACCATCGACGTCTTCAACGGCGGCACGTACGACGTCACGCTCCAATCGGTGGCGCTCGCGGCCGACTGGAGTAGCGCGACTCCGAACCCGCCGCCCATCTGGGAGCTCGAGCCGTCCGTGATCGAGGCCGGACGGCTGGCGAGCCGCGAGAAGACGGTCACGGTGCCGGCTGACGCGGCTCCATCGCAGCCCTACTTCCTGGAGCGGCCACAGTGGGGGGCGGGGGCGATGTACGACTGGAGCGCTGCGGCCCCGACCACGCGCGGCCTGCCATTCGAGAGCCCGGTGCTGGGGGCCGGCGCTCGCGTCGAGATCCTCGGCACCAGCCTGACGCTGCGGCGCGAGGTCACCTACCGGTTCAATGACCAGGCGCGCGGCGAGGTACGGCGGTCGGTGCGGGCGGTGCCGCCCGTCGAGGTTCGGCTCGAGCCGCGGAGTGTCGTGTGGCCGTCGGACGGAGCGGCCACTCGCCCGTTCACCGTGACGCTGCTGTCGCGCCTGGCGGGCGCGCACAGCGGTGATGTCCGGCTCGAGGTAGAGGGCTGGCCCGCGCCACAGCCCGTGTCGTTCACGTTCGACGGTCCGGGCCAACAGCGTACCGTGAACTTCGATCTCTCGCGACCGGCGTCCGCCGTGGATGCGGCCGTCACCGTACGCGCCGTGGCGCGTCTCGCCGACGGACGCTGGTCAGACCGGGCCGTCGACCTGGTCGAGTATCCGCATATCCGAGCCACACCGTATGTGGTACCCGCGGCGGCCACCGTGCGCGTGGCCCCTATCGCGCTCCCGGCCATCGGCCGAGTGGGTTACGTCCGCGGCGCCAGCGACCTGGTGCCCGAAGCGCTCGCGCAGGTGGGCGTGCCGCTCGAAGTGCTCGGCTCGGATCAGCTTGGTCGGGGCGATCTCTCGGCGTTCGGCGCCATTGTGGTTGGATCGCGGGCATACGAGACCGACACAGCGCTGGTGCGGCACAACGGGCGCCTGCTCGAGTACGTAGAACGGGGCGGCACGCTGCTCGTGCAGTACCAGCAGTATGCGTTCGTGACGGGCAAGTTCGCTCCGTACGACGTCACGATCGGCCGGCCGCACGATCGCGTGACGGACGAGGTCGCGCCGGTGCGCGTACTCGAGCCGGAGCATGCGGCGTTCACGCGGCCCAACCGCATCGGGGCGGCGGATTGGAACGATTGGCCCCAGGAGCGCGGACTGTACTTCGCGCGGACCTGGAGCTCGGAGTATCGGCCCTTGCTCGAGATGAACGATCCCGGAATGCCGCCGCTCCAGGG